>NZ_JAHQVH010000011.1:0-142857 GCF_019052435.1 Bacteroides sp. MSK.20.12 | reverse complement strand
TTTACTTTCTTTCCAATTCTTGCAAATATTTGCAAGAATTGGAAAGAAAGTAAATAGCTACAATTTACATATACTACATAAATCCCTCGTCATCAGTTTACACCAACATTGTCTAAATTGATTTAAATCAAAATCCATCTCATCGAACTCACCCTGAAAGATTTTGTTTTACCTTTACAGCCAAAACAAATAAGCGGCAAATAATAGCAAGGTAGTAAGGTAACAGGTATTAAGGTAAAGTTTTGTATGAAGAAGAGTCTTATTGCATTGGCGTTCGGCACACTGGGATTAGGTATTGCCGAATTTGTAATGATGGGAATTTTGCCCGATGTGGCAAAAGATTTAGGTATTAGTATTCCTACCGCAGGGCATTTCATTTCTGCTTATGCATTAGGCGTCTGTGTCGGTGCACCTGTATTGACATTGGCTCGCAAATATCCGCTAAAACATATTCTGTTAGTATTAGTTACCTTAATTATGATAGGTAATATCTGTGCGGCTATGGCTCCCAATTACTGGGTATTGCTCGCTGCCCGCTTTATTTCCGGTTTGCCTCATGGTGCATACTTCGGAGTAGGCTCTATTGTTGCAGAGAAACTGGCCGACAAGGGTAAAGGTTCGGAAGCCGTCTCCATCATGATTGCAGGAATGACCATTGCCAATCTGTTTGGCGTACCTTTGGGCACTTCCTTAAGTACCATGCTTTCCTGGCGTGCCACTTTCCTGCTGGTTGGTATCTGGGGAATTGTTATCCTATATTATATCTGGCGATGGGTTCCGCATGTAGAGGGTCTGAAGGATACCGGCTTTAAAGGACAATTCCGCTTTCTTAAAACTCCGGCTCCGTGGTTGATTCTTGGCGCTACGGCACTAGGTAATGGCGGTGTATTCTGCTGGTATAGCTACATCAATCCGATGCTTACCAATGTGTCCGGCTTCTCCGCAGAAAGCATTACGCCCTTAATGATCCTTGCCGGCTTCGGTATGGTGATGGGAAACCTGATTAGTGGACGTCTCTCCGACCGCTACACCCCCGGAAAAGTAGGAACTGCCGCTCAAGCACTTATCTGTATTATGTTATTGCTCATCTTCTTCCTTTCTCCCTATAAATGGGCAGCAGCCCTGTTGATGTGCCTTTGTACGGCAGGACTGTTCGCAGTATCCAGTCCGGAGCAGATATTAATTATCCGCGTATCAAAGGGAGGAGAAATGCTGGGAGCAGCCTGCGTGCAGGTTGCATTCAATCTCGGAAATGCCATCGGTGCTTATGCAGGCGGACTGGCTGTTAATGGTGGCTACCGTTATCCGGCTCTGGCGGGTGTACCATTTGCTCTAATTGGATTTACTTTATTCCTGATTTTCTATAAGAAATACCAAGCAAAATACTAAAGAGAATATTACTTGATTGAAAATATTGCCATACAAAGGAACTATTGGAATATATTCATTACATTTGCGCACATTCATTATAAATGATATTACATTGTCTAAACAAACAAGTATTCTAATAGAAAAACGATTATGGCCTCAAATTCTGAATCACCCAAACACAATAAAATAGAAAGTAAGCAACTCGGTTATGGCTTCACTTTTGTATTAATCGGGCTACTCGCATTAGTAACTGGAATTATTATACTTTCGATAGAAGTAATAATTGGTGCCATAGTTGGAATTATTATTGGTTTCATAATAATGTCTACAAGCAAAATAACAATAACCCCCAATAATACTTTGGAAAAGCAGCCCATACAAACAACCGCTACATTCAATGGAATCGATCAACCTTATTTTAATATTGTTCAAGACTGTAAGATAAACTATTTCTGTTTATTCAGAAACTAAACGATAATCCACGTCTAAAAGAAGAGGTTGACAATGCGATACATTTCCATTCTACCGGCAACCCCGCTGAAATACCATTTCCAGACTTGATTAATATGTTGATAACCGCAGATTTATTAAAGGTTTATCAGCAACTAGGTTATCGATTTGGAATAGATAGAAAGGAGAGCTTTGCCATCATCTATCTGTTTGCCCGCATATATGGCTTACAGAAAATCACATTCTCTAAATTGCCTGTTGCCTATGACCGTATTTCTAATAGTATTGCCGATTACCTCCCTCTCATTGAAAAAATAAATGCGGACAATATCAAATCGGACACTTTATTCATATTAGGTGCAATCATCAACAATATGGATAATGAAATAGGAAAACAATACCATTTACTTTTATATCGTTATGCATCTATTATTGCCAAAGCAGATGGAACCATTACAACAAAAGAAACCGATTTCCTGAAAAGCATCATGTCTCCCTGGAATAATGAAATCAGTAAAAGTGAGCTAGAATCTAATACGGCTACATACGTCAGCACACCCGAAAAGCAAGGAGGAATGGAGCAGCTAACTCAGTTGACCGGACTTGAACTAGTAAAAAATGATGTGGCTACATTAGTCAATTTTATCAAAATTCAGAAGGTACGTGCATCAAAAGGAATGAAAGCCCCCTCACTTTCATATCATTGTGTATTTATAGGGAATCCTGGAACAGGAAAGACTACCGTTGCACGAATTTTAGCCTGCATTTATAAAGAACTAGGTATCTTGGAGAAAGGACATTTAGTTGAAACCGATCGATCTGGCCTGGTCGCAGAATATGTAGGACAAACCGCTGTCAAAACAAATAAAATCATAGACTCTGCCATGGGTGGAATACTGTTTATTGATGAAGCTTATTCTTTGGTTACAAATTCAAGCAATGATTATGGAAAAGAAGCAATAGCAACACTGCTAAAACGAATGGAAGATGACAGAGAACGCCTGGTTGTTATTCTTGCCGGTTACACGCAAGAGATGAAAGAATTCATAGACTCAAATCCCGGACTACAATCGCGCTTCAACCGCTACATTGAGTTTAAGGATTACTCAGCAGAAGAACTATTACAGATATACCTTGGTAATCTGAAAAAGTATGAATATGTAATCACTGATGGAGCCATAGAGAAAATGAAACGGGTGATTAATAAAGCTATTATCAATAAAGACCACAATTTTGGAAATGCCCGTTGGGTTCGCAACATTTTTGAAAAAACATTGGAAATTCAAGCGAACCGTTTAGCGACGGACGGAAACATATCAAATGAATCGTTGACTACTATTACAGAGGATGATATAATTGAAAACGATTGAAACTTTTCACTAAGCCCAAAAATCGAAAGCGGGCATTTGATTCTTTATCGCATAAAAGAATCACCCTAATATAAATTTATTTTCAGTCGGCTTATAACAAAGCAAAACAGCTGACGCAATAGATATCGGAAGAAATGAACCAGCCCTATTTCTTTTTCTTTTGATACCGCAAAGGTATTATATCACAAGGGATTGAAATGACGTACTTTGTCCCAGATTAGCTTACTTTGTCTTACTTTCATCTAAAATGTATTTACTTTCATCTAGAATGATTTTACTTATGCACCGGACGATTTATCGTATATTTGGGATACGATAAGCATCTCAATGAACCATGAGCCTCTTGATAGCAAGTGCTGATTAGCTATAATGAAATCGGGATTAGCTATAATGAAATTGAGATTAGCTATAATGAAAATAAAAGCAGCTATAATGGGATTCTGTGCTATACATAGCATAGGAAGATAAACTGGCTGTGAGTTTTCTTTTTAATAGTGTACACGTGCGCAGACGCGAAAGAATATTCTTTTTATATGAAAAAAGCGTGTAATTGAGGTGGAGGGGGACCACCTCAATTACACGCTTTTTCTAATATAATTAATTATATAAAGAGAATAAATATCATAAGTAAATGATAAAGACAAAACAAACGAGCCTTTGCATCTTTTTAAAACAACATTTAGCTGGCTCATTACTAAAAAAACAGATGAAGTCTACATTGAAAGAGACATTGATATCGTTTTTATCTGTTTTTTAAAGACAGAAAGCATACCACATTTTCTTCGTTAGCTTAAAAATTGATTTTTAATGGACAAACTTATTTTGTTCTACGAAATTGGGGTAATTTCGATTAGTAAGTATTATCTTTGCAAACTACAATGAGCAGCCCGGCAACAAATACTCTTTATTTATCCGGACATTGTTGCCAAATCGTTGTTCATTTGTATAAATCATTGATAATAAAAGAAATAATAGATTAATATGGCATTGCAATGTGGTATTGTAGGACTACCGAACGTGGGTAAGTCGACACTTTTCAACTGTTTGTCGAATGCGAAAGCACAGGCGGCAAATTTCCCTTTCTGTACAATTGAACCCAATGTAGGTGTAATCACTGTTCCTGACGAACGTCTGAACGCACTCGCTGAATTGGTGCACCCCCAACGAATTGTTCCTACAACTGTAGAAATCGTAGATATCGCCGGACTGGTGAAAGGCGCAAGCAAAGGTGAAGGACTGGGAAACAAGTTCCTTGCCAATATCCGTGAGACAGATGCAATTATCCACGTACTCCGTTGCTTCGATGACGACAATGTGACACACGTAGACGGAAGCGTAAATCCCGTCCGCGACAAAGAAATCATTGACTACGAACTTCAATTGAAAGACCTGGAAACCATCGAAAGCCGTATCCAGAAAGTACAGAAACAAGCACAGACGGGCGGAGACAAAGCTGCAAAGTTAGCTTACGATGTACTCGTTCAATATAAAGACGCATTGGAACAGGGAAAATCTGCACGTACAGTGACTTTTGAAACAAAAGACGAACAAAAGATTGCTCACGAACTGTTCTTATTGACCAGCAAGCCGGTAATGTATGTCTGCAACGTTGATGAAGCAAGCGCAGTAAACGGAAATAAATACGTAGATATGGTACGCGAAGCCGTAAAAGACGAGAATGCTCAAATCCTGATTGTCGCAGCCAAAACAGAAGCGGACATCGCCGAACTGGAAACGTACGAAGACCGTCAAATGTTCCTTGCCGAAGTAGGCTTGGAAGAATCGGGCGTAGCACGTCTTATCAAATCTGCTTATAAACTCCTGAATCTCGAAACATATTTCACTGCCGGTGTACAAGAAGTACGTGCCTGGACATACGAAAAAGGATGGAAAGCTCCTCAATGTGCTGGAGTGATCCACACCGATTTTGAAAAAGGCTTTATCCGTGCCGAGGTTATCAAATACGATGATTATATCAAATACGGCTCGGAAGCAGCTGTGAAAGAAGCCGGAAAACTGGGTGTGGAAGGAAAAGAATATGTGGTGCAGGATGGCGACATCATGCATTTCCGTTTCAACGTGTGATTATCGGTTACCACCGACGACTTATTAATTACTAATTCGCTAACAATATGAAATATCTCATTGCAGGAACGGGAGGTGTAGGCGGCAGTATCGCAGGATTCTTGTCGCTGGCAGGCAAAGATGTAACCTGTATTGCCCGTGGAGCTCATTTGCAGTCGATTCAAACGAACGGTTTGAAACTGAAGTCGGATTTGAAGGGCGAACATACGCTCCGGATTCCGGCAACTACCGCTGAAGAATTCAATGGGAAAGCAGATGTGATATTTGTATGCGTGAAAGGTTATTCGGTCGATTCCATCGTAGAACTGATTAAAAGAGCAGCACACAAAGACACGGTTGTCATCCCTATCCTGAATGTGTACGGCACAGGGCCACGCATACAAAAGTTGGTACCGGAAGTCACTGTCCTCGACGGATGCATCTATATCGTAGGTTTCGTATCCGGTACAGGAGAAATCACCCAAATGGGAAAGATATTCCGGTTGATATACGGCGCTCATCGCGGCACAGTTGTAAAGCCCGGATTGCTGGAAGCCATCCAACAAGACTTGCAGGAAGCAGGCATAAAGGTAGACCTGTCACCGGACATCAACCGGGATACGTTTATCAAATGGTCGTTTATCTCCGCAATGGCTGTGACGGGTGCTTACTACGACGTTCCGATGGGAGAAGTGCAGAAACCGGGAAAGATACGGGATACATTTATCGGACTTTCTACGGAAAGCGCTGCCTTAGGAAAGAAACTGGGCGTCGAATTTCCCGAAGACCCAGTCAGCTACAACCTGAAAGTGATTGACAAGCTTGACCCCGAAAGTACCGCTTCTATGCAAAAAGACCTGGCACGCGGACACGACTCGGAAATACAGGGATTGCTCTTCGACATGATTGCAGCAGCCGAAGAACAGGGAATAAATATACCAACCTACCGGATGGTTGCGGAGAAATTCAAAAAATCTAATCATTAACATTAATCCAATATAGAATGAATACCATGCTATTATCCATCAACTGGAACCCGAACCCCGAACTATTCAACCTGTTCGGCATTTCTATCCGTTATTACGGATTATTGTGGGCAGTAGGAATATTCTTTGCTTATGTGGTTGTTCACTACCAGTACCGGGATAAAAAGATAGAGGAGAAAAAGTTTGACCCGCTTTTCTTTTATTGTTTCTTTGGTATTCTGATTGGTGCCCGCCTGGGACACTGTCTGTTCTATGATCCGGGATACTACTTGTCTCATTTTTGGGAAATGATTCTTCCTATCAAATTCATGCCGGACGGAAACTGGAAATTCACCGGATATGAAGGACTTGCCAGCCACGGCGGTACATTAGGACTGATAATCGCCCTTTGGCTGTATTGCCGCAAGACGAAACTCCATTATATGGACGTGCTGGATATGATTGCCGTAGCTACTCCAATCACCGCCTGCTTCATCCGCCTTGCCAACCTGATGAACTCCGAAATCATAGGCAAACCGTCTGATGTGCCCTGGGCATTCATATTCGAACGTGTAGATATGCTCCCCCGTCATCCGGGACAGCTCTACGAAGCCATCGCTTATCTTATCCTGTTCTTCATCATGATTTACCTGTATAAGAATTACAGCAAGAAACTGCACCGTGGCTTCTTCTTCGGGCTTTGTCTGACTTATATCTTCACCTTCCGCTTTTTCATCGAATTCCTAAAAGAAAATCAGGAAGATTTTGAAAACAGCATGATGTTCAATATGGGACAATGGTTAAGCGTTCCGTTTATCATAATAGGCGTCTATTTCATGTTCTTCTATGACAAGAAGAAAAAGAAAATAGCCTAAATCAAAAAAGAGGGATTAGCGGTTCAAACATCACTAATCCCTCTTTTTTATCAATAAAACAAATGCCATTTCCCTAATGTCAGAACAACAATCGAAAACATATCCTAAGACATTATATACATTTTCAGCTTATTTCCCCCTGACTATCTTCTTAATATCATTCAGTTTATTCAGCGCTTCAATAGGAGTAAGATTATTCACATCAAGATTCAATATCTCATCGCGAATCTGACAGAGAATCGGATCGTCCAACTGGAAGAAGCTTAACTGCATACCTCCACGATTCTCGCTCACTTCTGCCAACGGTTTACCTGCTATGCCCTGTTGGCGATTATCAGATTCAAGCTGTTTCAATATCTCATTTGCACGTTTCACAATGCTTTTCGGCATACCGGCCATCTTTGCCACATGAATACCAAAAGAGTGTTCACTACCGCCACGTTCTAGTTTACGAAGGAAGATTACTTTATTATCAACTTCTTTCACCGATACATTATAATTCTTGATGCGCTTGAAAGATTTCTCCATCTCATTCAATTCATGATAGTGCGTGGCAAATAATGTACGTGCTTTTGCTTTGGGATGTTCATGGATATACTCTACAATTGCCCAGGCAATGGAAATACCATCATAAGTAGAAGTACCACGACCCAATTCGTCAAATAATACCAGACTCCGGGAAGAAACATTATTCAGGATATCTGCCGCTTCATTCATCTCTACCATAAATGTAGATTCGCCGACTGATATATTATCACTCGCTCCAACACGGGTAAATATCTTATCTACCAAACCAATGTGCGCACTCTCCGCAGGAACAAACGAGCCGATTTGAGCCAACAGCGTAATCAACGCCGTCTGACGCAAAAGTGCAGACTTACCGGCCATGTTCGGACCTGTAATAATAATAATCTGTTGCGTGTTGCTGTCCAGCATTACATCATTGGCAATATACTTCTCGCCTATCGGAAGTTGCTTTTCAATCACCGGGTGACGTCCCTGACGAATATCCAGTACGTCATTATCCTCAATAATCGGACGGATATAACGATTCTCACGGGCCACATTGGCAAATGACAACAAGCAGTCCAGACGTGCAATCTGATTCGCATTAATCTGTATCTGTGGAATAAATTCCATCAATGCCTGTACTAAGTCCGTATATAGCTGCGTTTCCAGAACCAGAATCTTATCCTCCGCTCCCAAAATCTTCTCTTCGTATTCTTTCAGTTCCTGCGTGATATAACGCTCTGCGTTGACCAACGTCTGTTTGCGAATCCATTCGGGTGGAACCTTATCCTTATGCACATTACGGACTTCGATATAATAACCGAATACATTATTATAAGCTACTTTCAAGCTCGGAATACCCGTCTCTTCGCTCTCCCGCTGTTGTATCTTTAGCAGATAATCTTTTCCTGAATAGGAGATTTGCCGCAATTCATCCAAGTCTGCGTTCACACCGTCCTGAATCACTCCACCTTTATTTATCAGTAAAGGAGGATCATTTTTAATCTCTTTGGCAATCCGGTCACGAATAGAAATACAAAGATTCAACTGTTCGCCAATGCGATTCAAGCTCGCATTATCAGCTTCCATACATGCCTGTTTTATCGGCTCAATTGCTTGCAAGGCAACTTTCAACTGAACGACTTCACGAGGCGACACACGCCCTACAGCCACTTTGGAAATAATACGTTCCAGGTCACCTATCAGATGCAACTGTTCTTCAATCAGTTCCTTAAAATCAGGTTGGCGGAAGAAATATTCCACTACGTTCAAGCGTTCATTGATCGGTTTCTCATCCTTTAAGGGAAAAACCATCCAGCGTTTCAACAGACGCGCTCCCATCGGGCTGATTGTTCTGTCAATCACATTGAGCAGGCTACTTCCGCCATCATTCATATTGCCAATCAGCTCAAGACTACGCACCGTGAACTTATCCAGACGGACGTATTTATCTTCTTCAATACGCGCCAATGAAGTGATGTGACCAATTTGCGTATGCTGCGTCATTGTCAGATACTGCAGGATAGCACCGGAAGCAATGATACCGTTCTTCAAGTGCTCTACTCCGAAACCTTTCAGATTCTTCGTTTCAAAGTGTTTCAGCAGTTTCTCACGGGCAGTCGTTTCTGTAAATACCCAGTCGTCCAGCTCGAATGTGAAGAACTTGTTACCGAAATTACCTTCAAACATCAGGCGTTTGCCACGTTCAAAAAGAATTTCCTTAGGGGCAAAGTTATTCAACAGCTTGTCTATATAATCAAAAGGTCCTTCTGCAGTAAGGAATTCACCGGTAGAAATATCGAGAAAAGCAACTCCACAGGAAGCCTTTCCGAAATGAACGGCAGCCAGGAAGTTATTTTCTTTATAGTTCAGAACATTATCATTGATAGAAACACCGGGAGTAACCAATTCGGTAATGCCACGCTTCACCAGCTTCTTCGTCATTTTCGGGTCTTCGAGCTGGTCGCAGATGGCGACACGTTTTCCAGCACGAACCAGTTTCGGAAGGTAGGTATCAAGGGCATGATGAGGAAAACCTGCCATCTCGATAGTTTTTCCTTTCCCATTGGCACGTTTTGTCAGTGTGATCCCTAAAATTTCGGCTGCAACGATGGCATCCGTAGAATATGTTTCATAAAAGTCACCGCAACGAAACAGCATCACTGCATCCGGATGTTTTGCCTTCAAATCCAGAAACTGTTTCATCATCGGGGTGAGGACAATCTCTTCTTCGTTCACGGGTGTCTCCTTTTCTTTTTTGTTGAGTATATAATGAATTATCCTTGCAAAGATAACGGTTTTTCGGCAGAGAATCAACGGTATGCTCCGATTCAATTTTCAAAATAAATGTTGCATACCTTGAAAAAAGGAGAGTTTATTTCTTAATAAGTAGGAGAAAACTATTAAAACGTGTTATAAAACATGCTATTTTTCTTGGATAATTTGCTAATTTCCCAAGAGTCCGTATCTTTGCAATGTGTTTTTCATAGTATTAGATTTAAGGTTAACAAAGGTTGGAGCAAGGCGTTGCTCCTTTTTTTATGCCTATACGCTTCGTCCCTATTTGATATAAACCAGCAGAACTCTCTCTTTTCAATCATCAGATTATTTTGTCGCAATCTGAAATCCTAGAGATTCGGTTCAGAGCAGCCCCACCTTTAAAAATAGATTCATTCCTGTTTCAGAAAGGAATGAAACAAATTCTTTTATAAATGCCATATTTTAGTTTTAATGTAAATATTATTACAGTAATAGATGCAATAGAAACAAATGGTGTTACCAAAAAAATGTCAATAAAACTCCTATGCATTTCTGATAGATAACACTGTTTTGTAAAGCACTGTTATCCAGTCGGTTACTATTCGGGGCTTTCCTTTAAAACCAACGACCCGTTTCTCACCGAGAAACAACCTGTTCGACACCGAGAAACGAATTAACTGATAAAGTCCTAAACTTATAATTAAGGAAATTGTTAGTCTCTTTTATTTTTGACACTTCTATCGTAGGAATGCATATGTTGAAATATATTTCAATGATAATCTTATCATGTCCAAAATATAATGATATGGAGTAAATTTATAACCATACATGAAACGAACCGTTTTGGGTATAGCAATTATGCCCCAAAATTGTCAAATTAAGCCACTTCTTTCTTGCCTTCTACAACATATCAAACTCCCCAATATGCAGTATAATGCAAAAAGCCAGTCGTAACATACCATGAACCAATTTTCTATACTTTTATAAAAATATAATAAACATCGAATGATATTCACTCAAACAAAAGCACACATTTTAAATACAAATATTATCATTTTTCTTGTTTATATCAGCTAATAATAATACATTTGCATATATTCAAACCAATATAATACAATTATGAATAAAATTACCATTTTTTCATTAACATTACTTTTCGCTCTAATTTTACCTTTATTTGCAAATGCACAGGTAACAGTGAAAGGTATTGTAACTGACGAAAGTGGGGTACCATTAGTAGGCGTATCCGTCCGCTATAAGGAGCTCCCCCAAGTCGGTGTTACCACAGATATTGATGGTAAGTTTTCCATCAAAGAGATGAAAGAAGGCAAGACACTTGTTTTTTCTTACATTGGCATGAAAAATGTAGAGCACTTATTGAAAGGAGCAACACCTTTTATCAAAATTAAAATGGAATCTGCAACAAGTGAACTGGATCAAGTTGTCGTTACAGGTTATACCCAAACTACTTTTAAGAAAATGACTGGTTCTGTCGGAATTATCTCGGCCGACCAGTTAAAAGACCAAGCCCAACCAACGGTAGACGCCCTCATGCAAGGTAAAATAGCAGGAGTGGCCGTATCAGCCATATCCGGACAACCTGGTAGTACACAAAAAATACGAATCAGAGGTACCAATACAATCACCGGAGATGGTGAGCCACTATGGGTTATCGACGGAGTTCCCATGCAAAGTGGAAGTACCGATATGCCTACCAGTGCTGAAATAAAATCCGGTCAATTTGACGACTTGTTCATGAATGGTGTCGCCGGCATCAATCCCAGTGACATAGAAAGTATTACTATTTTGAAAGATGCTTCAGCCGCTGCTATTTATGGTTCGCGAGCAGCCGGTGGAGTAATTGTTGTCACCACCAAAAAAGGCAAATCAGGAAAAGCCCAAATAAACTATTCAGGCAATGTATCAGTCACTTTACCCCCCCAGCGGAACTACTCTTTGATGAATTCACAAGAGAAGCTTGCCTATGAACAGGGATTATGGGATGAATTCTCTGCTCCGGGATTTGAAGCCGGGGCAAATGACTATCCGGTGGTAGGAGTAGTAGGCATCATTCGTGCTGGTAGGGGAAAGTTTGCCGGATGGAGCAAAGAACAACAAGATACGTATATCGAAGAATTAGGTAAAACGAATACCGATTGGTACGATGAACTGTTTCGCAACAGTGTTTCTACCACCCACAACTTGTCCATTAATGGTGGTGGAGACAAATACACCTATTATACTTCACTAGCATATACCCGCAACGCCGGTTTATTGAAAAATAATGATTACGACCGTTATAACCTGACAGCTAATCTATCAATGCACCCCAGCCAGAAAGTCAAGATTGACTTTGGGGCATCCATGTCTTATCAATATTCAAAGTCCCCGGCACTGAATAGTCTCGATCCTTTCCAATATGCTTATTTTGCCAATCCATACGAAAGTCCGTATAACGAAGACGGCAGTTACCGGGCAGATGAAACATATTATGCACTAGGAGAATATAACAATAAAAAGACTAGTTCCAAGATTATACCTGATTGTGGATTTAATGTACTTCGCGAAATGGACGAAACCTCTTCACGCACTAAGAATATAAA
Organism: Bacteroides sp. MSK.20.12; assembly: GCF_019052435.1. Taxonomy (NCBI): domain Bacteria; kingdom Pseudomonadati; phylum Bacteroidota; class Bacteroidia; order Bacteroidales; family Bacteroidaceae; genus Bacteroides; species Bacteroides sp. MSK.20.12. The sequence goes on along the minus strand of NZ_JAHQVH010000011.1, from coordinate 130,390 downwards.
AACAATGGTTCGTGCAGGAATTGATTACAGCATTATCAACCATTTGCGTTTTGTGGGTCTGGCTTCATATACTTATTCCACCAACCGTCTAAAGGAAATATATGGTAAAAACACAAAAGCAGCTTTAGACAACCGTCTCTCTATCGATAACAATACTAATAAGGAATATGCTTCTATCTTGCAACGCAATGTAGATAATGAGAGCTATATGGTCCGCGGGCATTTTGCTTATGATGATTCTTTTGGAGACCACTCTGTCTCCCTTATAGCCGGTGCCGAATTCCGCGGAAGTAAATCAGACGGTTTGTACAGCAAACGATACGGTTACGACGAAATCACCGGAAATGCCATAACCCCACTTCCTGATGACCCGACAGGAGTAGGCTACGAGAAGCTGAAAGCCTATCTCGCTGCTATTGATGGCTCGAACGGAGAAACATGGAGCGAACAACGCTTTGTCTCTTTCTATGCATCTGCTGACTATTACTACAAAAACAAATATGTACTGAATGTCTCTTTCCGTACTGACGGTAGTTCTAATTTTGGTAGTGACAAACAATTTAATCCTAACTGGGCAGCCGGCGCAGCGTGGAATGTTAGTGAAGAAGATTTCATGGCTTCGCTGAAACCCGTACTGAACAGATTAACACTCCGTATAGCAACCGGATTTACTGGTAACATCAACCGTAGTGTCAGCCCACAAATGATTATCAGTTACTACGATGACTACCGGAATATTTCCAACAATATTTATCATATAGGAAAAGTAGTTAGTCCACCGAATCCCAATCTACGTTGGGAAAAGACGCAAGACGTGAAAGTGGCTCTTGATTTCGGAATGTTTAACGACCGCTTGACAGGTATAGTGGAAGGATACTACCGGAAAAGTAAAGACATTGTAACAGGTGTGCAAGTACTAAGCAGCACAGGATTCACCCAACAGAAATACAATACTGCCAATATTGACAACAAAGGTATCGAAACTACCCTGAATGGAACTCCTGTTAAAACAAAAGATTTCAGTCTGTCTCTTTCTGCCAACATAGCTTACAACAAGAATAAAGTGACCAAATATAAAGCTTCCTATAGCAGCATGGGATATAATAACTTATGGGAGGGCTATCCTGTAGACGCCATCTATAGTGGGAGATACACAGGTATTGACCCCGAAACAGGATTATATACATACCAGTTGCGTCCCGATGCTGAAATACACACAGCTACCGACTTGAATAAGCCCGATAATTACCGGTATTATCTAGGCACGAGTGAAGCTCCCGTAACCGGAGGATTTAATGTAACCGCCGAATATAAAGGTATTCGCCTTAGCGTAAACGGAACTTTTGCCACAGGAGCCAAAAATTTTGAATTCATCAAGTCGCCAACTTCAGCTAGCACCGTAAGCGGTAATGGGGTATTTAATTACACAGAACGCGAACAAGTCTTCCAAAATGATTTGTTCGCACACCATCTGAATGTTCCGAAAGCAGCAGCCGACCGTTGGACGCCCAATAATACAAATGGCACTTATCCGCGCGTATGGAATCCGTTCGGTGAGGTTTACGGATTTGGCTATTATAACCCTATGCACAAAGAAATCACGCATGGAGCTTTCCTTACCAACTTATCTTATGCCAGAATTAAGAGCATCATTTTAGGATATACGCTACCTAAGAAGTTAATAAGTAATTCGGCTCTCTCCAATGTAGATTTCTCTTTGTCACTGAACAACTTCTTCACATTCACCAGCTATTCAGGCATGGATCCTGAAACCCCCGGTGCTACTTATCCGATAAGCCGTTCTGTGATGTTTAGCGTAAATGTTGGATTTTAAATAACAATAAACGATGAAAAATAAACTATTCATATCTATCTATTGTGGTCTGATGATATTGTTGGCTTCCTGCAACAATTACTTAGACGTAAAGCCCAAAGGAAAGATAATTCCTGAAACAGCTGAAGATTTTTCGACCATTATCCATTATTGGTTGGATCAGATAGAAAAAGGAAGAGATGACGTTATCATTCCCAATCCAGAAGTAATGACAACTTTAGAGATGTTTGCCGATGACTTGAATGCAACGCTTGCCAGCAATTTCGGCTATACGAGCATTTATGTGGGAAGTGCCATTAACAAAAATCAGGCCACTTACAAAACACTCTACTCTGTTATCAAAGACTGTAATATGGTTATCGGCAACATGGATGATACGGAATCCGATTTAGCTAGAACCCTATTGGGAACAGCCTGGAGCATTCGTTCTATTTGCTATTATAACCTTATGCAGCGCTACTGTGAGCCATACCAGCCGGAGACGGCAAAAGAGACTCTCGGACTTCCACTTGTCGACGATTTTGATATGGAAGCAAAGCCTGCACGCGCCAATCTGAAAGAAACTGCTGAATTTATAGAAGAAGGATTCCGAAAAGCCCTCTCATATAATGTGTCTAATGAAGACTTTATCTTTACTTCATCCGTAACAAAAGCCTACTTCGCACGTTTCTTCTTTTGGACACAGAACTGGAGTAATGCCATTACCTATGCCAAAGAAGTATTGGAAAAATACCCGATGCTGGAAGCTGACGAATATGTAGAAGCCATTAACCAGAAACAAGCAAAAGCACACAATGTCATTATCCGTTCATTCACCATGGATGATGATATAGGAACCATGAGTTACGCAACTGCACAAGCCGATATAAAATCAAGACCTGTCGACAGAAATTTGGTTGATTTATTTGCAGCCACCGACAATGACGTACGTCGCAGATGCAACTATGATTCCAAACGGATTGTCAATAAAATCATCACCACCAAGTTTCGTAGTGAAGAACTTTGCCTGATTATAGCCGAAGCCCACGCACATCTGAATCAGGAAACAGACGCACTAGGTTATCTTAACCAGCTTCGTTCCAAACGAATCACTCAGAATTATATAGCCTACACAATTGACAATCTCCCAGAAGTTTTCCAACAAAATATAAAAACCGACGCCACTGGGATCCCTTTGACAAAATTGATGTCAGCCATCCTCTGTGAACGCCGTAAAGAATTGTTTGTTGAAGGCGACCGCTGGTTTGAATTAAAACGCAACGGACGTCCGGAATTTTGGGTCGCTGCCAAAGGAAAGAAATTTATCACAGAAAAGTATCTTTATACTTTTCCTATTCCCAAAGCAGACATCAGATTATTTCCTGATTTGCTCATTCAAAATCCAGGCTACATAGAATAATTTATCCATAAAAAACAGAAACAGTTATGAAAAAGATACTATATATCCTATGTTTCATTCTCACAGGTTCTTCCGCTTTCTTGATCTCATGTGATAAACCGGAAGAACTGACACCCAAAGTAGATAATACATCAGAAGATTATTTACTTCCCACCGGAAGTATCCTGAATGCACAAGACCGTGAAGAAGTACAAGCATTATGGGATGAATACAACAATGCCATTAACCAATAAAAAGGGATTAAAATGAAAACAAAAATCAGAATAACAGGTTCCTTTCTTCTAATGATTATACTAATCATAGTGTCGGCAGCTTGCAACGATGACGACTCGTCGGGTGCAAAGTTATCTTTTAGTCGCTCCATATACATATTACCTTCTAACGGTAGCCTGGAAGTGGAATTGAGAGCTTCTGTAGCACCTGAAACAGACTTAAGCATTCCTGTCATCATTGAAGGTACTGCCATATTGGATGAAGACTATGAAATTTCTGCTAACGGGTTCATGATAAAAGCCGGAGAAACAAGTGCCACTTTAACCATTACTCCCAAAAACAACCTGACTGCCAACCGTGAAATCCGCCTTTCCATCAACCCAGTTTCCAGATATACGCTCGGTGACAAGAAAATAGCGATTATCCCCGTTGAAGTGAAAGAGCACATTATGTATACTTTCAAGCCTGTTATCTATCGTCTGTTAAGTGAAATAGACATTAGAATCGAAGTGGAAGGAGAAAATAGCGGCAGCAGTTTCAGGGCAACAACAGACATCGTGTTGCCGATAGAAATAGACCCGTCCAGTACAGCTATATTGAACGAAGATTTTGAACTTGAAAACGGAATAACTTCCGTCACCATTCCAAAAGGATCTTACTACACACGTTTTAAGATAAAAATAAAAGAAGGAGCAGAAGATTATACAGGAAAAAACGCTATCCTTAAACTAGGTACACCAGTTGACAACTCCGAACTCTACTATCCGGGCTCATTTGTATCCTATAATATAAAACTGGATCAGTTAAAGTTTACTGACATGCTGGGCAAATGGAAACCTGTGGAGATTAAAGATAAAGACAACTATGTATATGTTGGCATGCCTGACGAAGACTGGATAAATAGTCTGCCGGAAAACAATGGAGCTAATGACTACCTGGAATTTGTACATCAAGAAGATGGCACAGATAAAATAATCCCATATCTAACGGGAGATTTAAAGGACTTCTTTTGCAACCCTCAAGGCCACACTGTTGTTTTCGACCATATAGAGAAAGGTATCTATAACTGGATAGCTGATGAGGAATATGACGCTCCTTATTTCACCACCTCTCAAGTGAATCGTTGTTTCTCAAAGAGAAAAACAGAGCTCGGAAATGCATTTATAGGATTGGATAAGATAGATGATAATAATATTATCATTTACTTTCACGATTTTATACCAACTGATTTCTTCAGCTCAACGTTTGAAGAGTACGGTCATTATTTCGATGCGAGTTTCTTTGGTATAACCTACGCATTCACAAGGGTAGTAGAATAAACAAAACAGAAGAAAAACCTCATTAAAAGTATAAGCCAATTAATTCATCTTATCACGAATTAATTGGCTTTTTTATATCTAATCATTTTATAGATTATATCTATTTCCGCAGTGCCTTCTCAATCGTAAACAACCGGTAATCATACTCCTCTTGCATTTCCCGGTTAGGTGCTACTGATTTCGCTCTCGTAAACTCACTTTTCAAATCCAACAGACAGCCATACCAGAATGGAGCCCGTTCAGGAGCAGAAGAATAAGGAATGCTCTCAATTGCCGTCATCCCCCGGTAAGGACAGACAGTCTGAATAGTCAGTTTAGAAGAAGCATTAGCTGTCTCATCTTTCCCTTTCGGCACATTTACATTCGACCAAGAAATGACAAAACTCAGCAATTGTCCCTGTAAGAAACGTTTCCAGTCGTCAGGCTCCTTTCCTACCCTTGCTTCCTTAAAAAGATGATTCTTTAAATCTTCGACAGCCTGCTGTTGCGTATAAGGGTCATCTGATTTACTTTCGCTAAGCCAAAGGTTATTGAGCTGTATTAATAGCAAATTGGCAAAAAACTTCTGTGAATAGTCAGCAGCGCTACCTGTCAGCGCACAATGATTCAACAGTTCCCGATTGTCCAACCAGTTCATTTGACTGATAGCTTCCATCATCCACTGGTACGAACGACGTTGCAACTCTTTGGATACCGGTTGATAAGAAGGGTAACTATCCCCTTGATAACTGTCATTCAAATAGATTCCACCAACTTGCTGCAATACATGCTTCACATATTCATCCGCCTGATTGATAATTTCTCCATATAGTGAGGCTCGTTTTTCATAGTTGAAATCTTCCTTGTCTAACCATTGGTTTGCATTCGCCACTACTTTACCCAAATTCTCAAAAGCAATGGTTGCCGCACGAATAGCATCATTTCCCAAATCCATCTCCATTCCGCGAGGATCATAATAAGCTTTCCTGCTCTGCGGACGTTTAAAAAGCAATAATGGGTTCTGATTCCGTTCAGAAACCAGCTTCCGCAAATCCGATAATTCTTCTTGCGGTGTTTTCTTATTCATTGGCTGATAAAGATAACGAATCGCCCAATGGTCATATTCTCCCAGCACTTGTTGCGTCAAAGGTATATCAGCACTATAATTATCAACCGAAAGTAAATAGTTCATTGGCAACTTATCCATGACTGACGCAGATAGCCCATGTTTTTTTACAAACTCTTTCGACTGAAGCGAATCTACCGGATAAGCAATAGATCCTGCCATATTATCCGTCAATCCCAGACAATGCCCCCAATGCCTCAACAATAACGAAGTCAATGCTTCTTCCACCAAATCTTCATCCGGCATCAACGTGCGGGCTTTCTCGTTAAAGGAAGCTGTCTGTAAGAAATAATTCAGCTGAATTTTCGAAGCTAAATTATGAGGGATATAAATATTGGCACTTATTATTTCTCCTGTCAACGGATCACTCCAATAATTATCCGTAATCTGACCGGAAGGTGAAACGACATACCGGATACAAGACTTAGTAATACTGTTGGCATCAAATCCTATATCTTTAGGGTAAGGTTTCACGTCTAACGCATTAGAAAAACCTATTTTCTGAAAGCTTTTGTTCCATATCTCAGCGCTACGATACACACACTTCTGCCATTTTTCAGGCAACAGCGTATCCACATAGAAAACAACAGGTTTATCAACAGCCAGATTCCAGCGATTCACCCAATACTGTATGTTGCTGCCTTGCTCCTTATCCGAAAAATTCACCTTGCCGCTCCATAAAGTTCCGATACGAGGATCAGCCAAACGAGGACAATAATCCCCATCTTCCGGTAATAACATAAAAGTACGCTTCACAACTGCGCTGAAGGGAATATTTTCTGCTATCGGAAAAATACCGAATAATGACATCGCTAATTCATAGCTCATATAGCATGAAATAGATACATTATCTGGATAAGAAGCTATTCCGGATATCATTGATTGTTTCTGTTTGAAAGAGGCTTTACGCTTCACCCAGCCCCCCATCGTATTGTATGCTTTCGGATCAATCGGATTCATGTATTTATCATCCTGAAAAACATAAGATGTAACGTCAATCACCAAAGCGCTGTCCGGAGAATAAGCCTTTATAGAAAACTGATTTAAAATGACATCACTGAAACTTTTTTTCAGCGCATCTCCGATACGGGAATCTTGTTCTGTCACCGGACGGTCCGCTACCTGATATAACCTAACCAAAGAATCGGACCGGCAGAATTTCACTTGTAAAGGTGCAACAGGGCAAAAGCCAACAGATGATTCCTGAGGGTTACTTAGTTTATCGACTACACCTCCCATCAGCAAACGTTTACCCAACACATCTCTGGGTATTTCCATATATACTTTATCGTCTACCCAATAAAGATTCATCAGTCCTTTAGTTTCGACGCTATTCGGTTTATCCTTCAACAGTTTTTCGTATGCGCTTTTGGGTTTAACCTGCTCTATTTTCCCTTTTTTCTTTTTTTTGGCAACAGCCTCCAAAGGAGAAAAGACAAACACACCAAATACTGATAAAAAGAGCAAAAAGATATATTTATTCTTCATAATCATCTGTTTAATGCATTATTCATTTGATGAAGCAATAACTGATAATGAAGCCGCGTATCTTTATCAACATGTTGCTTCCGGCTGTTTAATAAATTACGTATGCGCAGGAAATAACCATAACACATACTATCCTGGTTTTTGGGAATAAAATACTCTGCCATTGGTTCGTCAAATCCAGCCACTGGATTAAACATACGCCCCAGATCGGACGCACAACAACATCCTTTATGCCCTACACCTGTTTTATGATGAAAAGCAGCTAACTGCCCCCATGCATCTTCTTCACTTTTCAATGATTTAGTATCTTTACTCAATCGGATTCCGGCAGTCGAAGCCAGGTGTTTGATAAACAAATTCTGCAGTTTCATTTGAGTAGCACTTAATTTACGTCCTTGTATAGTAGGATTCCATATATATGTATAAATATCATTCATACATTCATCAACATCATATCCTTCTTCTTTACCGGCTTTTAATGCCGAGAATTCTACCCGGGCAGGAGCTTTCATCAATAATTTCATCATTACATCCCGCAAAGCATCCGATGGTTTCCCTACCATAGGCAGTACCTTCAGGACATTTTCATCATCCAGCCAATCCAAGGTCGCCAATTGCTCCAAAAAGTAATTCATCGCCTCTTTCTGCTTCTCTTTAGGTTCAACCTGCAAGGCTTCCACCTTATCACCAACCAATTTTTCATGCAAATAGATTCCTCCTATATTATGATATACATGCAACATATAAGTCAAATATTGCATGATTATACCATCGTAAATATCCGACCGATGTGTATAATCCACATCTTCTTCTCCTAGCCATTGATTCAGATTAGCCAGAATGTATTTCAGATTTTTCACTCCATATCGGGTTGCTTTCACAGCATCATCACCCAAATCTTCCGTTTGAGAACGAGGGTCGAGTATATCCGACTGCTGCTTGCCATACCGATATACAGGATTATCTGATAAATCCGTAATCCATTTCGAAGTGATGGCATATTCCTCTTCCGGAGTTTTAGCTTCCGGCACAGGTGTATAATTCCAGCGAATCAGATAATCGTCATACAAACCAAAATATGGCGGCATCATACGTACTCCCCGTTCCATATCACCAGGTTGTGCCACATAATTAAAACGCGCATAATCCATAATGGAAGTGGTAGTACCATGCTTCTGCGTAAATGAAGGGGAACGGAGCGAATCTACGGGAATTACGGAAGAAGCACTCATATTATGCATAAATCCCAAACAATGACCCACTTCGTGAGAAACGACATAACGTAAAGCATCGTCCATCACCTCTCTCGGAATTACTTTATGACGTACACGCTTATCGGCTTGAGCAGTTTGAATAAACAGCCAATTATTCAACAATTTTATGACGTTATGGTACAGATATACCGAAGCATTCAATATTTCCCCACTACGAGGGTCAACCCACGATGGTCCCATTGCATTCTCAATCCCTATCGGAGCATAACGAATACATGAATATTTCAAATTATCCGGATCAAATTCCGGATCGTCTTTCGGAAATTCTTTAGCCTGGATAGCTTGTGTAAAACCGATTTTTTCAAATGGCTCATTCCATTGATTGACAGCTTCAAATATAGATGCTTTCCAACTTTCAGGAAAACAACTGTCTACGTAGAATACAATCGGTTTAATAGGAGTCACTTTCTTTCCTTCAATATAACCTCTCAAATCTGAAGGTTCCAAACGCCAACGATTGGCATAATAGATAGAACGGGTTGTCTGTTTAGCAGCTGAATATTCATTTTTCATTGTAGGAAAAATGCCAATTCTACTATCCATCAATCGGGGACGATAAGGAATCGTATCCAATAATATAATCGAACGGGTTACCTTTGCGGTCAGAGGCTCGTCTTTTATGTCTTTCCCTTTGCCCCCAGTCAACGAATAAGTATAATTCAAGCAACTACGGACTGATATGTTATCTTCAAAAGCCTTAAAACTATCAATAAATGATTTGTTACTTTGAAATGAGGTCAAACGTTTGCGTCCCCCTGATGTATTCACGCTGTATTTATCGAACGGGGACATTAATTTATTGTCACTTACAAAGAAATCGGTAACATCAAAAACAACTGCCGTACTGTCGTTATTATAAGCCGAAATATCAAATACTTGCAGAATGGCATTCATATTACTCATCTCAATAGCTGCCTTCAATCGGTGACCATTGTCATCACCCACATTATTGGTCTGCACTGCCGACAAGCAGACTTTATTATTCAATTTCTCAAAACGAAAATGAAGAGGTTCGGTAGGTTTCGAACCAATAATAGCATTCTTATTATCACTAATTTCTGTTACTGTAGAACCTAGTAACATATCACGCTGCAACATTGATAAAGGAAGTTCAAAATAAACTTTCTCCTTTACTTTATGTACAGTGATAAAACCTTCTGCTTTTGAATGATTAGATGAGAACAGTTTATCATAAGCAGTTTTTTCTTTCTCAACAGACTCCTTCTTTTTTGACTTTTTGCGTTTAAAAGAAATAGCATTTGCTGATACACTCCCTCCTAGTATAGAAAACACCAAAAGAGCCACCCAAATTCTTTTCATTTTGATAATAGTGTTAATTCATATTCTGTAATAGGATACAAATTTAAGAATTATAAAGAATTAACTCCAATAAAATCGACTTTTTCCTCCAGAAAAACTACACAATATTTTTTGTAATACATCGACCTATAAGTTACACTTCACTTATAAACTGCTCAAAGCTATATTTAAAATCCTCATTCAATATTAGCTTATACTCCTTGGTGAATTGATCGAATGCAGTATATGCCATTCCCATGCGTTTCAAATCCACTAAAGCACGGCACTTAACGCGAACAGACTCTTCATCTAACGAATCAAATCGCAGAATACAATTTGAGATTTGTATTCTCAAGTTATCATTTCCTACAAATTGCTTGCTATCTCTTAACCGGCTCAGAAGATCAATCATTGAATCGGAATAATCTGCTTTAAAACTATCTACCCAATCAAATTGCATGTTAGGAAGCAATTGACCAAATGAAGCCAGACTCAATAATTTTTCTAGATCTTCCTTATGGACCACATCTAAAGGTGCCATCTTTTGCATCAATTGATTTGCTATAGTATAATCATTATATACATGCCCCTTATTAAGAAAGTACCAATAACCATTTGCTGATGATATCTCCGTATCTCCTACCTCTTCCAACAAAAGACGTATCTTACGTATATTTACACTACGGTTATTAGAGAAACTCTCTTCTGACTTATCATACCACAACAATTCTTTTAACTTGATATTAGAAATCCCCTTATTATTCTGATTGGAATAAAGAATAATAACAGATAATAATTGACGCATAATAGGCGTAAATTTTCCGGTAATGTCTTTTAAATCCCGATTAATAACCTGAAATCCGTTTAGCATATAAATTCCTGGTGTGGTGTTCAATACAGGAGCTTCAAACGAGGAATATAGGTGGTCATTTTCTTGAATTTCTTTTTCACTATTTATATCTGAAACAACCCCTTCTTCTTTTTCACAAATATCTTGTTGTGAAATAGATATAGCTTCTTTCTTATCATGCTTTCTGCTATTCTTTAATCTCCACCCAATTCCCCCTAAACCTGCTACACAAATACATATAAACAGTAATTTCCACCAAGTCCCCCTGTTTTCCTGTACTGTTATATTTTGAATAGGCAACACTGGAGATGCAATAGAATAAATATTAGCTTCATAATTATTCCCCTCTACTTGGTGAACTGTTACAGCGTAATAACATTTTTCTGAAGCAAGATAAATTAAATCTGCATGAGAATTAACATCTAAGAAAATATAAGGTATTGTATCACCTAAAACAGTTTCTTGTCCATTCTCCAAATTTAAATCTTTCAAAACTAGAGAAGATAGAAAACGACCTGAAGAAAAAAACAATCCTTTTGCATGTTCACCTTTTTCTACTTCATCAACTATCAACGTAGAAGCAGCTACCTCATCACAAAGATTCTCCGGTATAGCCCACTTTTTTTCCAAAGAATAATCATTCAAGTTCAATTTATACAAATCCTTATAATGAACGACCCCATACTCCTGTTTGCCCAAGTCATTTCCCAATCCTCCATAAATATAAACCAGCGAATCGGTCTTCCCTATGGCACTCAAATAGCGAGGAGTAATCACATCCGGCAACTCTCCCTTTATCACTTCACCCGACAGAGATATTCTATTCAACTCACGGGTATACAAATGAAATCCATATCCCAGAATTTGTACAATTGATGAATCTTTTGGATTGAAAAACCGATTATGCTGTGTATAAGAAGACTGCCTTTTCCGTTGGATAGGAATAGACCAACTTTTTGTTTGAAAATTGAAGAAAGACAAATTCTCCCCATCAGGCTTCTCAAAGTCATAATAAACCAACTGACTACCTTTATCTTTCAAAGGAACAAAAAGAAACTGGTTAGTGATCCGATTTACATCAATCAATGGCGAGAAAACATATTCTTTAGTTGTACTCCGTATTAAATCATATTTGACAATACGATCTTTTGCAATAAAATAACATGCCGACTGATCTTCACACGGAACAGGAAAAGTCTTGGATGAAAAAGATAACGTTTTCCTATGTTTCCAATACATATGACTATTAATAATCCATTCCGGATTTGATATAAAAGCTGTCATCTGCCGAAACTTGTCCTGAAGCAAAGTGTCAGATACTGCTTGCTCCAACGACCATTCATATTTTATGCTCCCAGGTTCCAGACCGATCTGTACATCCTTCAAAATAATAGGTGCCACGTCCGAAGTTGTGTAAGAAGCTAATTTATTAGCACCAAAACAGACTTTAACAGAATGATTATCCGGGGCAGCAACTTTCTCTTTAGAAATAAGAGAACCATTATTTCTGACATATAACGTATCATTTTTATACTCCAATTCTATCTTTATCCTATTCCACTCATGAATATTGATAGTCGCAGAAGAATGTATCTTTCCTAAATATTGCTGGTCTTTAATCAAACACAAATAAGGTTCTTCGTTCACAGGATTAACCAATATCAGATTGAGGCTATTTCTATTGTCAACAATCATACGACATACATAACCAAAATGCTCGCCTTTTTCCCTAATCTTCAAATCAAAAGAAACAGATAAATAATCTTTGAATCTCACTCCCTGATTGCCGGACGGTATGATGAATGAAGTACGTTCATCTTTTGAATATTCATAAGCACGAAAAGAAAGGCCTCCGATATTTTCACCACCCCAAGTGACTATAGTCTTCGAGATAAATAAAATATAAAATAACAGTCGGATATATTTCATAGCAAAAGCTTATTTGAAGCAAAGATATAAAAAATATGTTTTTTCAATCTTAGGATATTAAAATAATATAGTTACTCTGCACCAATAACGAAATATATCCGGCTATTATACTCCACATCCTTATCGAACCGGCATCCGGGATGAACGCAGTTCTCCTCTCAAATATTTAGCAGCTTCACCTGCCAGCCAAAGATAATGATCGGGTGCTTCTCCTTCATAAGTTATAAAAGAACTTTCACCCACCGGAGGTGTATTTGTACATTTAAAGAAAGCTGTCCCCTCATCTATCTCATCAAACATTGCCAAATAAAGGCTCTCTGCTCCTGCATCTACAGCACCTTTCACCTGTTGCCAGAAGAAACGTCCCCCTAATCTCGGAATCATGTTTTGTGGAGCATCCTTTTTCATGTTATGCCAACTAAAGCCCGGAAACAACACCGGCATATAATCTTTACCATTCGCTTTGCACCATTTTATATCTTCCTCTATCGACTTACGATATGGCTCATACGTATGATTATCAAAACGTCCCACCAACCATGGATGAACAATATCCGCCTGTTTTACCAGTTCAAGCAATCGCGTATCAGAGACAGCATCTATCGTTAATGTCCGCCAATGAGTAGGTACACCTACCAATATGGAACAACCTTCACTCTTCAGGAAATCAATGATTTTCTTTACCTGCTCATATCCATATTTACGACGATCATTAAACCCTATTCCCCAAACAGCAACTAACGGTTTACCATGATGATAAACATAATGATTGTTGTTCCGGGAAACTAGTTTATACTTCTCACACAGCTCTTTCCAGTCACGTATCAATATATCTTCTTCACCGGCTTCCATACCGGAAAGGTCATACATCAGGCAAATTGCCCGGTCATACTTTTCTGCCGAAAGAACAGCATTATTCAGTATCTTATTATAATTATCCTTCCCTTTCTGATTTCGTATAGAAACAACAAAACGTTGCATAAATACCCCATCAATTCCATATTGCTTCATCCATTTAAAATGCAGATCTGTAGTAGAAGCATCATACGAACTAAAAACCTTTGCCGGTGTCTCATCAGGTAACTTAAAAGCCGTTTCATAGGTTTTCTCATATTCAGAAACATCCGGCCAAAGATCAATGGTACACTTGCCCGGTTTGAACTCTTTTTCTTTTTCAAAATGTTTCCAACCCAAACCAGCACCGTCTTCAGGAGTATTAAACCAACCCTGATACCCTGCCATCACTAAATTCCTTATTGATTTGAAACGGACACGACTCATTGACTCCGTCGTTTTTGTCGCCGGATCAGACATCACCACCTCTTTAGGAAGTTGATTTAAGGCAATAAATTCACTGATAAACCGATCCGGATATACTTTCACAAGATTCATCCCTTGATACCCTGTCCCCAGCACCTTTCCTACCGGACCTATCGTTATCATTTCCATATTGCCAACCTTTCCATAAGCATTGTTATGTAAATGCCCTGCAAATATTGCGTTTACTCCATATTTCTGAAACAAACGCACATATTTCTCTCGCATAGGCAAAGAGAAATTCGAATAATTCACAGGTTCATCCATCCGCTTTAGAAAAACAGAGCAATGAGTAAAAACAAACTTGAATCTGGCATCCTTCGTTTTCTGTAATTCCTGTTCCAGCCACTTAAATTGAACTTCTTCCCTCTCCTTGTCCTCTTCTTTTATTATATTTGAATCAATACCTATAAATGCACAATCACCATACCTAAATGAAAAATGGGGTTCTCCGTAGTTCTTTTTATAATTATCTATAGAAGCCCGGCTAACTTTACCTATATCGTGATTTCCCGGAATCATATAAACCTTTACTGAAGAGTCTATTTGAGCAATCATCGACTTATAAGCAGCAATCTGTTCCTTACTCTTCGAATTATTTACAAAATCACCGGTTATCACCACAAACGGAGGTTTTAACTGATTAATAGCTGTCACAACCTTATTCATAGCCTCTGTTTCTGCCGAAATACTCTTATTATTATCCATGAAGCCAAATTGAGGATCACTTAATTGCAAAAAGAAAAAGGGAGCAGAATCCGCAGCTATCCCATGAGATACAAAAACAGCCAAGAGAAAACAAACGACCGATATTATTTTCTTTCTCATAAATTATTTATTGTTATCACGAGATACGACGATCTGCCTGATGCGTCGTATCCCGTTATTAATAACTATTACTTCTTAAATTGATTTCTGGTTATCTTCAGAAATTCAGATTTGTTTTCCTCCGTCGGTTCCAAATTCGTTCCTTTCTGGTAATTATTCCATGAATTGACTAACACAATGTTTTTACTTCCGATATTCCGTTTAGCTACATTACAGAAATTAATATAATCAGTAGTCTCTCCATCTTGCCCGAAAGTATATTTATAACTTGAAGTTGAATTGATACGGTCATTATAAGAAGGAAAGATACAAGGAACAAAGTCTGTATTCCATTTGGATATTGTAGTCTTCCAATTGGCCCAATTCAAATCAACAAAACTGAAAAAGGCATAATAACGGTCATACATATTCGTTGACCAGTCGTTCACTGTCACTCCATCAAAAGAAGCAATCTGATGTTCCTCATAATTCACCGGAGCTACCCAACCGGTAGTAAATTCTCCAATCGTATAAAGATCATACCCCAATTCTGATACAGCCTTCTTTAATGCCGGGATGACCAAAGAATAATCAATACTCTTCAATGCAGAAGAAGAAAGGTTAGACGGAGTTATTAGAATAACCGGTCTTCCGTTCATTTTATAATAGGCCTCATCATTAAATAAAGGCACTAAAGTATTCGTAAAGTCATTGATCATCTTATTCAAATTCTCTTCCTCTTGAAGCGGTTTGTCATTAGATACTTTCAGATGTTTGGTGTTATAATTGATCACTAAGCGGACTTTTGCATTGGTTGCCGTACGTACAGACTTAAAGTTGGTAATCAATGTATTATCTGCTGAAGCAGCATCCCAAGTAACTATCAGAAAGTCCAAGGCAGCCTCATCCGCCCAAGCAAGCTGTTGCTGTAACACGCCACTGGTTGTAGACAAATATTCACCCAACAAAGGAGTACCGGCATATATTTTCTTACCGGACTTTAACCAGCTGGAAGAGGAAGTTATATTGGTATAATAAGCACCGACTATCGCATCCACAGGTAAATCCGTCTGTGGTATATCATACACATATTTGCTCTTATCAGGAGCCAAATGATCGTCTTTATCACAAGATACAGCTAACAAAGCGATGAATCCGAGCAATATAATAGTTATCTTTTTCATATCCTTCATTTTTTAATTATTCGTCAAATAAGGGTTAGTCTTAGTGGGCAATGCAAACCATAACTTAGTCGACATTGCATCTTGTCCACCATCGAGATTTGCAATACCTTTCGTCAATTCATATTCATTGTTTGTTTTCTCGCTATCGGGATATACCAATCGCTGTGGAATATAAGCATAAGGATTATCCTTGGTGCCGGCATTCACAGCACCATATCCGGTTTCCGGCTGGAAATGTGGCGGAAATTCCAATACTTGGCTACGGCGAATCAGTGTCCACGCATCCAACGATTGATAAAACATAGCTATATATTGCTGCATGATAATCTGACGATAAATAGGATCAGGTTCATCAGATGTAATAGCAGAAGATACAATGCCGATAAAATCTTTATAATAATCTTCACCTTCTTCTGTGACTGTGAGATCTGTCAATGTATTCCATTTAATTCCCGGAGTCTGAAGATAATTATTTACTTTTCCACCGTCTACGCCATATTGAGCCATCGAAGCGTTCACACCCGCATTGTAATAAGCCTCGGCTGTTTGCGAACCACTTCCCAAACCTTTATGAACCAATTCACTTTTCAACAGGCACACTTCTGCATAATTCATAATTACTTCTGCATAACTCTGCTCCGTGAATTTATCCTGTAATTGAGAGTAATCATCTGCCGTCTTTCCACTGTGCGGGTTGGGAGACAAGCTGACTCCCGAAGGCAAATTAGAAACTTTCGGTTGTCCCCAATAAGGTGCCCAATGGAAATTATCAGGCATAGAAGCAGCATTGGCAGGAGTGAAAAATTTCTCCAACCGCGGATCAGCATAGGGAGCCATATACATCAGAATCGATTCGCCGGCAGAGTGAAGCTTATCCAAATTACTTTCACGGTTGATGACCAGATAATCATAAAAATAATTTCTTGTATCTGCGTTATCCCCCCATTGCAACAGACAATTATCTTCATTACTTGTCATCAAGTTCTGTTCATTTTCCATAAGTTCATCAATCACTTCAGTCGCTTTCGAACGGTCAGCATTACAAATACGAACGGCCAAACGCAAACGTAGTGAATTGGCAAACTTCTTCCATTTCAATAAGTCGCTGGATTTCTGTCCTGAAGGAAAAATAGGGTCTGCTTTATAAACATCTCCATCCATCTTCAACCCGTCGGCACATGCTTTCAAATCATTCAGCATAGCATAATAAATATCCGATTCCTTATCGTAAGGCACTCTCTCACCGGCATTAAATGCCTGACTTTTAGGAATACCTCCCCAAATAGAAACTGCTTGTGAGAAAAGATAGTTTTCCCATATTTTAGCAATAAGTACACGATTGTGATATTGCTCGTCATTTTCCATTTGCGTTTGTATAAAGTGAACAGGAAAAATAGCATAATTATATACATTCTTCCAATATGAATCATTGGTTGAACCTTGATTTCCATACCTTTGTACCTGTCCACCGGTAGCTCCACCATAATAATGGCTATAGTTGGCCAACAACACTTTTTTCATGCTTCCGCAAAAAGCATTCAGCGTATAATAAGAACTCGTATTGAACAAATATTCAGGGTTAATTTCATTCAGTTCATTGGGATTGGCATTGGCAGATTCAAAGTCATTCGTACACGAAACGAAAGAAATGGCCATTGCAGCAAAACCGGCTAATAATATTTTAATCTGTTTCATAATATTCTATCTTTAGAAGGTTAGTTTAATATCAAATCCGACAGAAGATACGGGCGGCATTCCTCCATATTCTATACCTTGAGCATTTCCTGATGAAGAAGAAGCCTCCGGATCTATGCCTTTAGGAGTGTTTTGATGAAGAATAGCCAAATTACGTCCTACCACAGCCAGTCGTAGACCACTAATCGGCAATTTCTTTAGGATAGACTTCGGAAGACTGTAGGCAACAGAGAGTTCACGGAATTTAATATAGGAAGCATCAAATACAGATCTTTCATCAAAACTAGCATAGCGGTTATTAGGTTTGACAAACAAGAGACAAGGCGTTCCGTCTTCAAAATAAGCGTCCGGATATTGATAACCGGAAGTTGCCTTCGCGCTACTCTCACCATAAATCACATTACTCAAATAATATCCTTCACGTCCTTCGGCAGATTCGGCAACAACACCGGCTGTTGTCGCTCTATTCCATGTTCCCGAATAAAGAGTTCCTCCAATACGTGCATCAAACAGGAAACTAACTGTAAAATTCTGGATTCTGAAATTGCTTCCAAAACTTCCCGTCCATTTCGGCTCGGCACAGCCTAAATATTGCGTATTATCCGTTACCAATATTTTACCTGAAGAATCGACTAATTTACGTCCCTGGTCATCACGTTTCCAGGCACGTCCCCGAATGACTCCATAAGGCATGCCTTCTTCCAACATGATACTGACATTGCTTGATTTCAATAATTGCACATTAGGATTTCCGTCCACTACCTTAATCACTTTCGACCGATTACGCGCCCAGTTGATATTCGCATTCCATTCAAACAATTTGGTCTTGACGGGAGTAGCAGACAACACAACTTCCCATCCTTGATTACGTACATGACCTGTATTCAAGAATTTAAAACTATAACCGCTAGGCACCGGCAAAGCGACTTTCGTTATCAAGTCATAGGCATCAGAACGATAATAAGTTACATCTACACCCAAACGATTATGGAAAAAGCGGAGATCAGCTCCAAGTTCCAAAGAACGGTTACGTTCCGGCAAAAGTTGATCATTATTTAAAGTTGTACTAATGGTTTGCAAAGGTGAACCATTATAAATGCTACCCAACTTATAGGTTTGATTAATCCGATAGGGGTCTGTGTCAGAACCGGCATAAGCAAAAGAAGCACGAATCTTACCGAACGACAAGATAGGTGATTTGATCTTAAATGCATCGGTAAAAATAAACGTAGCACCAAAAGAAGGATAAAAATAAGAGCAATTATCCAGTGGTAAAGTAGACGACCAGTCATTGCGGGCCGTTACATCTAAATAAACATAACTATTGTAACCTAATGACACCGAGCCGTAGGCAGAACGGATTATCTTCTTAGATTGCAGTTGAGTAGCACTAGGATACTCATTCGAGTTAGAAATATTCTTGAAATCAGGAACCAATATGCTATTCACGCTTTCCGTTCTTTTCTCCGAGTTGCGTTCATATCGGCTAATACCGGCAATGGCATTGACTGATATTTTATGAAATGTTTTATTATACATCAATAAAGCTTCAAAGTTAGTAGAAGTACTGTTATTGATCCAGTTCTTCATACCACCGTCCACATCACTACGTGCCCCCAGATTAAAGAACTCCATTCCTTTCCACCAATAAGCATCCAGTCCGGCTTTACCTACCGCCTTCAAGCCCGGAAGTAATTTTACTTCCAGATTCATCGATCCGCTCACCCTGTCACGCGTGTCAGAGTTCGTATTTTCATAAATATTCCAATACGGATTATAACCACGTTCACCAATCGGAATCATTTCATTTCCATTTTCATCCTTATAATGTTTCAATACATCAATAGAAAGCGAACGGGGAAGAGTAACAAACGCATATATAGGATTCTTATCCGAACCATTCATATATTGACGGTTGTCTACCTTTTCATGTGAGTAAGTCATTTTAGAATCTAAAGTCATCCATTTGGTAATCGTATTCATCAACCGGAGATTGAATATATCTTTAAAGCTTTCATTGATACCGTGTACTACACTATTACCCTTACTTCTCGTATACGATACGCGATAATTATTCTTTTTCGAACCACCTTCCACAGCCAATGTATGTGTGTACCGATGGGCGGTTTCGTAGAAATCCTTCACATTGTCCGGATGTGAAGAATGAGTAGTAAGTACACCGTCATGTCCATAGATAACCTGATCCCACAAAGGCGCTCCCCAGCTACGCAATTTAGCACCTGCAGAAGAATTATAACCACTGAAATTCGGTAAATCTGTTGGTAATCTGTTACCATTAGGTTGAAGCGTCAGTTTGTGGTCAAGCAAATAAGAGTTTTCTCCCGTTCCCCAACCATTCTGATAATCTAAAAACTGGTTCACTTTTTCAAATTGGAAATTTCCGCTATAAGAAACTTTTGTTTTTTCGAATGTGCTCGAACGTTTAGTGGTTACCAATACAACTCCCTGTGCTGCACGCGAACCATAAAGTGCAGCTGCATTCGGTCCTTTCAGGATTTCAATGCTTTCAATATCATCCGGATTGATATCCGCCACCGGATTACCAAGGTCGGTAGAACCTGTACCACCATCAACGGTCACACTTGTATCACCCGGTTCGTTTTCAATAATCATACCATCAATCACAAATACGGGCTGTGAGTTTTCAGTCAGTGAGCTTGTTCCGCGAATGACAATACGCGCACTACCATTGCTCGTTCCCGGAGGAGTAATGGTAACCCCCGCCACCTTACCGGAAAGAGAAGATATCAGATTGCCACTACTATTTTCTGCCAAGGCTTCCGCATTTACACTCTGCCGTGAATAATTAAGACTCTTAGCTTCACGCGTCACTCCGAGAGCGGTAACAACCACTTCATCAAGAGCCTTCGCCGTGCTGGCCAAAGATACATTGATATGAGTCAAACCGGTAATTTTAGCCGTTTTCGTCTCCATTCCGACATACGAAAATTTCAATTCTTGACATCCATTAGGCACATGAAGTGTAAACGTACCATTTATATCGGTAATTGTGCCTACCGATTTAGCGTTCGTCTTACCATCCGGATCAACAGCTACCACCGTAGCTCCTATGATAGGCATTCCATCCGCAGCATCTGTCACTTTACCCGTTATACGCTTTCCTTGCGCATAACCCGATACACTTATTACTAAAAAGAATAAGAATAGGAAGTAGTTTTTCATAATACTTAATTATTAAATTAAAGAATACAGTATTGATTAATGCATTAAAGATGAACCAAAGATATTTTATGGTGATTAATATTAGATTAATATTCTCTTAATGGCGAGACTTTACAAAAAAAATATTTGTAGAAGATAGATTTTAAGGTTACATTAAGTTTTCATTAATCAAACTATCCTATATTTACAGCAAATCTAATTAAAACCATCGAAAAATAAAAAAATCTGTTTATGTACAAGAGAAAATTCATTCCGTTAGTACTGTTAATGATTTTAATCGTCAATGGATGCAGCAACAAGCAAGAGGTAGTGTCAACTCCGGTTGACTATGTAAATCCTTATATGGGGAATATCAGTCATTTGTTAGTTCCTACTTACCCAACTGTTCATCTTCCCAATAGTATGCTCCGCATCTATCCGGAAAGAACAGATTACACTTCTGATAAAATAAAAGGCTTACCGGTCATTGTCACCTCGCATCGGGGAAAGTCTGCATTCAGCCTGTCTTTCTATCAGGGAGCAGAGATCGGATTACAACCGGTATATTACTATTGTTATGATAATGAAGTGATAAAACCCTATTCCTATTCTTCCTATTTTGAAGAAGAAGAGGTTTCCACTAAATTCGCTCCTTCCCACCAGGCAGGAATCTATGAACTAAGTTTCCGGAAAAACAATGCTCCATATTTAATACTTAGTACCACCAATGGTGAGCTTAAAACTACGGAGAATACCATTTCCGGTTATCAGAACATAGATCATCAAACCAAAGTATATGTTTATATGGAGACTTCCGCACTGCCGGAAAAAACGATGACTGTCAGCAAAGAAGAAATAAATCACAGCCACACTGCCATAAAAGGCAAGAACGTGGGTATCGCTCTCTTATATTCAACAGATATAAAAACAATCAAAGTTCGCTACGGTATTTCCTTCATTGATGAAAAGCAAGCAAAAGCCAACCTACAGCGGGAAATAAAAGATTATGATGTGGAAAACCAGATGAACATTGCCAAAAACATCTGGAATCAAACATTAAATAAAATCAAAGTGGAAGGAATAGACGAAAATGCAAAAGCAATATTCTATACTTCCCTCTACCGGACTTACGAACGGATGATTTGCCTTTCGGAAGACAACCGCTATTACAGTGCTTTCGACAATAGTATCCACAAAGATTCTGTCCCATTTTATACCGACGATTGGATTTGGGACACGTATAGAGCAGTCCACCCCTTACGTGTTATCATCGAACCACAAATGGAAGCTGACATGATTCAGTCTTTTATCAGAATGGCACAGCAAATGGAACATAACTGGATGCCTACATTTCCTGAAGTTACGGGAGACAGCCGTAGAATGAATTCCAATCACGGTGTAGCCACTGTTATTGATTCATATATAAAAGGAATCCGTAACTTTGATTTATCAGCTGCTTACGAAGCCTGCAAACTTGGTATTACAGAAAAAACGTTAGCCCCGTGGTCAGGCATAAAGGGAGGTGAAATCACAAAATTCTATTGGGAAAACGGATATTTACCGGCATTGGCACCGGGAGAACAAGAAACAGCTGACGAAGTACACCCATTTGAAAAACGCCAACCGGTAGCCGTCACTCTAGGTACGTCTTACGATGAATGGTGTCTGGCACAAATAGCCAAACAACTTGGGTATGAGAAAGACTATAACTACTTTCTACAAGGGAGTAAAAACTATCGGAATATTTTCAATCCTGAAACAAAATTCTTCCATCCCAAAAATGCAAAAGGCGAATTCATAGAACCCTTTGATTATGCCACTGCCGGTGGATTAGGTGCTCGTGAAGCATACGGCGAGAATAACGGTTGGATATACCGATGGGATGTTCCCCATAATATTGCTGATTTAATTGAACTGATGGGAGGGAAAGAAGCATTCAGAAATAATCTTGAAACGATGTATAACACCCCATTGGGCGAAGCCAAATATGTATTTTATGCACAATTACCGGATCATACGGGTAATGTAGGTCAATTTTCAATGGCTAATGAACCCAGTATGCACATTCCTTATCTGTACAACTATATAGGAGAGCCCTGGAGAACTCAAAAAAGAGTAAGGACATTGCTCGATGAATGGTTTAGAAATGACCTGATGGGACTCCCGGGCGACGAAGATGGCGGAGGAATGTCAGCATTTGTAGTCTTCTCCATGCTAGGTTTCTATCCTATTACTCCTGGTTTGCCTATTTATGTCATCGGAACTCCTATGTTCGAAAGAGCAGTTATTGAAACAGGAGCCGGCAAATCATTCGAAGTCATTGCACACAACTATTCGCCGACAAATAAATATATCCAATCAGCCAAATTAAATGGCAAAGATTGGAACCAGTCCTGGTTCGAACATAAAGAACTGATGAATGGCGGCAAACTGGAATTTACAATGGGAAACACTCCCAATAAGAATTGGGCGGCAGACAGTGTGCCCCCTTCTTTTGAAATGAATAAATAACAGAATATGAATAAAATATTATTTGTCCTTTTATCGCTTTTGATTTCTCTGCAATCATACTCCCAAGAGCAAAATGAAAAAGAAGTTTCATTTCTCTTGTTGGGAGATATACACTATGATTTATTGGAAGATCACGATATGGAATGGTTATCCACCAAACCGGATGATCTGCGCCAAGTTACCAAAGAATATTCAGTATTCACGAAAAATACATGGCCGGAATTCTCCCGGATAATCAGCGGGCAAGTTCAAAAACACCAGCCGTCAATAAAAGCCGTTCTGCAAATGGGGGACTTGTCAGAAGGATTGGCCGGTTCTCCACAAAAAGCAATACAGATGGCTAACAGTGCCTTTAAAGCTGTCAACAAAATGAATCTGAAAGTACCTTTCATTATGACTAAAGGTAATCATGATATCACAGGGCCAGGGGCTAAAGAAGCTTTTGAAAAAGTATACTTACCCAATATGGCAAGGTTGGCAGGACATCCATCCTTACAGTCAGCCAATTACACTACTACTCTTGATGATGTATTATTTGTGTGTTATGATCCATGGGATCGGAATCCGGAAGGGCTACAACAATTAGAAAAGTCACTAGCCGGTTCGAAAGCAACTTACAAGTTTGTCATGTTACACGAGCTTGTGATTCCGGTAAACGAAAGATGCTGGCATGTATTCCGACAAGATAATGCCAAGAGGATGCAATTAGAATATTATGCCGCATTTGGAGAAAAGCCATACGATACAGTTAACATATCCGAATTACTTACTTCTAATTAAAAACATATTAGCCATGAATGTAAAATTTAAAGCTCATTTATTTATTTTCTCCTTATTCTTTTGCTATAATCTATCAGCACAAGAAATCGTCAAAGGAGATTTTAAGAACGAAAATCCACAAAGTTCGTATGTTCCTTCATTTGACATGGATGCTACCGACAAACCGGTGAAGAATGTCATCTTAATGATAGGTGACGGCATGGGACTGGCACATATCTGTTCAGGAATGTATGCCAATCAAGGACAGCTTACTATCACTAATTTAAAAACATGCGGTTTCGTCAGAACGCAATCTGCCAACAAGTTTACAACAGATTCAGCTGCTTCCGGAACTGCTTACTCAACCGGAAAAAAAACTAAAAACGGAGCGCTCGGAATGGATGAAAATAACCAAGTTATTCCAAACTTACCGGAGAAGTTATCCGGCTATGGCTACATTTCAGGAATCGTTACCACTGACAATCTCGACGGAGCTACTCCTGCTGCTTTCTTTGCTCACCAACCGGAACGTGGAATGTCTAAAGAAATTTGGGCAGATCTTCCTAACAGTAAGCTGACATTCTTTTCTGCCGGTAGTTATGAACTATTTGAAAAACAAGCACCAAACGTTCAAAAGGAAATCAAAAAAGAGTTTACCATCATAGAGGAACCGAATGACAAAGCTATCAAGAAATCTAAAAAACTGGGATACTTACCCACAAAGAGCAAAACAGCTTCTGTAAACGAAAACCGGGGAGATTTCCTTCCGTCTACCACCCAAATGGCTATTGACTATCTTTCGAGCAGGAGTACTAACGGTTTCTTCTTAATGGTAGAAGGTGCCCGAATAGATAAAAGTGCGCACAGCAATGATTATTCGGCAGTTGTCCGTGAAGTATTGGACTTTGATAAGGCGGTAGAAGCTGCCATCAGATTTGCAGAAAAAGATGGAAATACATTAGTGATTATTTCAGCTGATCATGAAACCGGAGCATTAGCTTTACGTGACGGAAACATAAAAGAAGGCAAAATGAAAGCAATGTTTGTATCTAAAGGACATACACCAATCATGGTTCCACTGTTTGCATACGGTCCACAATCCAAGCTTTTTGGCGGTGTTCAGGAAAACAGCGATGTTAGTAATAAAATTCTCCAATTACTCGCTAAATAAGATATAAAACAGATCTGTCATTCAAACTGAAATAAGAAAGAATTTCTTATTTGCATATAGAAAAAATTCTTTCTTATTTCTTTTCTGCCTGATAGACTCCAAAAATAATGCAACCTGCTCCCAATAATGTAATCCACGTGATTTTTTCGTGGAGAATGATAACCGAAGCTACCATAGTCACCAACGGATTGAGATAGATATAATTGGAGGCTCTAACGGTTCCCAGCTGTTTCAATACCACATTCCAGAGGACATAACAAACCAAGGATGCCAGGACGGCCAAAAATAAGAGATTAGATAATACAACCGGTTTTAAAAGTACATCGAAATCCGGTTGCAGCGGATGAAGAAGAAAGGCGGGAAGTATGGTCAATACTCCATAAAAGAATATTTTGCGGGTGATAAATACAGTGGGGTAACGCCCTGTCATTTTCTTTATCACCAAACTATAAAATGCCCACGACAGGGCGGCAAGTAAAGTGAGCAAATCCCCTACTGGAGATAATTTGAGTACAAAACTACCGTTGAAGACCACCAGTCCCACCCCAATTAAAGCTAATATGGAACCATAAATCAAACCTTTGGTGGCTTTTTCACTCTTATAAAAGAGAAGGGAAAGAATGGTAGTAAGCAAGGGAGCTGTGCAAATGATGAAAGCGACATTGGATGCTTGCGTAATTCCCAAAGCTGTATTCTCTGTAAAGAAATAGAGTGAACCACCGAAAAAACCTCCTGCCATCAACCAAAGTTCGTCTTTCCAATTACTCGTAAACAGACGTTTGGGAGAAATCACCCAAATGCCCAGATAGGCAATAAGAAAACGATAGAAGAATATCTCCTGTGGGGTCAGTCCGTGATTAATCAATACTTTGGTTGATATGAAAGTCAATCCCCAGATAGCAACTACAAGTATCGCAATCAGATGGTAATATCCATGCTTCAATTCCATAATGGTGGTGATGTTTGTTTAATAGAGTGCAAAGATAGCGAGAAGTTATGGAATGTTTGTTTGGAGAAGTAACAAAAAGCCCGTACCTTTGTTTATGTTCAAAGAAAGTTCCTAAAATAAGGTATAAGTTATGGAAAAATATATAGCACCGGACAGGAAACGTATCCCATACGGCATGATGAACTTTGCAGTAATCCGCCGCGACGACTGTTATTATGTAGACAAAACCCGGTTTATACCCATGATAGAAGAGGCGGACAAGTTTTTCTTCTTTATTCGTCCGCGCCGTTTCGGCAAAAGCCTCACAGTAAATATGTTGCAGCACTATTATGATATACTTGCCAAAGATAAGTTCGATGCCCTGTTTGGCGACCTTTATATCGGAAAGCACCCTACGCGCGATCGGAACAGCTATCTGGTACTATACCTCAACTTCTCCGGAATAGTAGGCGAACTACACAACTACCGCAAAGGACTGGACGCGCATTGCCAAACAATGTTCGACTATTTCTGTGATATTTACGCCGACTATCTCCCCAAAGGCATCAAGGAAGAACTCGACAAAAAAGAAGGAGCTGTCGAACAATTTGAATACCTGTTCACAGAATGTAATAAGACCAACCAACGTATTTACCTTTTTATTGACGAATACGACCATTTCACCAATGCCATCCTCTCGGATATAGAAAGCCTGCACCGCTATACGGACGAAACACATGGCGAAGGTTATCTGCGCGCCTTCTTCAATAAAATTAAAGCTGGAACTTATTCCAGTATCGAGCGTTGTTTCATTACCGGTGTAAGCCCCGTGACAATGGACGACCTCACAAGCGGTTTCAACATCGGAACCAACTACTCGCTCACGCCGGAATTCAACGAGATGATAGGTTTCACGGAAGAAGAAGTGCGCCAAATGCTCACTTACTATTCCACTACCAGTCCGTTCAACCACAGTGTGGACGAACTGATAGAAATAATGAAACCCTGGTATGACAACTACTGCTTTGCGGAAGAATGTTATGGTGAAACCACTATGTACAACTCCAATATGGTGCTCTACTTCGTCAAGAATTATATCCAACGAGGCAAAGCCCCCCGGGATATGGTAGAAGACAATATCCGTATCGACTACGAAAAATTACGTATGCTCATCCGGAAGGACAAAGAGTTTGCCCATGATGCCTCCATCATACAAACATTGGTGAGCGAAGGTTACGTCACCGGAGAACTGAAAAAAGGTTTTCCTGCCATCAATATCACCAATCCCGACAACTTTGTGAGCCTGCTCTACTATTTCGGTATGCTCACCATTAGCGGCACGTATAAAGGAAAGACCAAACTCACCATCCCTAATCAGGTAGTCCGCGAACAAATCTACACTTATCTGCTAAGTACCTATAACGAAGCCGAACTCAATTTCAGTAGTTACGAAAAGAACGAACTTGCCAGCGCTCTTGCCTACGATGGCGACTGGAAAGCCTATTTCGGTTATATTGCTGACTGCCTGAAACGCTACACCTCCCAGCGTGACAAGCAGAAAGGTGAATTTTTTGTCCACGGCTTTACGCTTGCCATGACGGCACAAAACCGTTTCTACCGTCCCATTTCCGAACAGGACACACAGGCAGGCTATGTCGACATTTTCCTCTGTCCGCTACTGGATATCTATTCAGACATGAAGCACAGCTACATTGTGGAACTAAAGTATGCCAAGTATAAAGATCCCGAAAGCCGCGTGGAAGAACTGCGACAGGAAGCTATTGCCCAAGCGAATCGCTATGCTGACACTGATACGGTAAAGAGAGCAGTCGGCACTACACAGCTTCATAAGATTGTGGTTGTATACAAAGGAATGGATATGCCGATATGTGAAGAGGTTTAACAGATAGGCTAACAATATGAAAAGATCAATAAAACGTTTGCCCAAACGCACGCAAGAAGAGTTGGCGGTGTTGCAAGAGCTGATATTGTCGAATCTTACGAATGTGCGTATGATTATCTTGTATGGAAGTTATGCGCGGGGAAAATATGTCATCTGGGATGAAACATACGACGAACGTGGAGTAACTACTTACTACCAAAGTGATTTGGATATTCTGGTGATATGTGATACGAGAGACGCAAATAAAGCAGAGAGGCATGCGCGCGAGGTGATCGTTCCTAAATATGATACAAGAATGGAAGGAAAGCGGCATCCGGCACCGCCTAATATTATTGTAGAAACTCCAGTGACCATTAATAGAGCTATAAGAAGGAAGCATTATTTCTTTTATGAAATTATAAAAGACGGAATTCTGTTGTATGACAATGGTACGTTTCATATTGGCAAACCTGAAAAGTTGCCGTATCGGGAGATTAAGCAATATGCAGAGGAAGAATATGAAGAATGTTTTCCTTTAGCAGAAGGATTCTTAAGACATGGCGAACTAGCCTATGAAGATGGAGACTATAAATTAGGTTCTTTCTTATTACATCAAGCCTGCGAGCGCTTCTACAAATCATTTACGCTTGTGTATAACGGAATTCGCCCTAAATCTCATGAATTAAAAGTACTGGGAGCGATGGTCAGAAGCTGTTCACGAGGATTTGCTAATGTGTTTCCTACCAATACTTTCGAAGATAATAAAGCATTTGATAAATTATGCAGGGCATATATCGAAGCGCGATACAACCGGCTGTTCACCGTCAACAAAGAGGAATACGAGTATATGCTGGCACGAACAGAGGTACTGCGCGAAGTGACTATCCGAGAATGTGCTGCACGCATAACATATTACGACGAGATGATAGAAAAAGAAGAGAAAGACAAGATATAACCATATATTGTAAAAATGAAGAATTACCCTCATCACAAATAGCTGTAATGAGGGTAATCACGTTAAAAGAGAGTTTCGATACATCTCCTTACTATCAAATTCTTACATGAAGAACTATTTGGTCACCTTGTAAGTTCCACTTCCATACTCCTTTGACTTCATCTCTCCGGGAAGGGTTACGGTAGCGGTAACACCCTTAGGAATGGTGAATTCCCAAATCCAGGTATCTCCTTCGTATTTCCAGGCACTCTTGATGAGTCCGGCGGCGGAACGGTATTCGGCAGTCACGTGTCCTAACCGCTTGTCTGGAATGGGCTTCATAATGATATGTTTGAAGCCGGGGGTGGCAGGATCGGCTGCGATGCCGGCAACGGTTTCCCAAATCCATTCACATACGCATCCATAGGCATAATGATTGAAGCTGTTCATGCCGCGCGGTCCCATTCCTTTGTCTATCATATAGCTGTTCCACCGTTCCCAGATGGTGGTGGCTCCATTGTCCACAGAATACAGCCAGCTTGGGTTCTTACGTTGAAAGAGGAGTTCATAGGCAATGTCTTCCATGCCATTCTCCGTGAGGGTGGCCATGAGAATGGATGTGCCCAAGAATCCGGTCTGCAAGCAAAGATCGTGCTGTGCGAAGTTTTCACGCAGGCGGTCTATCATCTTCGCTTTGGCTTCGCCTTCCACAAGCTGGTTCTTCAAGGCAAACAAGGCAGGAGTTTGCATGGTGTTGAGGATGGCGGTTTTGAAGGTGCCGTCCTCGTTGAGGAAGTTCTTTTTGATGTATGCCTTTGCCGAATCGGCCATTTGCTGGTACTTGGCGGCATCGCGACCGGTGGCGGCAGCCATATCCCGCATCATGAAAGCATCTATCACCCAGTAGGAAGCGCTCAAATAGTTCCAATAGCTGACGGCATCAGGAAGCGGACCTTGGGGAGAGAAAGCCAGTCCGCTACAACTTTCCAGTGGTTCGTAGCTCAACCAGTCGGCCCATTGGTAGTTGCCGTTCTCACCGCAGAGAGTCTCGTGGTTATACTTGGTGTCGTTGATGTGATTCATAAACAGGTCCATGGCGTTCCAGCTCTCCTCGATGATTTGCGTATCACCGAATTGCTTCCATACCGTCCAAGGCACGATGATTCCGGCATCGGCCCAACCCAAACGCATTTTCTCATCACCGTATTGTGCCAAGGGAGCCACTCCGGGGAATCCGCCCAAACTGTTTTGAGTGTCGCGCATGTCACGCATCCACTTATGGAAAAACTTCATGGTGTTAGCAAAGAACGTACCGGTTTCTGCAAACACTTGTGTGTCTGCTGTCCAGCCCAGACGCTCGTCGCGTTGCGGACAGTCGGTGGGTATGGACAGGTAGTTGGATAGCTGTCCCCAATAAGTGTTGGAGATGAGCTTGTTCACAAGGTCGTTGCCTGTGGTGATAGTGCCGGTCTCCAGTTCCTTTGCGATGGAAGTAACGGGGATGGACTTCAACGACTTGATGGCAACATTCCCAGTGGCAATTATGGAGACGTAGCGGTAACCAAAGAAGGTGCAGTGAGGATAATAGGCCACATAGTTATCTCCGCCAGCAAAGGTGTAATCCAGACGGATACCGGTGTGGGGGATGCGCAGGTTTTCGCGATGGCAGCTTCCTTCCGGACCGTCCATCCCACGAATCTTGGCACCATTGCCGTCATTGAGCAGCTCTGCAGGAAGGCAAGTCAGCACCGTTCCCTCGGCAGCTTTGAATACGAAAGAAGGTACGCCGGCACAATTTTGTCCGAAGTCCACCACTAACGTCTCTCCCGGACTTACGGTCATCTCCGTACCCGATGCGAACTCACGGGCAATAATTACCTTACCGAACTCATTCTCCTTTGCTCCTTCTACATTCTTCCAAACGTATGCTTTGACAGGAGCGAGGGCGAGATCAGTACGCAGATAGACTTCCGCTCCGTCCGAAGGCAGGATATCGCCAGAGAATTCGGTGTTCTCTTCGGGCGTGGAGAGTTTCTCCACGCATTCGTAGCCCATCGACTCGCGTGCATCATACTCTTCTCCGTCAAAGATACCAGCATGTTTCACTGGGCCGGCAATTCCGGCTTTCCAATTTTTAAGATCAGTACCGTAACGCTTTTTGCTTCCGTCAGAAAAAGTCAGTTCCAGTACACCACGGAAGGCACATTTCTTGCCTATCATGCCGTCATATCCTCCAGGGGTTATGATTTTGTCAGCCCACCATCCCGGCGTCACCTGTACGGAGAGCATATTCTCGGCGTTTGGCTTGGTACGGATGATGTCTGTAATATCATAGGTGAAAGAACGTTTGGTCTTGGCATAGTGTGTGAAGCCCGGTTTCAGAAATTCCTCGCCTACGGGTTTCCCATTCACATACAACTCATAAACTCCCAGTCCAGCGGTCATCCACTTGGCAGAGACAATTTTCTGTTCGTTTTTCACGGTGGACACGAACCAACTCGCGCCATCGGCTGCGCGACCGTCATTATGTCCTTTCACTACAGGAGCGTCTACTGCGGAAATCCATTTGGATTCGTTCCAGGCTGATGCTTCCAATGCGTCAGTACGTTTTCCGACTTCGGTTGCGTTTATCAGTCCGCTATTCGAGAAAAGCGCGAGAATCATTATCGGGATAAGATTCGCAAAACAATGAAGATTCATTTTCATACTTATATGTATTTTTAGTATTAAAAGATTAACTTGGAAATGCTGTTTTAGTTTTACAGGGCTTGCACAACAAAATTACAGAATTATATGATATGACAGACGATTTCTGCATTTTTTTTGACTCAATGATGGTTTCTATTCAATCCGGAGAACTGACTCATAAGTCCGAACTGATTGAACAGACAGCAGGAGCTTTTTACGTTGAATGATCGATTATCGGGCAAAACAATGACATATTGTAAAATAATATAATCAATACACTCATTCAGTATATTGTAGAAATTATTTATTAAAGAAGAAAAGAAGATGCCGGTTATTCATTGCAATCATTCTTTCTTCTTTACACGAAAGCCTCGAAATCGAATAAACTCTATTCAAGTTTTTAATAAATAACAAAGAGGTTTATTATAAACGGTATCCAAGTTTATTATAAACTCTTTTTTGACACTTTCAATACCTAAAATAGAATTATTGCAACAAAAATGGGCAAGAACCTTCACAGTTTCTTGCCCATTCGTTATCCTCGTTATGCAATTCGCATATTAACCTATTGAACTTTATGTAATAAAATTTATATATTTCATTGTTATTTCTTTATCATTATTGACCTCAAATATACAAAATAAAAAGAAGAAAGTCAATAGGGAAAGCGTGGTTATCTGAAAATAAACACGTAAATTTGTGCCTCGAATTAGAAATAACAGTATAAATCACTATAAATAAAAACTTTATCACTATGGAGTACAATTTCAGAGAAATTGAAAAGAAGTGGCAGAAAAGGTGGGTAGAAGAGAAAACCTACCAAGTTACGGAAGATGATTCGAAGCAAAAATTTTATGTACTAAACATGTTTCCTTACCCATCAGGAGCTGGTCTACACGTAGGTCATCCGCTGGGATACATTGCTTCGGATATTTACGCCCGTTACAAACGACTGCAGGGCTTCAATGTACTCAACCCAATGGGATATGACGCTTACGGTTTGCCGGCAGAACAATATGCTATCCAGACCGGACAGCATCCTGCTATCACTACCGTCAACAATATCAACCGCTACCGCGAGCAGTTGGACAAAATAGGTTTCTCTTTCGACTGGAACCGTGAAATCCGTACTTGCGACCCGGAATATTATCATTGGACCCAATGGGCCTTCCAAAAAATGTTCAACAGCTATTATTGTAACGATGAACAGGAAGCCCGTCCTATCGAAGAACTGGAAAAAGCCTTCGCCATCTACGGAAACGAAGGACTCAATGCCGCTTGCAGCGAAGATATCAGCTTTACTGCCGAAGAGTGGAACGCCAAAAGCGAAAAAGAAAAGCAGGAAATCCTGATGAACTATCGTATCGCTTATCTGGGTGAAACAATGGTAAACTGGTGTGCCGAATTAGGAACTGTACTGGCTAACGACGAGGTAGTAGACGGAGTCAGCGAACGTGGCGGTTTTCCTGTTATCCAGAAGAAAATGCGCCAATGGTGTCTGCGTGTATCTGCGTATGCACAACGCTTGCTTGATGGATTGGACACGATCGAATGGACAGATTCTCTGAAAGAAACCCAAAGAAACTGGATCGGACGTTCGGAAGGTGCCGAAGTGCAATTCAAAGTAAAAGACAGTGACCCCGAATTCACTATTTTTACCACTCGTGCAGATACCATGTTCGGTGTTACCTTTATGGTATTGGCTCCGGAAAGTGAATTGGTGGCACAGTTAACGACTCCTGAACAAAAAGCAGAAGTAGACGCCTACCTCGATCGTACCAAAAAACGTACGGAACGCGAACGTATTGCCGACCGTAGTGTTACCGGTGTGTTCAGTGGTTCGTATGCTATTAATCCGTTCACAGGTGAAGCAGTGCCTGTATGGATCAGCGATTACGTACTAGCCGGATACGGAACAGGAGCTATTATGGCTGTACCTGCTCATGATAGCCGCGACTATGCATTTGCCAAACATTTCGGATTGGAAATCCGTCCGTTGGTAGAAGGCTGTGATGTAAGCGAAGAAAGTTTCGATGCAAAAGAAGGCATTGTTTGCAACTCTCCGCGTCTTGATGTCACTCCTTACTGTGATCTTTCATTGAACGGACTGACCATCAAAGAAGCGATAGAGACAACCAAGAAATATGTAAAAGAGCACAATCTGGGCCGTGTGAAAGTGAACTACCGTCTGCGTGACGCTATTTTCTCTCGCCAACGTTACTGGGGTGAGCCGTTCCCTGTTTACTACAAAGACGGAATGCCCTATATGATTGACGAAGCCAGTCTGCCGCTGGAACTTCCGGAAGTCGCTAAATTCCTGCCTACCGAAACAGGTGAGCCTCCATTGGGACACGCAACTAAATGGGCTTGGGATACAGTAAACAAATGTGTCGTAGAAAATGAGAAGATTGACCATGTAACCGTCTTCCCGCTAGAACTGAACACCATGCCGGGATTCGCCGGTTCTTCGGCTTACTATCTCCGCTACATGGACCCGCATAATCATCAGGCATTAGTTGATCCGAAAATTGACCAGTACTGGAAAAATGTAGACCTATATGTAGGTGGTACCGAACATGCAACAGGTCACTTGATTTATTCTCGTTTCTGGAATAAATTCCTGTATGACATGGGTGTGTCTGTAATGGAAGAGCCATTCCAAAAGTTAGTAAACCAAGGAATGATTCAAGGCCGCAGCAACTTTGTATATCGTATCAAAGACACCAATACTTTCGTTTCACTGAACTTGAAAGATCAGTACGAAGTTACCCCTATTCACGTAGACGTAAATATCGTATCTAATGATATTTTGGATTTGGAAGCATTCAAAGCATGGCGTCCTGAATATAAAACAGCCGAATTTATCCTCGAAGACGGAAAATATGTCTGCGGATGGGCAGTTGAAAAGATGAGTAAATCTATGTTCAATGTAGTCAATCCGGATATGATTGTTGAGAAATACGGTGCAGATACACTTCGTATGTACGAAATGTTCCTCGGTCCGGTAGAACAGTCTAAACCGTGGGATACAAACGGAATCGACGGTGTACACCGTTTTATCCGTAAATTCTGGTCGTTGTTCTACAGCCGTACGGACGAATATCTGGTAACGGACGAACCTGCAACAAAAGAAGAATTGAAGAGCCTTCATAAATTAATCAAGAAGGTGACTGGTGATATTGAACAGTTCTCTTACAATACATCTATCAGCGCATTCATGATTTGTGTAAACGAACTCTTCAACCTGAAATGCAGCAAAAAAGAGATTCTGGAACAGCTCGTTATCACTCTCGTTCCTTTCGCTCCGCATGTCTGCGAAGAGTTGTGGGATGTATTGGGACACGAAACTTCCGTATGCGACGCCCAATGGCCTGCATACAACGAAGAATATCTGAAAGAAGATACTATCAACTATACCATCTCTTTCAACGGAAAGGCACGTTTCAATATGGAATTTGCAGCAGATGAAGCTTCGGACGCTATCCAGGCGGCAGTATTGGCCGACGAACGTTCACAGAAGTGGATTGACGGCAAGACTCCGAAAAAGATCATTGTCGTTCCGAAAAAGATTGTAAACGTTGTAATTTAAAGTATTAAGTATAAAACAATAAGTATAAAACAATAAGTATTAAGTAATAAGTATTAAGTATTATCCGTAGTCGTTTTCCAAATATATCCGCCAGGTTAATACTTAACACTTATTACTTAATACTTGAACTTAAAATCCATGCATAAACTGACAAAAGCGGAAATAATGAGAGAAGTGAAAGATTATATCTACATCACTCTCGGATTGATAAGCTATTCTTTGGGATGGGCAGCATTCCTGTTACCTTATCAGATAACTACCGGAGGAACTACCGGTATCGGGGCTATTATCTATTATGCAACAGGATTCCCAATCCAATGGTCATACTTCATCATTAATGCAGTTCTGATGACCTTCGCAATCCGGGTATTAGGTCCAAAATTTAGTATAAAAACCACTTATGCTATTTTTACGCTGACTTTTCTGCTTTGGTTATTCCAGTTGGTGGTGAACAATTACGTAGAAGCACCGGATATGACGCCGGACGGCAAGCCGCTATTGCTTGGTACAGGACAGGACTTCATGGCTTGTATTATCGGTGCAGCCATGTGTGGTGTAGGCCTCGGTATCACTTTCAACTACAATGGAAGTACGGGCGGAACAGATATTATCGCGGCCATCGTCAATAAATACAAAGATGTATCACTTGGACGAATGATTATGATATGTGATGTATTCATTATCAGCTCCTGTTACTTTATATTTCATGATTGGCGCCGGGTTATTTTCGGTTTTGTCACCCTGTTTATTATTGGTGTTGTGCTCGACTGGATTATCAACAGTGCTCGTCAATCGGTTCAATTCTTCATCTTCTCCAAGAAATATGATGAAATAGCCGACCGTATCATTAAAGACGCCGACCGGGGAGTAACGGTACTCGACGGTACGGGATGGTACAGTAAAAACAATGTGAAAGTATTAGTAGTACTTGCCAAGAAACGTCAGTCACTCGAAATTTTCCGTTTGGTAAAACGCATTGATCCGAATGCTTTTATCTCTCAAAGTTCCGTTATCGGTGTGTATGGCGAAGGATTCGATAAGCTAAAAGTGAAATAAGAACCGGTTGATAAGTAGTGAACAACCCTGTTAAAACAAAAAATAAGATGATGAAACGCAAACTTGTATTTGCTACCAATAATGCTCATAAACTGGAAGAAGTGGCCGCTATCCTGGGAGATCAAGTAGAATTATTAAGTCTCAATGATATCGGTTGCCAAACGGATATTCCCGAAACTGCTGAAACACTGGAAGGAAATGCGTTATTAAAATCTTCCTATATCTACAAAAACTATCATCTGGATTGTTTTGCCGATGATACGGGATTGGAAGTGGAAGCCTTGAACGGAGCTCCCGGAGTCTATTCCGCCCGCTATGCAGGAGGTGAAGGACACGACGCCCAGGCAAATATGCTCAAACTTCTTCACGAACTGGACGGAAAGGAAAACCGTAAAGCGCAATTTCGCACCGCTATTTCGTTGATACTGGACGGAAAGGAGTATCTCTTTGAAGGAGTGATAAAAGGCGAAATAATCAAAGAAAAACGTGGTGATTCCGGATTTGGCTACGATCCTGTATTCATGCCTGAAGGTTACGACCGGACTTTTGCCGAATTGGGAAATGATATCAAGAACCAAATCAGCCATCGTGCACTGGCTGTACAGAAACTTTGTGAGTTTCTGCAAAGCTGATTATACATACCCACTTAAAATATAAAACACAATGAAGAAAATTACTTTATTTACTTTACTTACGCTCCTATTGTGTACTTCGTGTGTAACAAAAAAGAAGTTCATGCTTGCAGAAATGGCAGCCACCGCAAGCAAAGACAGTCTGCAAGGGTTGTTGAATAACTCCCGCGAAGTTGGTAACCAGCTATCGGCACAAGTCAAAAACCTCTTGCGTGATACGACCAAGATGGGGAACAGTATCCGTCAGTATCAGAGTATGTTGAATGTCAACATGACCGAACAGGAAAAACTGAATGCGCTGTTGAGCCAGAAGAAAAATGAGCTGAACGAAAGAGAACGCACGATCAATGAATTGCAGGACATGATTAAGGCACAGAATGATAAGGTACAAAATCTCTTGAGTAATGTAAAAGATGCATTACTTGGTTTTAGTACTGACGAGCTGACCGTCCGCGAGAAAGACGGAAAAGTATATGTAGCGATGTCCGACAAATTATTATTCCAGTCAGGAAGTGCCCGCCTAGATAAACGTGGAGAGGAAGCTCTCGGCAAACTGGCCGAAGTATTGAACAAACAGACGGACATCGACGTATTTATCGAAGGACATACGGACAACAAACCGATCAATACTGTACAATTCAAAGATAACTGGGATTTGAGTGTGATCCGTGCCACTTCCGTAGTTCGTATCCTCATCAAGAATTACAATGTAAATCCTTTACAGATTCAGCCTAGCGGCCGCGGTGAATATATGCCTGTTGATGATAACGAAACAATAGAAGGAAGAAGCAAGAATCGCCGTACGGAGATTATCATGGCTCCGAAACTGGATAAGTTGTTCCAGATGCTTCAAAGTTCGGAAGAATCCAAATAAAAAATAATTGATTCAATAATCAACAATAAAAAATCCTCTCGGTTAATAAACTGGGAGGATTTTTTTATCTTTAAAGAATTGAATTATTTTAAGACAGTTTCTAACTGTTATTCATTCAAGAACAATAATAAAAACCAAATTTCTTTATAATCCCAACTTAGCCGAAATCTCCAACATTCGTTGAATCGGCTTCACTGCCTTCTTAGCCACCTCCGGATCTACCGTAATTTCCGGTGCTTCATTCTTCAGACACTCATAGAGCTTCTCTAACGTATTCAACCGCATGAAGCTACACTCATTACATCCACACGTACTATCGTTCGGAGGAGCAGGGATAAACGTTGTCTGCGGACACTTCTTTTGCATCTCATGCAAGATTCCCGATTCAGTAGCCACAATATACATGTTTCCCGGGTGGTTCACGGCATACTTCAACAAAGCAGCTGTAGATCCTACCACATCAGCCAGTTTCAATACTGTACTCTTACATTCGGGATGTGCCAAGACCAACGCTTCCGGATGCTGCGCTTTCAATTCCACAATCTTTTCAACCGAGAACTGTTCATGCACGTGACAGGCTCCGTCCCAAAGAAGCATATTCCTGTTCGTAACAGAGTTGATATAATTACCCAAATTCCTATCCGGACCAAAGATTATTTTCTCATCTTTGGGGAAGCTTTCCACGATCTGCTTCGCATTGGTGGAAGTCACCACCACATCTGTCACTGCTTTCACGGCAGCTGTTGTGTTGACGTACGAAATAACGGTGTATCCCGGGTGTTCTTCGACAAACTGTGCAAACTGATCTGCCGGACAACTGTCCGCCAACGAACAACCTGCCGCCATGTCGGGTACCAACACTTTCTTGTCCGGACAAAGCACTTTTGCCGTTTCCCCCATAAAGTGAACGCCACACATCACAATAATGTCCGCTTCCGTTTTGGCTGCCCATTGAGCCAATGCCAAACTGTCGCCAACGTAATCGGCGATGTCTTGTATTTCCCCCTTCTGGTAGTAGTGTCCCAGAATGATTGCATTCTTTTCTTTCTTTAGCTCGTTAATAGCCTTTATGAGTTCATTCATAATAATATTCTTATTTCTTTCCTTTTAAAAAAAATCCTTTGTTAGTGATGATAGCCTGTTAATAATGTTAGCAAATAAATACGATTTTTCTTGCCGGATAAGTTATTAGTCCATACTTCTGCTTTATGAGTCGGTTATGAACTGATATAAAGGGCAAGATATCCTATCCTACTTGCTTCATTATCAATGAAAGCATCGTTAAATGCCGTCAAATGGAAGTTTGCTATTAACTCCCTGTTGATAAAGTGCAAAGTTAAAAACTTTATGGATATAAACAGGCAGATAAGTGCTGAAAAATATGTTTATGTCTGTGTAGAAAGTTTTGGGTTAGTTTTTTGGAATGTTCATAATGAAGGCCTCTTATATCTTCTTTTGAATAATGCAAGAATTATTTTTCAAAATCTTTGCCGATAGTTTTGACAGGTTTTAAACCGTTATCAACACCTTGTTAACTGAAAAGAATTACCTTTGTGGACAAGAACATAATAAAATAAAAGACGTATGCGTAAACTGAAAATAACAGAACTGAACCGTATCAGTGCCGAAGAGTTTAAACAAGTTGAAAAACTGCCTCTGGTAGTAGTGCTGGATGATATTCGTAGTTTGCACAATATAGGTTCTGTGTTCCGTACTTCGGATGCTTTCCGTATTGAATGTATCTATCTGTGTGGTATAACAGCTACCCCACCGCACCCTGAAATACATAAGACTGCGCTGGGTGCAGAATTCACTGTCGACTGGAAGTATGTTAATAACGCTGTTGATGCTGTTGATAACCTCAAAAACGAAGGGTATATCGTTTATTCTGTAGAACAGGCGGAAGGAAGCATCATGCTTGATGAACTCCAGCTGGATAAAACTAAGAAGTATGCTATCGTTATGGGAAACGAAGTGAAAGGGGTACAGCAGGAGGTTATTAACCATTCGGATGGCTGTATAGAGATTCCTCAATATGGTACAAAACATTCGTTGAATGTTTCCGTAACTACTGGTATTGTAATTTGGGATTTATTCAAAAAGTTACACTAATAGTCATAATACAGGATTGGTTAATAAGTTGTTTATAACGAGTTAATAGCTTAGTTAATTCATTCATAATCAATAACTATGTTCTGTTTATAACTATATGGAGCCATGTTGATTCTATGGGTGTTGGGTAATTATTATTATAGTTGTTGATAGTTCGTTTTCAGGCTGTTAATACTTGAGTTGTCAGGTATTAACAGCCTATATGATATGTATTAATAGCTGGGAACTCAAGTATTAACTTCTGAGAAACCGGAAATTAATACCTTGCAGGAAGCTTGTTAATTCTTGAAATGATAACTAGTATGGTTGAGTAGTGATCAATTAGTTTATAAAGTTTATAAACTTATAAGCTGATTGATTTTAGATCTGTCCGTTCTCCACCATCAACACTACACGTTCCGTTAGTTTGTCTTCCCCTTGCGGATCATATTCTTTTTTCAGGCTGGCACCGAACAATGCAGCAAAAGTCTGATAGAATCCCGCTTTGAAAGGTCCCATAAATGCTTTCACTAGTTCATAACTGGTTGAATTGCTTTGGCGGTCTATTAATTTAATCAATAGTTTCCCCTGTGCAAACGAGAGTTTTTTCATTCGGGGAGTATATTGATCTTTCAAGCCTTTTTCAACCCGTTTGATATGTTTTTGGCGGGCTTTCTCATTGGGCAAAGTCTGAAGATATTCGTAAGTTTCAATGATGGCCTGGTTAATTTCTCTGGAGATAGGATATACCTTTTTCACATTGCGAATCAGTCGGTAATATTCCTGACGTTCCTTTTCATTTTTGAAT
The DNA here is from genome assembly GCF_019052435.1 of Bacteroides sp. MSK.20.12. Classification (NCBI taxonomy): domain Bacteria; kingdom Pseudomonadati; phylum Bacteroidota; class Bacteroidia; order Bacteroidales; family Bacteroidaceae; genus Bacteroides; species Bacteroides sp. MSK.20.12. The sequence goes on along the minus strand of NZ_JAHQVH010000011.1, from coordinate 89,571 downwards.
TTCAACGGACGGAAAATATACACAGTTCTTAACTGGACACATGGAATGGTATCTCCATTGTAGATACACATCGGAACCAAATATCCATTGATGCTTTGTTTATCTTGAGCTTGCAGGCGCAACGAACAACAAACAATAGCAAACAGCGTCATTACTACTATGTTAAGCCTTCTTTTCACGATACAAAAATAGAATTAAAATTTTATTATTCAGACATTTCTCTTCGATGTTAACCTATTTAAAGTATCTTTGCGGCCTTATCTGTTAAAAAGCAGGAAGAATAAACCATTTTATTGATGAAAACTATTCAACTTTTACGGTTGATAAGTATTATAAACAGCCTGTTAATAATTCCTGCTTGTAGTGCTCAAAACCCTTCCGAAAGTCTTTTAGAAGATGTTCTTGAAGATTTATCTGTTAATAACGGAACTGATAACTCTGTTAATACTCCTAATTGGGAAAATGAATTGGAAGAACTTTCCAATCGTATGCAGGAACCAGTTAATTTGAATGTTGCTACCCGTGAACAACTCGAACAGTTTCCTTTCCTTAGTGATATTCAGATTGAACATCTGCTGGCCTACATCTATATACACGGACAGATGAAAACCATCTATGAACTTCAACTGGTAGAAGAGATAGATAGGCAAACAATCCAGTATTTACTACCTTTTGTCTGTATAAAAGCTATTAACAATGAACCTGCTTTTCGGTGGAAAAGTCTGTTGAAAAGCGCAGCAAAGTATGGAAAGAATGAGCTGTTAACTCGCTTTGATATACCATTTTATAGGCGAAAAGGTTATGAACATACCTATTTAGGACCTTCTGTTTATAACTCTGTGAAATACAGTTTCCGATACAGTGACCGACTCTATGCAGGAGTCGTTGCTGAAAAAGATGCCGGAGAACCTTTTGGAGCTTTACACAATCGCTACGGCTACGATTATTATTCCTTTTATCTGTTATTAAAAAATTGTGGACGATTAAAAGCATTAGCTGTTGGTAACTATCGGCTTAGTTTCGGACAAGGATTAGTGATTAGCACTGATTATCTGATGGGAAAAACAATCTACGCCTCTTCTTTCAACAGCCGTAGTAGCGGGATAAAGAAACATTCTTCTACCGACGAATACAACTATTTCCGAGGAGTAGCTGCCACTGTTTCTTTAGCAAAAGATTGGGATCTTTCCGGTTTCTATTCACACCGTTCATTAGATGGAGTAATCACTGACGGAGAAATCACCTCTATCTATAAAACCGGACTGCACCGAAGTCAAAAAGAAGCGGATAAAAAGAACCTATTCACCATGCAATTAACAGGTGGACACGTGAGTTATCAACACAACCGTATTCGACTGGGTATCACCGGTATTTACTACCTTTTCAACCGACCATACGAACCGGAATTAACAGGCTATTCCAAATACAATCTTCATGGAAACAACTTCTATAATCTGGGGATTGATTATGCTTACCGCTGGCATCGTTTTTCTTTTCAAGGAGAGACGGCCATCGGAAAACAAGGTTGGGCCTCTTTGAACCGTTTGCAATATTCACCGGTTCAAAACACTCAAATCATGTTGATACACCGGTTTTATTCTTATAACTATTGGGCCATGTTTGCCCATTCTTTTGGTGAAGGAAGTACGACACAAAATGAACAGGGATATTATATCGGCATGGAGACTTCTCCTTTTGCCTATTGGAAATTCTTCGCCTCATTCGATTTATTTTCTTTTCCGTGGAAAAAATACAGAGTAAATAAACCCTCTCGCGGAACAGACGGATTGCTTCAAGCCACTTTCACTCCACGCAGCTATCTATCCATGTATCTGAAGTACCGCTATAAACGCAAAGAACGGGATTGGACAGGTAGTAAAGGATCACTAACACTTCCTATTTTTCACCATCAACTTCGTTATCGTTTGAACTATTCTTTAGGAGATGTGTTAAGCAGTCGTACAACTTTAGATTATAATCATTTTCATTCTCAGGACAGAGCTGCTAATATAGGATATCAGGTTACACAAATGATATCCTCCCAACTGCCTTGGGCCAGGCTGTTTGCTGACGTTCAGGGCAGTTACTTTTTTACAGAGGATTATGATTCGCGCGTATATGCTTCGGAAAGCGGATTGCTTTATACGTTCTACACACCGTCCTTCCAAGGTCGTGGATTTCGCTGTAGCGTCCGTCTCAGATATGAACTGAATAAGCACTGGTTGTTCATAACCAAGTTTGGCGAAACAGTCTATTTAGATCGGAATGAGATCGGTTCGGGCAATGATTTGATCTGTGGAAATAAAAAAGCAGATGTGCAAATGCAACTGCGTATTAAGTTTTAATGTATATTTGTCTGCCAAAAATAATAGAAGAATACGATATTAAATGGATGACAGGGCTACTTTTGACAAAATGTTTAATGAATGGTATGCACAGTTTGTATATTTTGCATATTATTTTATAAATGACGCTGAGGTATGCAGAGATATCGTAAGTGATGCTTTTGAGTATTTGTGGCGTAATTATGAAAAGATAGAAGAGGCGACGGCTAAAACTTATCTTTATACAATCATTCGTACACGTTGCATTGACTATCTTCGCAAGCAAAATATCCATGAAGAATATGTAGAGTTTACTTCGCAATTAACTGATAAAATGATAGAAAGCGATTCGCAACATTCTGATTCTCGTGTTTTGCGTATTCGTAAAGCTATGGAAAAGTTGACTCCTTATAATTATCATATATTGGAAGCATGCTATATTCATAATAAGAAATATAAAGAAGTGGCCGAAGAATTGAATGTAAGTGTTGCGGCTATTCATAAGAATATAGTAAAGGCTTTGCGTATTCTTCGCGAAGAATTGGGTCAAGAGGGTAACCGGAATAGACTTTAAAACGTAAATATATATATTGAATACATTATTTATGGATGAAAAGAATATAAATATAAGTAAGTCGGAAGAAGAACTCCTGGAAATTATGGAGAATCGTTCTCATATAACTACTGATCAATTGCATAATTTGAAAGAAGATGAGGAGTGCTTGCAGGCATATTCTGATTTGGCAGAAATTGTGATAGAAATGCAGAAAAAACAAAATATGCTGGCAATTGATGTCCGGAATGAATTGGCAGATTTTCATAATAAACATTCTAAAAACGATCGAAGAAAAAATACGCGGATACTGTTGTGGGCCAGTGCCACGGGTGTAGCGGCGACTGTTGTCATAATTTTAGTTTTGCGTGCAATGATGATTTCGTCGCAACCGGAAATCATTCAAGTGTTTCAAGCCAATCATGTTGCCCAAGAAGTCACTTTACAAGTGAATGATGAGAAGGAAATAAAACCACTAAAAGAAGTGGTAGAATCTCTTTCGTTCCTCTACTGCACAGTTGTCTTCTAAAGAAATAGATTATAGTCGTGCTCTTCTTCAGACAGAAACCAAGGAAGTAGGAAAGCAGAAAGTACAGATACATAGATTAAGTATTCCTAGGGGAGAGACATTCAAAGTCGTTTTATCTGATGGGACTGAAGTTTTCTTGAATTCGGATAGTCGTCTGGCTTACCCTACGGTTTTTAAAGGAAAAGAAAGAGTCGTCTCTTTGGAAGGTGAAGCTTATTTTAAAGTTACTAAAGATGCAAAACATCCTTTTATTGTGAAAAGTGGAAATCTACAGGTTCGCGTATTAGGAACGGAATTTAATGTGCGTAGCTACTCTCCTATTGATGTCCGTGTTACGCTCATTACAGGAAAAGTGGCTGTTAGCGATACTTGTGGAATTCATAGTGTTGAAATGATGCCGGGACAAAGTGCACAGCTTTCTTCTGACGGAACGTTTGCTGTGAACGAGGTGGACATTGAATCATTTTTATATTGGAAGGAAGGATTTTTCTATTTTGACGATGTTGCCCTGGTTGACATGATGAAAGAAATAGGGCGTTGGTATAATATAGATATTGAGTTCCGCAATAGCAAAATTATGGATCTTCGTATGCATTTCTTTGCAAATCGTCACCAAGACATCTTTCACTTGATTGAATTATTGAATCGAATGGAGAGGATACATGCTCATTTTGAAACAGGAAAACTAATTATTGAATAAAAAACGAGCAAAAAGTCATAAATCTGAATAGAAATATATATTTCTGAAAAATAAATTCTTTTAAGGGTAACCATTCTTTTTTAAACTTCGTATATAATTAAAAGAATGAAATATTATTTAACTATTCGGGCTTATGAAAAAGAATCAAGCACAAAAGTTCATTGTCTTGTTCTTGTTTTTCCTTTTTGCCTATTCATGGCGTGTTGAAGCGCAAACAGGTAAGGAAAAGCAAATAACAATGGAGTTTAAAAATGAAGGATTACCCTCTATTTTTAAACGTTTTGAAAAAGTATCGGGATATAAAGTTCTTTTTATCTACGATGAAATCAGTTCTTATACTTCTACCGGAAAAGTAGAAAAAGCTACAGTCGATGAAGCATTGAAAGTGATTATCGGGAAAAATCCGTTGAAATACCACATTGACGGACAATTCATCAATATCACAAAAGAGGATTCTAAAAAGTTTTTTTCACAAGTAAAAGGAAAAGTTTTTTCCGAGGAAGACGGACTTCCTGTTATCGGTGCCACTATTATCGTAGAAGATGCCAATAATATTAGGGCTATCACGGACAATAATGGTAATTTTCAGCTTTCTAATGTTTCGAAAGATAGTCGGGTTAGAATATCGTATGTAGGTTTGGAGACTCAGTTCTTGAATCCTTCATCCTATATGTCGGTAGTGATGAAGTCTGATACAAAAGCACTCGATGAAGTGGTGGTGACAGGTATGTTTAATAGAAAGAAAGAGGGATTCACTGGTTCTGCTGTTACTATCAAGGGTGAAGAACTGAAAAAGTATAGTACGAATAATGTGGCTAAAGCGATAGCTGCTGTCGCTCCCGGGCTTCGTATCATGGATAATATCAATATGGGGTCTAATCCGAATAATCTGCCTGATATGCGTATGCGTGGCGGTGCAAATATGGATTTGAATGCACAGGCTACGGTAGATTTAAATTCTGCCAGTAATGATGTGCTGGCAGTTCAGGGCGAATATGAGACCTATGCCAATCAACCGCTGCTTATCATGGACGGATTTGAAATCAGTATACAGACACTTGCTGATATGGATCCCGACCGTGTTGCTTCCATCGTTGTGTTGAAAGATGCGGCAGCTACGGCTATTTATGGTTCGCGTGCGGCAAATGGAGTAATTGTTATCGAAAGCAAGACTCCCAAACCGGGACGGATTTGGGTGACTTATGGTGGGGAACTTCGTATTGAAGCTCCGGATATGACCGGGTATAACTTGATGAATGCAAGAGAGAAGATAGATGCAGAGTTGCAAAGCGGACTTTATACATACGGCGGCGAAACAGTTGAAAAATGGCAGCTCTATCAATCTAAATTGCGTGAAGTGCTGGCAGGAGTAAATACTTATTGGCTGGACAAGCCTTTGCAAACAGCTTTCCAACAACGACATACAGTTACGCTGGAAGGTGGTGATGAAGCCTTACGCTATCGGATGTATGTCGGATATAATAGTTCTCCGGGTGTGATGAAAGACAGCAAACGTGATGTACTGACCGGTTCACTTGATTTTCAGTATCGTCTGAAAAAGGTGTTGTTAAAGAATAGTATTACGTTGGATAATTCGGTGGCTAATGAGTCTCCGTGGGGAAGTTTTAGTGAATATACCCGCTTGAATCCTTATCTGCGTCCGTATGGAGAGAACGGAGAAATACAAAAACGGCTTGATAATTTCGAAGGAGTGGGTGGTGAGTCGAGCTACCTGAATCCGATGTATAATACAACATTCAACAGTAAAGACCAAAGTAAAAACTTTACAGTACGTGAACTTTTCAAGGTGGAATATAATCCTACTAATGAATTACGGTTTGAAGGAGCTTTTAATCTGTCCAAGAGCGTAGGACATCGTGATATTTTTCGTCCTGCACAACATACGCTTTTTGATAATGTGACTGATCCTACCTTAAGAGGTGATTATCGCAGAAGTCAGAGTGAAGCTGTCAATTGGGGCATAGATTTAACAGGAAGCTGGAATAAGCAACTGGAAGATCACTACCTGACTGCTAATGCACGTATGAGTGTATTGGAGAATAACTCGGAAACCTATGGAAACTATGTAACCGGTTTTCCGAATGATAATATGGATAACTTGCTATTTGGTAAGAAATATAATGAAAAAGTGACAGGAGATGAGAGGACAACACGCTCCATTGGTTGGGTGGCTGCGGGAGGCTATTCTTATAAATATAAGTATTCGTTCGACTTTAATATACGCTTGGACGGTTCATCACAGTTTGGAAAAAATAACCGTTGGGCTCCTTTCTGGTCAACCGGATTACGTTGGGATTTGAAAAAAGAGAACTTTTTGAAAGATGTATCTTTTATTTCCGATTTCATTTTGAGGGGTACATACGGTACGACCGGTTCCCAAGGTTTTGATCCTTATCAGGCACATGGTTATTATACATATTCCAATTTACTGCTTCCTTATTACTCGTCGGATGCAACAGGTTCGGAAATCTTGGCTATGCATAATGAAAGTTTAAAATGGCAGACTACAAAAAGTACTAATCTTGCCTTGGAACTCGGGTTTTTCGATCAGCGTTTTACTGCACGTGTGGAATATTATCGGAAAATAACAGATAATATGGTTGCCAATATAAGTCTTGCTCCTTCTCTTGGTTTCAGCAGTTATCCGGAAAATCTGGGAAAGATAGAGAATAAGGGTTGGGAAATTTCTCTCTCGGCTATTCCTTATAAAAACACTGCTAAACAAGCTTATTGGACAATTACAGTAAACGGTTCTCATAATACTGACAAACTATTGAAAATATCGGAAGCGATGAAATACAGAAATGATAAAAGTGCATCAGATTTAAAAGATACGCCGTTGCCACGTTATGAAGAAGGTGAATCTCTTTCCCGTATCTGGGTAGTACGTTCATTAGGTATTGATCCGGCTTCCGGAGATGAAATATTATTGAAACGTAACGGGGAGATGACGAGTGCCGTTAACTGGAGTGCGAATGATGTAGTACCTATTGGTAATACAGAACCTAAATGGCAAGGATATATTAATTCTTCCTTTACATACAGAGGTTGGGGAGCAGATGTCAGCTTCAGGTATCAGTTTGGCGGTCAGGTATATAATCAGACCTTGCTTGACAAGGTGGAAAATGCTAATTTGAAATATAATGTAGATCGACGGGTAACTCAGCTACGTTGGGCGAAACCGGGTGATAAGGCACAGTTCCGTATTCTTAATCCTAACGGTTTGGAAACGAAAGCCACTTCCCGGTTTATAATGGATGAAAATATATTCCAGGGAAGTTCGTTGTCTGTTTACTATCGTATGGATCGTACTAATACAAAATTTATTAGTCATTGGGGATTGAGTTCCGCTAAAGTGACGTTTAATATGGAAGACTTTTTCTATTGGTCTACAGTGAAACGCGAAAGAGGTTTGTACTATCCGTATTCCCGTCAGTTTACATTTGCTCTGAATGTTGCTTTCTAATTAAAAACCTATTTGTATGAAACAGATAATATATATACTATTAACAACAACAATGCTGGGACTTATGTCTTGCAGCGACTGGTTGGATGTATCTCCGAAGACTTCTATTCCTACCGACAAGCAATTTGAGTCGGAATCAGGATTTAAGGATGCGCTTACAGGTATTTATTTGAAGTTGGGAACCACGACATTATATGCCGGAGACTTGACTTATGCTTATTTGGATGAGTTGGCAGGATTATATTCCGATTATCCGGGGTATAATACAAATGCTGTTTTCGACCAAAGTATCGTGTTCGATTATGAGAACATGTTTTTGAGTAAGAAGAATGGGATTTACTCAACGATGTATAACATCATAGCCAATATTAATAACTTCTTGGAGTACGTAGACAAAAATAAAGATGTTTTAGTTACCGAACGCTATTATGAAACTATGAAGGGAGAGGCACTCGGGCTTCGCGCTTTTCTTCACTTTGATTTGTTGCGTATGTTCGGTCCTGTTTATAAAGAACATCCTGCATCCAAAGCTATACCCTACCGTATTGCTTTTGATAAGGATGCCACTCCTGTTTTACCAGCCAGCGAAGTGGTTGACGCTATTCTCAAAGATTTGAATGACGCTGAAAAATTACTGAAAGAGAGTGATCCTCTTGATTTCTTTACCGATCAGACGGATGAAGATTTTATAGATAAAAATCATTTTCTTGTCAATCGTGAGTTTCGTATGAATCTATATGCGGTTAAAGCTATGCTGGCTCGTGTATATTGTTACAAAGGTGATGCGGAAAGTAAAGGATTGGCCACAGAGTACGCTAAACAAGTGATTGCTGCCTCTAAGTATTTTACATTGTATAAATCGCAGACTGCTTCCAATTACAATTCCATACGCTACGCAGAGCAAATCTTTGGAATAACAGTCAATGAATTCTCCAATTTGCTTATTGGAAATTATATGGATATGGAGAATACCAATACTCAGCAACATTTCTATCTGGATGGAGATAAATTTAAATTCTTCTATGAAACTGCCGATGCAGGGAATACTGACTGGAGAAAAAATACGGAAATGTTTGAGGTTATTAATGGGGCAAGTCGGACAGATGTTTTTTGTAGAAAATATAATCAGAAACCTTTGAATGGCGGATATGCTTATTCCGGTGCTGACGCTATCCCTTTGATACGCTTACCCGAAATGTATTATATTGTAGCAGAATGTGTTCCTTCTGCATCGGAAAGTGCTGACGCGTTAAATACCGTACGTTTTGCACGTGGTATCTCTTATAGTGATGAAATACCGACTACCGGATATGATGACCTTGATAATACTTCGGAAGAAGACAAAAACCAGACTAAACGTATTAATGAGATAATGAAAGAATATAGAAAAGAATATTTCGCGGAAGGTCAACTTTTCTATTTCTTGAAAGCGCATAATTATAGCACTTATTATGGTTGTGGGATTGAAACGATGACTGAAGCCCATTATCAGATGACGTTGCCGGATGACGAGTATATTTTTGGAAACAACTCTAAATGATGAAGCATTATGAAACGTATTATATATTTTGTTTTAGCTATTCTTGTTTGCGGCATTTATGTAGGATGCAGTGAAAACGAGATAGACTTATATGACCAGACACCTCGTATCAATTTCTATGGTAGCACTACGCATGTCCGTACTTTGGTTGATACGGATTATGTGAAGAAAGAACCTTATGCTGTAGACAGTTTCGAGGTAAGAATACAAGGAGATTTTTTGAAAGAGAATCGTGATTTCTGTGTGAAAGTAACTCCGAATAATGATTATCAGAATTCAGTGGATGTATTATTGGAAAGCAAGTATACATATACTGACCTTGATACAGTTTGCCAGATATTCTATTATAAAATAAATCGTCCGAAAGTAGAGGCAGGTAGAAATGTTTATGGTTGTTATCTGGAGTTTGATTTGAATAACCCTCTTCATCAGTTTGATAAAGGTCTGGTAGAAAAGAATCAAATCGTTTTAAATGTCAGATGGGAGTTGAAACCGACCGAATGGAGTGATTATGTGGGATTTGGCAGTTATAGCGATGCTAAATATATGTTTATTATGGATGTATGTCAACGTGTATGGGATGATTTGGAAGATGAAGATATTGATGTAATCAAGCAAGCTTATAGAGAATATAAGGAGGAGGGAAATCCACCGATTTTAGGTGAAGAGGGTGATGAAATAGAATATGAATAAGATTAAAAAGAAACGTTATGAGGAAATATATCATCTGTATAGTAAGTTTTATCGGAGCGGCTTTATTGCAAACAGGCTGTTACGATGACAAGGGAGATTACGATTATCATGATGTAAATACGATGGATATCGTAATACCTGAAACGAAGGTACGTATGCCTAAAGAGGAAGCAGTCGAAGTTTCAATTATACCCGAGATTTCTCAGACTTTGGAGCAAAATGAGAAAAACCTTGTATTTCAATGGAAGAAAACAATCGAAGGAAAGAAAGCGGGGTCGGACAGACTTAGTGATTATAAAGATTATTCCGTAGGCAAAGAATGTAAAGTAACAGTCGAGCCTTATGAATCCGAAAATATAGGTTTGATGTTGGTCATTACGGATAAAAAGAATGGAACAACCTGGTATCAGATAGGTGAAGTTGCAATTATTCGTCCTTTAAATCCTTGCTGGTTTGTATTGCAGGAAAAAGAAGGAAAGGGAGTATTAGGAGCGATAGAGGGTACTCCGGAAGGATATTATGTTTATCCGGATGTTTTTAAATCAGAATTGAATCAGTCATTTCCGTTAGAAGGAAAACCTTTGGCGGTAAGTGCAAGAAAAAACTATGGAGATTCGTTTTTAAGTAGTATGCTGGGTTTTTTTGGTTTTAAAGTAAGTCCGGCGTTAATGGTGGTAACCGATCGGGACTTGGCCTTGTTGACTCCAAGTACTTTAATAACGAGATATCCATCGAATAAAATACTTTTTGAACCGACTGGAAAAGGGGAACCGTTGAATATCGAGCTCTATAAGATGAGTACTCATGGTGAATTGTTTGTGAATAGTGGAAAAGCATATTGTGCTCCTATGGATGGATTTTGTGTACCATTCTCAGTAAAAAAGGAAAGTGAGTTTCCCGCCATTTCCGCTTATGGTTCGTATGGAGGAGGCTATTTGTTTTTTGATTCTGAAAATCATCGTTTTCTTGCTTCCTCTATTCTGGGTTTTAGCGATTATATGGTACCGAATTCGGCTACTCAAGATATACGTAATTATGGAACTAAATGGACTGATCAGAAACCTGTCAGGACATATTTAATGTCGTCTGATGAATCAAATGTCTTTGATCCAAATAAGATTGATCCGTCTTTAGAAGTGCATGACATTGTTACGGGAGGAAACGGGGGAAATTTTGCTTATGCAATTGCTGCTCCCCATAACGGAAAAGAGCTGACTGTGTTTAAATTCAGTGCGCAAGATGAAGATCCGATTTGTGCTGCCCGGTATGCGATTGCTTTACCGTCCGAAGTAAATGTAGAAACAGCAAAATTTGCAGCTTCTTACGCGTATACGGCAAACCTTATATTTATGACATCGGGTAATAAATTATATCGCATTGATCTTGACCGCGGAAGAGCAATTGAACTTTATACTTATGAAACTGATCCGTCAGCACAGATAGTTAGTTTAAAATTTAAGGACCCTGAAAGTGTGAGAGAGGAAGATGACGATGAGGAAACGGGCGAATATAAGGAGAAACTAGGTATGTCTCTCGGGTTGGGTATCAATACTGCTGACAAAGGTGTAGTTGTAGAATTGCAATTGACAGTGGCGGGCGATGTAGCTCGTGAAGAAAACAGCATTTGTGTTTACGAAGATCCCGATCAGCCTATTGGGAAGATTGTTGATATTAGCTATAATTATGAATAGTATAAACCGGTCTTTATGCTAAAAGGAATTATCGGTGCAGTATTTCTTGCTGTTGTCTGTACTTGTCTGTACGGGCAACAGCAAAGTATTACAACTTTTATTAAAGAAGAAGCACCAGTGGAAGTTATTCCCGGTATGTTTACTACCTATCGAAGTGATAAACATATCTATTGGGAAATCCCGGATTCATTGATTGGACGTGAGTTTGCCGTAACGACAACTATCCTGACAGCTCCTGCCCGTCCGGACCGGGATATGGAAAAGAAATTCGGATATGCGGGTGACATGATAGGTCCGGTATTTTTCAGTTTCCGTAAACAGGGTGACGAGTTGTGGATGATGGATCCACAATATGAAAGGGTGATAGAAAATCCTGAAGGAACGTATGCAAAAATCGCTGCCCAACGTGGGAATGAAAGGCTTTATAAGATATTACCGATTAAAGCAAGGAATCAGGGAAGTAGCCTGATAGAGATTGGTGAAGTATTAAAAGATTTTCCTCTGTTCACTCTCGGCATTGTGTCTTTTGATTTGTTGATAGGTACACATCTAAGCGAAAAAGACTGTATCAAGGAAATCAAGGGATATGATAATCGTTTGTTGATACATGCGTCACGAACTTATCAAAGTTCATCAATGGGAATACCGGGTAAGCCTGTTGCACCTCCTTATATTGGAGACTGGGATACAGGTATCTGCATAAAATTACTGTCAAAAAGACCGTTGGAGGCAGTTGCTGCAAATACCGGAGCTTATTTTTCTATCAGCAAGGAGTGTTTTCAAGGGAATCAGCCTGCTATTCGGAAATCTGTTGTCAAACGATGGCGGCTGGAAATAAGGGCGGAAGATGAAGAAAGATACATGAGGGGGGAACTGGTAGAACCCATACAACCTATTATTTTTTATATAGATCGTAATACACCGGAAAAGTACATCGACTGTATCATTGAAGCGGTGCGTGACTGGCGTCCGGCTTTCGAGAAAGCTGGATTTAAGAACGCCATTGATGCGCGACTGGCTCCTACCGTTGAGGAAGATCCTGATTTTAGTATTTATGACAGTACTTATCCGTTCATCTCATGGAAGATATCAGGACAAAATAACGCTTATGGACCGACTCCATGCGAACCCCGGTCCGGTGAGATTATAGCTTGCCACATCGGTATTTTTTGCAGTGTCTTGAATTTGGAACAGAAATGGTATTTTGCTCAATGTGGAGCGAATGATCCGCAGGCATGGAATATAGAGTTGCCGGACTCTTTGCAATACGAACAGATAAAACAAGTATTGACACATGAAGTGGGTCATACATTAGGGTTGGAACATAACTTTCTGGGTAGTTCTCATTACTCCATCGATCAATTACGTGATAATGACTTTTTAAGTCAATATAGTATTGGTAGTTCCATAATGGATTATGTGCGGTGTAATTATGCTTTGCGTCCTCAAGATAAAGTTGATTTGAGAAACAGGCGGGTACGTGTCGGCGAATATGATAAGTGGGCTATTGAATGGGGCTACCGTATATTTCCGGGTAAAGATGCTTCTGAAAGAGAAAAGAACAGGAGCCTTTGGAATCAGGAAAAACAGAAAGATCCCTCGTTACATTTTTCGGGCAGAATGGATGTAAGGGCTCAGGCAGAAGATTTGGGTAATGACCATGTTATGGTTAATACACAGGGAATAGAGAACTTGAAATATTTGTGTGAACATCCGGATGTCTGGAATGTGACGGATAAAACGTCTTTGCGTGTATTACAGGGGCGTTATGAAGCGGTATTGGAGCATTATAAACAGTGGGTACAGCACGTTTTGTCTCATTTGGGCGGGAAACGTCTTGCTGAGCCGGATGATGAGAATATTTACATACCTGAAAAAGCCGATTACAATAAGAAGGTTATGAGCTTTATACAGGCTTATATATTACAACCGCCTGTGTGGATGTTTGATGAAAAACTTACCGCTAAATTAGAAATAAATGGTAGTCGGGAGTTCGATCGCTTTTATGAAGAGCTGATGTCGGAAATGATTCGTTCCCTCCGGGAAGTGGAAAGAACGGAGAATGTTTGTGAGGATATGTTGTCTGTAGATGAGTTTTTGGAAAGCATACATAAAGAATTATTTACCGAATGGGCTGACAATATTCCTGTAAGTGACGCCAAGTATAAAGTGCAGCTGCTTTATGTGAGTAAACTTGTTAAATTGTTGGATAGATCAGAAAAGATAACTTCGTCGAGATTATTGGTTTCCATCATGCAGGCTTTGAATAGAATAAAGGAGGAAAGTCTTGATTATAGCCATAAGATTACGGATCCGGTTGCCAAAAAACGGGCAATGTTTCTTGTAGATAGTATTTTGTTTTAATGATGAAAAGTAAATAAAGAAATTCATGAAGAGAAGAAGATATGTGATTGGTATATTGTTGTGTGTCACAGCTTTGCTTCAGGCACAGGATTCCGTCAAGTCATTTGACGAGTTTTTTGTTGCCGGGATGGATAAGATCGACGGTGTGTTTCCTGTGTATGTAGCGGAAAAAGAAATCTATTTGGAAATACCCGAAAAATATATCGGGCGGGAAATTGAAGTCAGTGGACAGATAGACCGAGGGTTTGATTTGTTGAATCGTCCGGTTGACGGACTGGGAGTAGTGCGTATTATATCTCCGGATAAAGCTACAATTTGCTTTCAAAAACCGTTTTATACAGAGCGTATTTTAGATGAAAAAAGCACATATCAGCAATCTTTCTCGTTGTCAAATATGCAACCTGCCGGTAAAAGTTATCCAGTGGTGGCCTATTCAAAAGAGCAGGGAGCTATTATTCGGATAACAGAGTATCTGATGACTGGCGATGACTGGTTCAGCTATAATGATAGTTTTATTCGTTCCTTGGTTCCGGAACTGTCGGAAATAATGAAAATACATCCTTTTAAGGAAGGTGTGTCGTTTACGGTCAGGCGCTATCATGGAGTTGAAGCGGAAAGATATATGCTGTCCAGTTCTGCCATTATATTGCCTGAAGGTAGTATGCCTTTGGAAGTCACTTGTGTAGTACGCTTGCTACCTCTGAAAAAAGATCAGATCCGCCTGGCAGATTACAGAATACCTTACCGGACATTGAGTTTCAAAGATTACTCGCAAAATCCTTATTGTATGGTAGAAGATTCATTGATTCTTCGTTGGGATATGTCACAACCGCTTACTTTCTATGTAGATACCCTTTTTCCGAAGGAATACTTCCAGGCAGTAAAGGAAGGAGTGGAAGCATGGAATACCGCCTTCCATAAAGCAGGTATTCATGATGCTTTACAAGTAAGGTATGCAGACCGAAAGATAATTCCGGCGGAACAACGTGCTTTTATATCTTATGATTTGAGAATACCGGGGATTAAAAGTGACTTTATCTGTCATCCTCGTACCGGAGAAATACTTTCATGTCGTCTGAATATCGGACATGGATTCCTAAAAGGAAAATTAGACGACTATCTGTTAAGTTGCGGTGCCTCGGATTCGCGTATTCTGGCTGACCGTTATTCTAAAGAAGTGGAAAAAGAATTGTTGCAAAATGAAATAACGGAAGAAATTGGATATCTTTTAGGTTTGCGCAGAAGTTTATCGAAAAGCTCGTGTGGAAAGACTTTAAAAGTTGGAGATGATGATTGCCGGACTATTTATTTTGGTTATCATCCTTTCAAAGGAGACCAAAATTGTTATGATGAACGGGAGAAGCTCCGCCAATGGATAGATCATAATTTACCAGATCACATTCGTTTATTCCAACCATCAGGGAAGGAGAATTCTAATTCTTCATTTCCAGAAGATTATGCGGTCAAAATATCGGATTTACAGACTGTAGTGAGTCGGTTGGATAAGATTGTGTATAAGGGGAAGAAATACGATAAAGGGAGTTCGCTCACTGATATATACAGAAAAGCTATTCGTCTGTATGGGAGTTATCTGATGGAAATGGCAAAGGTGGTGGGTAGTTCTCAACCGGCAGATGCGCAGCGTCAGGCAATGCTTGATTTGGACAACTATTTATTTCATTCTGTTAAAAAGATAGAATGTACCTATGTAAAAGAGAATTTGTTGGAAACAAGAAACAATCTTCTGTATCCGGAACTGACGAGGTTGTTCAAACAATTGTTGAGTGTAAAGACAATTTCAGCTCTTCGATTGCAGGCGTTGCAGAGTGACCGGAAGGGGTATGACGATATTGATTTTTTCCGGGATCTTTATAAGGGGTTGTTTAATGGTTTTGATCCGCAGTCAGCCGTTAGTTATGAACAGATGGATATTCAGCTGATATGTTTGGAAGCATGGCTGGATATTATGCAGGAAGCTACTGAACATAATAGTATAAAGAAACGTTTAACGAACGAATTGCATAGTCTGCACGATAGACTGGAGGAGCTTAGCACGACACATTCCCAAAGGGAAGTACGTGATATGTATATTCTGCTTTTGAGAAGAATGGAGCAATATTTCCGTGTGGTTTCTTGAGTGGCGTTAGAGTAATAATTTGTTTGGGATGATGAAAAAATGGTCGTACAGATAGAATAACCTATAAGTTTTGGGTTATCTTTGCTATGATTTATGAATAAATAATTAGAATAAGATGACTATTATTTTTCCTTCACCCATCTTCGGCCCTATTCATTCCCGCCGTTTGGGCGTTTCATTGGGAATCAATTTATTGCCGGACGACGGTAAGGTTTGTTCATTCGACTGCATTTATTGTGAGTGTGGTTTCAATGCCGAACATCGTACGAAGAAACTTCTTCCTACCCGTGAAGAAGTCCGCACGGCTCTCGAAGAGAAACTAAAAGACATGCAGGCAAACGGCCCTGCTCCCGATGTACTGACATTTGCCGGAAACGGTGAACCGACTGCGCATCCCTATTTCCCGGAAATCATAGAAGATACACTTGCGCTTCGCGACAAGTATTTCCCAAAAGCAAAAGTAAGCGTATTGAGTAACTCTACATTTATCGACCGTCCTGCTGTATTCGAAGCACTGAACAAGATAGATAATAATATCCTGAAACTGGATACGGTGGATGAAGAATACATTCATCTGTTGGACCGTCCTAACGGAAAATATTCTGTTAAGAAGATTATCGAAAGAATGAAAGAGTTCAAAGGAAACTGCATCGTACAGACGATGTTTCTGAAAGGAGGTTATCAGGGAAAAGACATGGATAATACATCCGACAAGTATGTGCTCCCCTGGATAGAAGCAGTGAAAGAAATCGCTCCCCGGCAAGTGATGATTTATACGATCGACCGGGAGACTCCCGACCACGATTTGCAAAAGGCTACGTATGAAGAGTTAGACCGTATTGTGGCTTTATTGGAAAAGGAAGGTATTCCGGCAACAGCTTCTTATTAAAATATAATTCAAACAGGGATATATTTCTTCTTGATAATACGTAAGAGAGTTAATATAAGAGGGCGAACTAATAGAATTCAGAAGTTTTATACTTCCTATTCTATTGCTCGCCTTTTTATTGGCTTCATGAGCTGTTTCAGCCTATTCTGACAAGGGTATATTCTCACTGCGATGAGAAAAAGTTCTCATTGCGGTGAGAGTTTTTTCTCATTACTATGAGTATTTTTTCTCATCGCAGTGAGAATGCTTGAGAATTTGTACTTCCCTGATAATGCTTCCTTTCTTCACATAATCTTTCAGCAATATCCCGAACTGCTTCTGAAAGCAACGGGCAAAGTACGAAGGATTATTGAATCCTACAATGAAACAAACCTCATTGATCCGGTATTTACGCCAAGTGTTATCTGCAAAACGTTCTTTATAAAGAACACTCCTTCCAGATTAAAGGGCTTATTTACCTAATTATGTTTCCTGTAAATACTCATTTTACCGAAACATAGTT
The DNA here is from genome assembly GCF_019052435.1 of Bacteroides sp. MSK.20.12. Taxonomy (NCBI): domain Bacteria; kingdom Pseudomonadati; phylum Bacteroidota; class Bacteroidia; order Bacteroidales; family Bacteroidaceae; genus Bacteroides; species Bacteroides sp. MSK.20.12. Next base: position 72,162 of record NZ_JAHQVH010000011.1, on the reverse strand, counting down.
AGGTAAATAAAATAAAGTTCTTATATTTGCATGAATTGAAGGTTATTAAAAAACTGATTTTGGTATGGAAAAGACTCTGATACGCCAGAATGCCCAATGGAATGGCAAAATGTTTGATCAATATGGGGAGCCGTTTTTCTATACCGGCTGTGGGTAAGGCACTGAAAAGCAATGAAAATACAGTTGCGTCCTATCTCAACTTTTTGTGTGACAGTTATATTTGCGTCGATGTACGTAACTTTTCTTATTCTTTGAAAGAGACTTCCCGTTCCCAGCATAAGTGTTATTTCATTGACAATGGCTTGGTTTCAGCCAATGTCTTTCGTTATTCTCCGCAAAGTGGTAGTGCCTTGGAGAATCTTGTTTATAATGAGCTGAGAAATAAAGGGTATATGAATATTTCATTCGACAATAGTAAGACGGAATGTGATTTTTTGGCGTATAAAAACGGGAAAGCTTATGGCTTTCAGGTTTGCTATGAACTGAATGACATGAACCTGAAACGTGAACTGTACGGATTCGAACTGGAAAATGTGATGCTCGAAAAGAAGATACTGCTTACTTACAACCAGAAGGAAACTTATGGGGATATTGAAGTTGTTCCCTTTTGGGAATGGGTTATGTCACCACCTTTCACATAATCTTTCGGCAATATCCCGAACTGCTTCTGAAAGCAACGGGCAAAGTACGAAGGATTATTAAATCCTACAATGAAACAAACCTCATTGATCCGGTATTCTCCTTCACGCAGCAGTTCTCCGGCTGTTTTGAGCCGTATCAACCGGATATAATCATTGGGTGGCATTCCGGTCAGCCCTTTCAACTTGCGCTGTAAGTTGGAACGGCTGATAGCCATCTCCTCTGCCATCTTATCGATGGTAAATTCTTCATTGGTGAAATTGCGGGTAATGATTTCATTGATCGTGTTCAGCCATTTCACGTCTGTTTTGTTCATTAATGTCTGGTCGTATGACATATTCGGAACGGTTGTAAAGTGGTTGAACAGCATGCGCCGGTTTTCAAGCAGATTATTGATAGTGGCTTTCATGTGGCTTAGCGAGAAAGGCTTTTCTATATAAGCGTCCGCACCATAGTCAAGACCCGCAATTTTTGAATCGATGCTGTCGAGTGCCGAAAGCAGGATAAACGGGATATGACAAAGCATATTGTCGGAACGGATGGACTTTAATAATTCGAATCCGTCCATGTGAGGCATGACGATGTCGCTGATAATAAGATCTACTGTCGTTGTCGCCAGACATTCCAACGCTTCCTTGCCATTGGCGGCTGTATGGATGGTATAGGTATTTCCCAGATTCTTAGCCAGAAACTCCAGCATATCCGTCGTGTCTTCCACTACCAGAAGAGAGTAACCGGCGGGTTCGCTCTCTTCCTCCAGAGCGGGAACCTTGTCGGGCATGGAAGTAATGGAGGGGCTGACAGAGATGCTTTTCTCCAAATACGGAATTTCCACACATACCTCGCATCCTTCCGTATAGCCGGGATTGATATAAACCTTTCCTTTATGCTTTTCCACCAACAATTTGACGAGACTCAATCCGATTCCTACTCCCGAACCGTTGTTTCCTGTGTTTCCCACTTGATAAAACGGTTCGAAAACCTTGCTGCATTCCTCTTGCGGAATACCCGGACCGTCGTCGCGTACACACAAGGAGAGCGTACGCCTTTCTGCAGACAGATGTTCGTCCAAAATCACCATAATGCGGGTGCGGGCATATTTCATGGCATTCGTCAGCAGGTTGCTGATAATTTTAGTCAGCGCCTCCTGGTCTACATTATATTGCAGATGTTCTTTCGGCAGGGAGACACTGAAAGAGATTCCGGTCAGGGAGATGGCACGGAAACGGTCGATGATGTCCTCTATCATCCGGTTGATATCCACTTCATTGAATGAAAGCGTATAACCTTCCTTGTCCACTTTGCGGAAGTCGAGCAATTGTTTGATAAGCTCCATCAGCCGGTTGGTATTCTTTTGTATCACAGACAGGTTGCTTTCCACTTCACTGTTCCATTCATGTGTTTCCAAAATCGCTTCCAGCGGAGCTTTGATAAGACTAACCGGAGTCTTGATTTCATGTGCCACTTGGGTGAAGAATGTAATTTTCGACTGGAACAATTCCTGATTCTTGATTTGTTCCATCTCTTTCATCTTTCTTGCTTTCACAGCCTGCTGTTTACGCAAATAAAGCTGTATCAGGAAATATGCGAGGCCACACGCTATTAGTAAATAGAAAATCTTGGCATAAATGGTCTTCCAGAGTGGAGGAAGAATTTCAATATGCAGGCAACAGTCGTCATTGCTCCAATATTCATCGTTGTTACTGGCTTTCACACGGAAAGTATATTCACCCGGAGGCAGGTTGAGAAAAGATACGTTATGTTTATCCGTATATATCCATTCTTTGTGAATACCGTCCAGTTTGTAGGCATATAAATTCTTGCTGGGAGCCACATAACTAAGACTTTCGAATGCGATGTCGAACGATACCACCTGATAAGGAATCGTTACTTGTCCGCTAAGAGCAGGTATACGCTTGCTAAGGCTTACTTTGTCGTCGGGGCTGTGCATATATACCGCCGAGATAGACGCCGTAGGTCTTACCTTATTAATAGATAACTTGAACGGATAAAAACAATTGAACCCGTTCACTCCACCGAAATAGAATTTCCCGTCACTGGCCTGCAGGGAAGAACGGAAATTGAACTGGTTGCTTTGTAATCCGTCCTCGATGGTATAGAGCTGTGCCCGTTTGTTTTGCGGCTCATACCGGATCAGTCCCCTATTGGAAGAAAGCCAATAGTTACCCGATTGGTCGTCCAGTATGCCATAGATGATATTGTTCGGCAGATTCTCTTTGGTGGAGAAGTTTTCAAAACGGTCTTCCTGATAGTGATAACGGCAGATGCCACCGCCTTCGGTACAGAACCATAGATGCTGCTTATGATCGATATACACACGGATTACCCAGTTGCTACAAGGAGAATCAGGATTTACTGGGTCGTTGCGATAGTTGTGCAATTTACCGGTTTGGCGGTTGTAACGCCAAATGCCGTCCCTTTTGCTTGCCAGCCACATGTCCCCATGTTGGTCTTCAACCATATCGTAGATAAAGATATGGCTTAAAGGTTCCAATGTTCGGAAAGAGTCACTTTCCGGGTCATACCGGCAGAATCCGGAAAGCGTTCCCAGATAAATGCTGCCATCCTTCGTTTGATAGATGGAGTAGATATGGTCGTTAGGAATTGAATGTGGGTTTGCGCGGTTATGGCGATAGTTTTTCATTTTTCCCGTTTGAGTATCCAGGATATATAATCCCCGTGAGAAACTGCCAATCCACAATTTTCCTTCATTGTATAGTAGTGCATGGATATTGTGATAACCGATGTTAGGGTTACTGCTTCTCAACAGATGGTTTTTGAACTTTTTCGTGCGGGGATCAAAGAGATTCAGCCCCCCGTCTTCGGTAGCAATCCAGATGTTACCGTCGGGATCTTCGCAGAATTGGCTGATTACATTTCCCGAAAGAGAATTTTCCGTACCATTGGGATAATACCACTCGATATCCTTATGCTTGGGAGACAGGTAACTCACTCCACTGAAATAAGTCCCGATCCAGATTCCCCCTTCCCTATCCTGATAACAGGCATAGATACTTTCTTTATTTTGTTCGTCGTCGGTAGGCAGACATTCTCCTGTCGTGGTGTTGAATGTATAAAGTCCGTCGTCGGAGCCGAGATAGAAAGAGTTGGCTGTTCGTTGAAACAAGGTGCGGATGCGCGGAATGGTAAGCGTGTCCCCTTCTCCGAAGTAATAGCGGAATTGCCCTGTCTCCTTATTGAACCGTGCCAGTCCCCCGTACCATGTACCCACCCATAATACTCCCTGCGAACTTTCCATCAAAGAGATAATCTCGTTGCAGGCAGGACGTCCGAAAGAAGTGTCCTCGGATATATACCCTGTGAAGTTGTCCGTGCGTTGGTTGTATTTCGCCAGCCCATTCCGGGTACCTATCCAGATAGTCCCGAACGAGTCGTTGTAAATCACCCATACGTGATTGTCCGGCAATGAATGGGGATCGGAAAGAGAATGTAGATAGTGCCTCAACGTACCTTTTTTCTCGTTGTAGACAAACAGTCCGTTGGTTGTTCCGATCCATAACTGCCCGTCATTGTCGTATGCCATTCCGAAGACACTGTTGACTGTCACTCCGTCTTCCGTCTGTGTATCGAATACGGAGAATTTCTCCTCCCGCGAATCGAATAAATACAGTTTTTCCGTACTGGCCACCCAAATCTGATTGTTATCCTGATGGCGGCAGATAGTTACTATATTCATATAACTGTTTCCACCGTTTTCTGACGAATGTCCGTAGTTGGTGAACTCGATACCGTTGAAACGATTCAGCCCGTCCTGCGTTGCAAACCACATATATCCGATGCTATCCTGAAGGATGCTCCGGACACAATTGCCCGATAACCCCGATCTAACGTCATATTTCTTGTAGATATTGGCGAAGACCAGAGAAACGGATGCCAGCAGTATACATATAGATAAGATGGATCGTTTCATAATTTCCTTTCTTTATATCCCCTGTTTGCAGGAGCTATATATCCTGCGTATTGGATCTATATGTCCAATACGTTGGATCTATATGCCCAACAGATTGGATATATAGCTCCTGTAAACAGGGTAATTATCCCCTTTATAGAAGCCTTTATTTCACGTCATCCCACGTATCTGTGCGGAACGGGAAAGCACTCAATCCGAAAGTATTCCGCAGCGTGATATTTCCCACATAATTGCGGAAAGCATAGCGCACGGCAACCGGTTGGGCTACATCTTCACTCCACACTTCTACTGTGTTGGTACGTCCTACAATCTTTGCTTTCGCCGGATAGAACTTCTTGTCCGCTCCCGCAATCTCGAATCCTTCCAGTTCGGAGAAAGTAGGGAACAATCCCGCAGGTGCGTTATCGAATGTCACTATGGCCTTTTTGTCCGCATAGTCCACTTTAGTCATCGTCGGACCGTTGGATGGCAATCGGCGAATACCGTATGTTTTAGTCAGTGCAAGCGTAGCCAACCGAAGCCCTACTACATCCTTCTGTGGCGGATGGATACAGAATTCATCACCAATATCCGTAGTAGGCACCATGCCCGAATTAGGAATTGTTTTCAGTGCTTCCATCTGTGCTTCCCGCAATAGAGCGGCCCCTGTATCACGGCTGTCCTTATATTTATGAGGAGCAATCTGCACATAATAGAAAGGCATATCGGGAGCCTCCCATACATTTCTCCATAGCTGCACCATAGCAGTCATCATCGGAGCATAGAATTGATAGTTGGATATATTCGATTCTCCCTGATACCAAAGGAAACCGCGTGCCGTGAAGTTCTTAACAGGCCATAACATCGAGTTGTACAGACATTCCAAACGCTGGTGCACCCCTCTTTTAGGATTTTTGGCAGCTTCAATGTTCATACCTTCCACGGTTTTCAATGTCGGTTCATCCATCCATGCTTCAATCGCCGAACCTCCCCAACTGTTGATAACCAGTCCTACCGGGAGATGGAGACTTTCAGTCAGTTGGCGGGCAAAGAAATAGGCGGCGGCACTGCAATCAATGCTCGTTTCGGGTGACGATACTTCCCATTTTCTTTTCTCGAAATCCGTGCGGCGTTCTGTATCATTGGTTCTCGGTACGGTAATAAAACGAATACGGTCGCGATAATTTCCCGAGTTCAGCAGCGTTTCAAGTGAGTGGTCAATGGGTTGTGCTGCATTTCCCATCATACGCATTTCCATGTTCGACTGTCCGGAGCAGATCCACACCTCCCCTATCAGTATATCCGAGAGAGTGACCGGAGTGCCGTCACTGATCGTAATAGAATAAGGAGTATATCCTCCTTCGGGAGTGTCTACTTTTACCAGCCAGGCCCCGTCTTTATCCGTAGATGCCTGATAAGTCCGGTTGTTCCACGAAGTGGTGACAGTTACTTTTTTGCCGTCCGCCCAACCCCATAACTTAACGGAGCTGTTCTGTTGAAGTACCATGTGATCTCCCATCATTGCAGGGAGTTTTACTTTGCCTTGTGCAATCGGCAGGAATAAAAGTGATAAAATAAGAAGTAGAAAATGTTTTTTCATACTGTTTTTATTAGATATTCGACGAATAATTATTAGGTATCAGGCAAAAATACAACCTATTTTTAAATATGGAATAAAACTAGCTAGTCATTTTCTGATAAAAGCTGGTCGAAATCTTAAAAGCTTGTTTTTCCTTTCCATTCTCCGCCGAATTTTCTTAATTAGTGGCATCAATCGCCTAAACAGTATTATTAGGTTGGCTAAATATCCCATTTCTTTGCAGGGTGAGTATTTAACAACCTAATTGTTTCATTAAATCTAATAAAATGAAAAAGAAGCATTATCTATTATTTTTATTGGCTTCGCTCTTTTTACTGACAGATGTGGTGTGGGCACAAACATCTGCCACGGTAAATGGAGTAGTGATCGATGAGAATGGAGAAACCCTTCCGGGTGTTTCCGTCGTCGAAGTAGGTACAACAAACGGTGTCCTGACAGACCTGAACGGACACTACACCTTAAAAACAACTTCTGCCAAACCTTCTGTTTCTTTCAGTTACATTGGTTATCAGACCACCACGCTTCCCCTGAACGGACGTACGAAACTTGATGTACAGATGAAAGTGGAGACGAAAGTGCTGGATGAAGTAGTGGTAGTGGGCTACGGTGTACAGAAGAAAGTGAATCTGACCGGCTCCGTGACTTCCATCAACTTTGCCGACCAGACGGAAGGACGGCCCATCATGAGTGTTTCTTCCGCCCTTTCGGGACTCGCCGCCGGTATGAACGTCACACAAGCTTCGGGACAACCCGGCTCGGACGGTGCCACCATCCGCGTCCGCGGTAACGGTACGTTCAATACCAACTCCCCATTGGTCCTGGTGGACGGTATCGAATGGAGCATGGACAATGTGAACCCCAACGACATCGAAAGCATCTCCGTACTGAAAGACGCTGCCTCCACAGCTATTTATGGTACGCGCGCCGCCAACGGAGTCATCCTTATCACCACCAAAAGCGGGAAAGGCAAACCGCAAATCTCCTATTCTTATTCGGGAGTTGTGCAGATGCCTTACAATAACCTCTCTTTCGTGAGCGACTATGCCCGCTATATGGGACTGGTGAACGAGGCTTGCGACAATGTGAATACCAAAGGCATCTTCTCGCAGGAAAGCATTGACCGCTGGAGGGCTGCTTCTGCCGATCCGAACGGGTTGAACGAGTACGGAGTACCCAATTACGTAGCTTATCCCAACACCGATTGGTTCGACGAAGTATTCGACACCGGATATTCGCAAGAGCACAACCTGTCTGTCTCCGGCAGTTCGGAGAAAGTGAAATACATGCTTTCATTGGGCTATCTTGACAATCAGGGAGTCATGAACCGCTGGAACCTCGACTCAAGTACGCAGAAAATCAATTTCCGTACCAACCTGGAAGCCAAGATAGTGAAATGGATGACTGTCGGCACCCGTCTCTACGGACAAAAGCAAGATTACGGGATGGCTAATATCAGCAACGGATTCAAGTATCTCTATCAGACCACTCCGGGTGTATACCCCGGCGAACCGAACTACTGGGGACGTGCCGCACTGGCCAGCGAAGAATCTTCCAATGCCAATAATATCTTTGGTCAGATGGCAGGAGCCACCGGTTTCAATACCGTCTGGCGTCTCAACGCATCAGTCTACGGAATTATCACTCCCTATAAAGGGCTCAACATTGAAGGTACATTCAACTATTCGCCGACATTCACCGACAAGTCTTCTTATAGCCGCCAAAATGGTTATTGGGACTACGTCACCGACCAGCGTGTCAGCGAAAGCGCGTTGGAGAACGCTTCCATCACCAATACGAGTGCACGCACCTGGCGTCAGAGTGCCGAAATACTGGTACGCTACAATACAACCATCAAGAAAGACCACGACCTGGGCGCACTGCTCGGATATTCCGCACAGGAATATTACAGCAAGAGCTTTGCCGTTTCCCGTAAAGGCGCTACGGACTGGACGCTGAACGAATTAAGCACTTACGAGACGCTCGTCAGCTCTTCCAGCTCGGCACCCGCCAAATGGGGATTGCTCTCTTATTTCGGCCGTGTCAACTACGGATATAAAGGACGTTATCTCTTCGAAGCCAACCTTCGTGCCGATGCCTCCTCCCGTTTTGGTGTGAACCAGCGTTGGGGATATTTCCCCTCGTTCTCCGGCGGATGGCGTATCTCAGAAGAATCATTCATGCAGGGAGCATCGGACTGCCTCTCTAACCTGAAACTGCGTGTTTCCTGGGGAAAGACAGGTAACAACTCAACGGGCAACTACGACTGGCAGGCAAACTACGCCACAGGCAATGTCGTAATCGACGGTGAAGGAACCAAAGGACTGGTACGCAAGAAACTAAGCAACGACAAGCTGCATTGGGAAAGTACCGCTACCACCGACATCGGACTTGATTTCGGCTTCTTCAACAACCGCCTGACGGGTGAGATAGACTATTATAATAAGTATACTTCGGACATTCTCTACCATCCCGAACTCTATCTTTCGATGGGTGTCGTAGGCTCTGCTCCCGAGAATCTGGGTGAAGTGCGCAACCGTGGTGTTGAATTTACCCTCAACTGGAACGACCGCATCGGAAAAGATTTCGAATACCGGGTGGGTATGAACTTCTCTTTCAACGCCAATAAAGTAATGAAGTTCAAAGGCGAACTCCAGAAATACTGGACGTATGATGCGCAGGGAAACAAAGTCAGCTATGTCAATAACTTTAGTGATGTGTCTGAATCCGGTTTCGGAGGTTACATCTGCGAAGGCCGCCAACTTGGGGAAACCTATATGTATAAGGTGTACAGAGGTTCCGGCGAAGGCTATACCGGAGGTGCGGTGGATATCCATGCGGGGCCGAAGGACGGAATGATACGTACGAAAGAAGATATGGTATGGGTGCAGGCCATGATTGACTCCGGTTATTCGTTCGGAGGAATGAAGACAGTTGCCAAAGACCAGCTTTGGTATGGTGATATACTCTATGCCGACAGCAACGGTGATATGAACTACGGCGATACCAACGACCGGGATTTCTCCGGACACACCAGTGTCCCGAAATTCAATCTGGGTTTCAACTGTGCTTTCTCTTACAAGAACATTGATTTCTCCATGTTATGGTCGGGAGCTTTCGGGCATTACCTCAACTGGAATACGGATTACTACAACTCGACACTGGTCAGCCACGGATATGGCATTATCGAGCATATTGCCGATAACCATTACTTCTTCGATCCTTCCAACCCGGACGATCCGCGTACCAATCAGTGGGGCAAATATCCCCGCCTGACATACGGTACTACCTATAATAACAGAATCCAGAGCGACTGGAACGAATATAAGGGTGACTACTTCAAGTTGAAGAATATCCAAATCGGCTATACGTTGCCGCAACGGATTTCCAGCAAGTTCTTTGTTAATAAGCTCCGTGCTTTCGTGTCGATGGACAATATTCTGACGATTACCAGTTATCCGGGACTCGATCCGGAAATAGGAACTGCTATCGGTTATCCGTTGATGCGTCAGATCTCTTTTGGCGGACAGATTACCTTTTAATGATGTAGAACTAAAAAACAGAATCTGATATGAAAAAGATATTAATGATTTTAACGATGGCGCTGGCGGCTACCTCCTGCATGGATATTCTCGATGTGGCTCCGGAAGACCAGATTGCAAGTGAAAACATGTGGACCACGGAAGAGCTTGCCGACAAGGGAATGGCAGGACTCTACTTCCCGTTCTATGCCACCCAACTCTCCTCCACCCAGCTTCGCCGTGCCGACGGACTGAACCGTCAGGGAATCGAAGCTATGAGCTTTGCAACCGATTATTATTCCAACAACTATCCGGTGGAACTGCTTTCGCTGGCCACCAAACCTGCCAATGACTTTCAGGTGTGGTATGAATGGAAGTTCTGTTACACCATCATCCATGCGTGTAACGATGCGATTTCCAATCTGCATAAAGCGGATATGAGCGCTAATAAACTGGCGCGTTACCAATGCGAAGCCCGTTTCCTCCGTGCCTGGGCGTACAATCGTCTGAATATGCTTTATCAAGGTGTCCCCGTTTATTTGGAACCTATCAATAACGAAGACTGTACCCGTGCCCAATCTTCGGTGGATGAGGTATGGCAAGTGATTCTGGATGATTTGACGTATTGCATCAACAATCCCGACTTCCCCAATAACACGCTGAATGAAAACTACGGCCGTCCTTCTAAAGGTGCCGCTTATGCCCTGCGTGGTATGGTATATATGTGGAAGAAGCAATACAAGGAAGCGGGCAACGATTTCAAAGAAGTGGAAACGTGTGGTTATGGTTTGTGGACAGGCGAATATGCCGATTTCTTCAAATATGAAAACGAAAAGGATAAAGAAATGATCTTCTCGCTCCAGTTCAGCGAAGAAACCGGTTATTGTGATAACATTCAGCAAATGACTGGCGCCCGCGATACGTATGATGGCTGGACGGAAATAAAACCTTCCGCAGACTTTGTAGATTACTATAAGAACGCAGACGGATCGGACTTCAAATGGTCGGAAGTAGACGGCCTGCAAGACTGGGACTTGCTGACTCCGAAACAGCGTGAAATCTTCTTCTGCCGTGACGGACTGGAATCCATGTCCTCACAAAAGAATGCGCTTATCAAACGGGTAGGCGAAGATATCTATCAGAAATATTACCTGAACAGCGGTAATGAAGCCCGCATCAAAAAGGCGTATGACAGTCGTGACCCGCGTCTGCAACAGACCGTCGTTACTCCTTATGTGCCAGTGGACTGCTACAAACCTAATTATGCAGGAGATGCCAACCAAATCGGTAAACAACTCCGTTGGCCGTTGAAGGAACAGGGCACGAATGGTGGAGACTTCTGGCTCGATAAACGTACTTCTGCTTTCTACTGCTATCGCAAGTACAATGAGTTTGAGAAAGGCCGTTTGATTAGCCGGAGCCGTTGCCATACCGACTGGCCGTTGATTCGCTATACCGATGTACTGTTGCAGTATGCCGAAGCATTGGCGCAGACCGATCAGTTGGGAGAAGCCATCCGCCTGGTGAATAAAGTGCGTACCCGTGCCCACATGCCTGCACTGACAGAGGGCGGAAGCGGCCCGTGCGCAGTGAACGGAAAGGAAGACATGCTCGAAAGGATACGCTATGAACGTCGCGTGGAATTCTGTCTGGAAGGAATCAACTTCTTCGATGAAGTACGTTGGGGAACCTACAAAGAAACCAAATTCCAGGGGAAAGACATCAATGGCGGCAAATCCTGGTGGGGCGAACTGGTAGAGTATAACTGGTATTACACCGATTACATGTGGCCGTGGACTGCTCCTATCGTTGAAACGCAAAAGAACCCGAACCTGACTAAACGAAGCGGTTGGGCGTATTAATCATAAAGATTTGAATAAGGATGAAGAAAATACTTTTACTATTACTCATTTTTGTATCCGGTTGCACGGGTGTAGTTGCGCAACAGTTTGATTATGGCAAGATAGCGCCTCATCCCCGGTTGTTATTGCCGGCGGGAGGAGAAGAAGCCATCAGGAAAGCCATTGCGGAGTATCCCCCGTTGGCCACTGTTCACCAACGGATTATGGAACTTTGCGACCGGACACTTACGGAACCACCTGTGGAACGTATCAAGGAGGGCAAACGCCTGCTGGCGATTTCGCGCATCGCATTGAAGCGTATCTATTACCTCTCATACGCTTATCGTATGACGGGAGATCAGAAATACGCTCTCCGTGCGGAACAGGAGATGCTGGCCGTTAGTCATTTCACCGACTGGAACCCTACTCATTTCCTGGATGTGGGTGAGATGGTAATGGCATTGGCTATCGGTTATGACTGGCTGTATGACTCTTTGCAGCCCGACACCCGCCGGGTGGTGCGCGAAGCAATCATCGCGAAAGGGTTCGACGCGGCAAAGAACACCCGTCATGCCTGGTTCTATACAGCCAAGAATAACTGGAATTCCGTATGTAATAGTGGATTGGCGTATGGCGCGCTGGCTCTTTTTGAAGAGATTCCGGAGGTATCGAAAGGCATCATAGAGAAATGCATGGAGACAAATCCGAAAGCGATGGTAGGTTATGGCCCCGACGGAGGTTATCCCGAAGGGTTCGGATATTGGGGGTACGGGACAAGTTTTCAGGTAATGCTCATTGCTGCGCTCGAAAGTGCTTTCGGCACAGACAATGGGCTCTCCCAAGCCCCCGGCTTCATGGAATCTGCCCGTTTCATGCAGTATATGACAGCTCCGAGCGGAGACTGTTTCTGTTTCTCGGACTCTCCGGTGGAGGCAGAGTGTAATATGATGATGTTCTGGTTTGCAGGCAAGGCGAAAGACCTTTCCCTGTTGTGGATCGAACGTCAGTATCTCGACCGCCCGGATATGCAGTTTGCCGAAGACCGTTTACTGCCCAGCCTGATGGTGTTCTGTTCACAGCTCGACCTGAACCGGATCGGAAAGCCGAAGAAAAACTTCTGGTTTAACCGTGGAGATACGCCTGTGTTTATCTACCGTGGCGGATGGGACAGCAAGAAAGATACCTATCTGGGAGTGAAAGGAGGTTCGCCCTCTACCTCTCATGCACACATGGATGCCGGGTCGTTTATCTTCGAGAGAGACGGAGTGCGTTGGGCGATGGACTTGGGGATGCAGAGTTATATCACACTCGAAAGTAAGGGAGTGGACCTGTGGAATATGTCGCAGAACGGACAACGCTGGGAAGTATTCCGGCTAAGCAATATTGCTCACAATACGTTGACGATTAACGGAGAACGCCATTTGGTAGAGAGCAATGCCCCGATCATCCGTACTTTCGAGTCGAAGAAACAGAAAGGGGCGGAAGTGGACCTGTCGAGTGTGTTTGCCAACAGCGTGAAGAAAGCCGTCCGCACCGTGATATTGGATCAGAAAGACCATCTGGAAGTGACCGACCGGTTGCAGACGGGAGACAAAGAAGCTGCCGTATCCTGGATCATGGTCACTCCGGCAGAAGCCAAAATTACAGGCAAGAACCGGATGGAATTAACCAAAGACGGACAACGGATGCTATTGACGGTAGATGCCGATACGGAAGTAGAAATGAAAACCTGGTCGAACGTGCCCCCGCATGAATATGATTTCCGCAATCCGGGAACCATCCGCGTGGGCTTTGAGACGGTGATTCCTGCCAATCGTGCCGTGCAACTGAAAGTACGACTTATTCCTTTGAAGTAGTAATACAAATAAATTCATTGAACCATGAAAACGATTCTTTTTAAAACAATCATCATAGCTTTCTTTGTAGGAACAGCCGTTAGTTGTTCCGATGAAGATGAGAACAGATTCCGTCCGGGATCTACCCATGAGAAACCGAATCCCACGGAGCCGGAGGGCGGACTGGATTATTCCAAACTGACTGCGGACAATCATCCCCGCCTGTTGATGAACGCCGAGGCCTTCACTGCGTTGAAAGCCAAAGTGGATGCCAATTCGAGTGCCAATCTGACCTTGCTCCATAATACCATTATGAGTGTATGCAACAGTAAAGGGATGAACGCCACGGCACTGACTTATAAATTGGATGCCAGCAACAAACGTATCCTCGATGTGTCCCGCGACGCGTTACTGCGTATTTTCACCTGTGCTTATGCCTACCGGATGACCGGCGATGCCAAATACCTGACTAAAGCGGAAACGGATATGAACGCTGTCTGCAATTTTCCCGACTGGAACTCGAAACGCCACTTTCTCGATGTGGGCGAAATGGCTACGGCTGTTGCGTTCGGCTACGATTGGCTCTACAACGAACTAAGCGCAGCCACCCGTACGAAAGCGGCCAACGCACTGTTGAAGTTTGCCTTCCAACAGGCGCAGGATAAGAACTGGAACCTCAACTTCTACGAGGCCACCAACAACTGGAACCAGGTTTGTAATGGTGGACTGGTCTGTGCGGCACTGGCTTCCTATGAAAACAATCCTTCCGAAGCAAAGGACATGATTGAAAAAGCATTGGAATCCAATAAACCTGCATTGGAAGTGATGTACTCTCCCGACGGCAACTATCCGGAGGGCAGCGGTTACTGGTGTTACGGCACGCTCTATCAGGTATTGATGCTTGCCGCCCTCAACAGTACGCTTGGCACGGATAACGGGCTTTCCGATACACCGGGATTCTCCAAAACGGCAGAGTATATGCTGTATATGACAGGCTTGAACAGCAAGTTCTTTAATTATTCCGACTGTGCTCCCTCCTCTACCGCGGCATTGGCTTCGTGGTGGTTTGCCGATAAATACAGTAATCCATCCTTATTATATAATGAACTGAAAATGCTGAAGAACGGTGAATACGCTTCTTGTGCCGAAAACCGCCTGTTGCCGATGATTATGGCGTTTGCCAATAATCTGAATCTGGACGCAATCTCCGCTCCTTCCAATAAACTATGGAGTGGAAAAGGGGAAACGCCCGTAGTGATGGTACATACCGACTGGACGTACACCGATACGGATAAATACCTCGGAATCAAAGGTGGAAAGGCAGGTTCGAGCCACGGACACATGGATGCTGGTTCGTTTGTGTACGACGCGTATGGAGTGCGCTGGTCGATGGATTTCGGTCTGCAAAGTTATACAACGCTCGAGTCGAAATTGTCAGCTTTGGGTGGTAATCTTTGGGATATGGGACAGAACTCGATGCGTTGGGATGTATTCCGCCTGAATAACTTGAATCATAGCACGATTTCAATCAACGACGCCCGTCACCGGGTAAATGGGGTGGCTACACTGACTACTACTATCAATACCGCTACGGAATTGGGAGCCACTTTCGATCTGACTGAAGTAGTGTCCGATCAGGCGGCGTCCGCTACCCGTACCGTGAAAATCGTGAACGATAAAGATTTAGTGGTTATGGATGAGATCAAGGCGAGAACAGATAAATCCGCCAAAGTGCGCTGGTGTATGGTGACGCCTGCCGTTCCGACGGTGGAAAGTAACCGCATTGTACTAACGAACGGAAGCAAAGTGATGTATCTCACAGCCAGCGGAAGCGTGAAGCCTACCTACAAGCAATGGAGTACCACCAGTGAGAACTCTTATGACCAGGCTAATCCGGGCACCTATATGGTCGGCTTTGAAGCAACGGTCACCGCCAATCAGACCGTCACATTTACCACAACCCTGTCCCCTAAATAAAAAAGAATGGAACGTATGAGAATCCTATTAATATCTATACTCGGACTTTTGATGTTGGCCTCCTGCACGAAGCAGGAGCCGATGGAGGCATTGATTGACCGTGTATTTACCGTTGCAGAGCAACAATACACGACTATGGACACCCGCTTGACAGAAAAGACACTTCCCCGCACGCTCTCTGCCGATGGTGAGTTTGTTCCCTCAAATATCTATTGGTGGTGCAGCGGCTTCTATCCCGGTTCCCTCTGGTATATCTACGAATATACAGGCAATGAAGCAGTGAAAACACTGGCCGAGAAGAACACGCTGAAACTCGACTCTATACAATACGTGACCAGGGATCATGATGTCGGTTTCCAGTTGAATTGCAGTTACGGGAATGCTTTCCGGTTGACAGGTAATGAGGCTTATAAACAAGTGCTCTATCAGGGCGCCAAATCCTTGTCAACTCGTTTCAATCCTACTGCCGGTGTGATTCGTAGCTGGGACTTTGTGCGCAAAGGTTGCGACTGGAAGTACCCGGTGATTATTGACAATATGATGAACCTTGAACTGCTGTTGTCCATGTCGAAAGCCTATGCCGACGACTCTTTACAGAACATTGCCTGTACGCATGCCAATACCACTATCCAGCATCACTTCCGGGATGATTATTCCACGTATCATCTGGTGGATTATGACCCTGAAACGGGTGCAGTGCGCGGCAAGCAAACGGTGCAGGGCTTCTCGGACGATTCCTCCTGGAGTCGCGGACAAGCATGGGCCTTGTATAGCTATACGATGATGTTCCGCTTGACGGGGTATCAAAGTTATCTGTTGCAAGCCGGGCATATCGCCGATATGCTGCTCCGCCGTTTGCCTGACGACGGTATTCCTTACTGGGATTTCGACGCTCCGGTAGAAGCACAGACCTATCGGGATGCTTCCGCTGCGGCTATCATGGCCTCCGCCTTTATTGAGCTAAGCCGTTATATCCCCGGCACGGACGCCAAGGAATCTTATCTTGCCATGGCAGAAAAGCAACTCCGTACGCTTGCCTCGAAAGAGTATCTGGCAGAACCGGGTACGAACGAATGTTTCATCCTGAAGCACAGCGTGGGTGCACTTCCTGATAAAAGCGAAGTGGATGTCCCTCTGACGTATGCCGATTATTACTTTTTAGAAGCATTGCTGCGGTATAAGAATCTACAATAATAAAACTAATACAATATGATTATGAAGAACTTATATATAAATATGGCATTTATCTTCGTACTACTGCTGATAACTGCCTCCTGCTCGGACAAGGATGATTCGGCTCCGCGTGTCATTCCCACCATGAACCTGACAGTTTCGGAGATTGCGGACAATACGGCTCTGATTACTTCCGAGCAGCAAACAGGAACTACGTTCGGAGCGAAAGTCATTGAATTCTATCCCGTGGCCGACATCGGTTTTGACTATAACATTGAAGTGAAACTGGTGAAATTTGTAGAAGAGAACGGAGAACCCGTATCTCTGCCCTATACGCGTAAAATCACCGAAGGATTACGTCCGGGAGTGAATTACATCAGTGCGATTATCGCCTATAATGCCGAAGGGCGTGCCGTGTGTTCCGCTTTCCAGACCTGGAAAGCTTCAGGAACGGAAGGAGCATGGAGTGACGGCGGTTCTGCCGGTGATTTGGAAGAGAATGAATGGTAAAGAATGGTGTAACTCAAAAGAATGAATGGTATGAAAAATAGATTATTTGCAATAGGTGCAATGATTCTCATGATGACAAGTTGCACGCAGGACGAACTTATTTCGTCCGATAACGGCAAAGAACCGGCAACGGCAGGTTCATGTCTGACATTGGTTGGACTCTCGTCTCCGCAGACACGTATTTCTATCGGTGACAAAACAGGTGACGTTTATCCGGTGATTTGGAGCGAAGGGGATGCCTTGGGTGTTTTCTCCCGTACGGCAGGGACCGACATCAATAATGTGCAGTCTTTATTAAGTGATGAGTCGATCGGGCAGAACTCCGGCGTCTTTACTTCGGACGACGTGAAGATGGCGGAAGAAGGAGCTACGGAGCTTCTTATTTACTATCCTTACCGGGCAAGTACGGAACTGGCCGAAAATGGCAACAAGATAACTTCTACCCTGTCTGTTGAGCAGGAACAAAGCCGTCCCGGCGATAGCCATCATATTGGAAAGTATGGTTTTGCGTTTGCCAAGGCTACGGTCAGCGGTCCGGATATGCTTGCTAAATTTACGTTGAACCATGCGATGGCGTATGTGAAGTTCAGCATCTCATCCCAGGAGCTTTCTACGTACAAGCTCAAGAGCGTTTCTTTATATGACAAGGAGACAAAAACTCCTCTTTCCGGTGTATTCACAGCAGATTTGGATACGGACGAACTGACTTACGGTCCGGATGTGAAACCGTATGCCACTGTTTCACTGACTACTCCCGAACTGCTCGCTTCCGCACAGGATATATACCTGACTACATATCCTGCCGATTTAAGTGGCAAAGAAGTGTACATTGTCATCACTCTGGAGAATGACCAGCAGACTGTTACCATTCCTATTCTCAAAGAAGGAAAGCAACTGAAAGCCAATGCTGTCAATACGATTGCTGTCAACAACCTGAAACTTTCGGATAACTCCTGCGAATGGTATGAGCCGGTAGAGACACGTTTATTGGCAGGAAGATGGGCTTATGGCGAGTCCAACTGTCTGTTGACGAATATTTCTACCAGTGGCGTGAGCAATACGATTAGTGTGAAGGCACGTGGTAACTTCATGGAAGTGGAAGAACCCAAGTATGCCAAGACTATTCTAGGTTGCGATTTGAATAAGGATCATAAGATGATTGCCGTAAATGGCTCTACTACGGACATCTCCCCTATTGGCAGTGATTACAATATTACGATCAATGCCTATAAAGTAAGCGGAGGCTATGACGGCGGTTGCGGTCAGGTGGCTATCTATGGAGCGGATCAGACTACCGTCATCTGGAGTTTTATTATCTGGATGACCCCTACTCCGGCAGAACACCCTTATGGTAATACGGGATATGTAGTGTTGGATCGTAATCTGGGTACTTATATGACGTGTGAAGGAGACAACTGGAAGCAAAACGGTGTTTACTTCCAATGGGGACGTCCTACGCCGGTCGGCTGGTCGGGATCCGTGGGTACTAATATACCTACCGAAGCCACCAACGTCCGCTTCTCTATAGAAAATCCCCGTGCGTTGCTTTATACCAATAATGTGGAGAATACAAAATCCGACTGGTATCTGGGTGCATGGACTGGTGCACGTACCGATCGTAAAGATGACTTCTGGGGTAACCCGAATGAATCGAGCACTTATCTCAATCCTTCTGACGGTCATAAATCTATTTATGATCCTTGTCCGAAAGGCTACCGGGTTGTATCTCCCCGAGTATTGGATGAGATAGAGCAGAAAGGAGAATTTGTGAAACAGAGCGCAACTGCGGTATTTAAATATTGCTATGACGGTACGAATTACGCATATTGGCCGTTGGCAGGTTGTAAGTGGGGTTCCAACGGTGGTAATAATGGTAATAATACAGGATTGGATACCGCTAAGGGAGCCGCTTGCTATTGGTCTAACTCATCGGCTAGCAGTTATGGAAATGACAAGGATCAGGGAGCTACTTCTCTGTATTATAAAGTCTCCGATAAGACCTGGACACATTCCTCCGGTCGTTCCCATGCATTCTCCGTGCGTTGTATGAAAGATACCGAGAATCGTTGATTCTCTTCATGGATTCTCTTCATTGAGAATATGAAATAGAATTCCCCGTTATATGAAAGTTTCTGCCTGTCTCCGGATACAAGGTACTTTCATATAACGGGGAATCTGTTCTGTTTTTAAGAACTTCACGAAAAAAGGAAAGAAAGAAAAGGGCCAAATAGAAAATAAACTGCATGAACAATTGCAAGAATATGCATTATCTCTCTTTATCTTGTATTTATTTCCTTGAAATATGCACGATATGGTGTAACTAAACCATCCGTTTGCCGTAATCAAACCCTCCGTTTGGTTTAAACAAACCGTCCGTTTGCTATAATCAAACCATCGGTTTCTTTTAAAGGAAGCTAAACTTGGTTTTTGAAGAGGATATATTGAGCTGGTTTGTCTTTTTCTACTGCCTATTTATAAATAGCAATCTGATATATCCTTTGTGATATGATAGCTATTTATGCTTTTGATTAACTGCTTTTATTGTAACTTGTTTGCTAATAATGCCTATTTTGTGTTATTTGCGAAATCTGTAACTCTAAATGGAGGGCGTTTTTCATGAAGTGCAAGGAAGGGCTCGAAATATAAAGAGCAGGATAGGTAAAATATACAATTCTTCATGTTGGCACTTCTTTCAGCAATCAATGTCTTTCCTTTATAAGCATGTATCTCTTTTAAATCACCATATATGGTGAAAAGCATGATAGTATGCTTTAATACTATGCTATTTATGTGCAAATTCACTGTATATGGTGAATTTACTTGTTTTTATACTAAAAAGATTCTATCTTTGTGAGAAAGTTTCTATATATGGTGAATTATGGATTTAATAGAGATAGGAAAACATATTCGCGAAAGGCGTAAGGAGTTGGGGTTGGATCAGTCTACGTTGGCCACTCTTGCAGGAATAGGGATTAACGCTTTGGTCCGCTTGGAACGTGGAAGTGGTAATCCCCGCTTCGATGTTCTTTTTAATGTCCTGAAAACTTTAGGACTTAGTATTCATATTCAATAATAGACACACATATGAGTCGATCTGCCAAAGTCTATATAAAAGGTATTTATGCCGGTCTGTTAACAGAAATAGATCGTGAACACTATTCATTCTGTTATGATACGGACTATTATAATAATCCACAACTCCCAGCTGTCTCACTGACCATGCCCAAGACACAGCAGGAATATACCTCTTCCTATCTTTTCCCTGTTTTTTTTAATATGACATCTGAAGGGGATAATCGGATTATTCAAGCTAGAAACTTGCATATTGATGAAGAGGATGATTTTGGTATTCTTCTGGCTACTGCCCATACAGATACAATCGGAGCAATAACAATTAAAAAAATGTGATAATGGAAACTGATATTCATATTTGTCCCTCACTTTTACGGGAGACTGGTGGAGAAAGCGGATATTCACCCAAAGCCTTGAAGCAGCTTTCTGATGGGAAAAATATATCTTGTGAATTACCTTACAGGCATTTTGACGATAATGTCGGTATTGATCTCTTCAATAACAATAGCAAACGCATATCCGTTTCTGGAGTCCAGATTAAGTATTCTTTAGTTGCCGATGACGGGATATTGCGATTGACCAAAGAGGGAGAACAGGGCGAATTCATATTAAAGCCTGTTCCCAATAATCTCCGTAACAAGGAGTTTTGTCCTGCCAACGAACATTTGACAATGCAGATAGCTGCGCAAGTATATGGGATTCCGACAGCTCCTAATGGATTATGCTTTTTTCAGGACGGAACCCCTGCTTATTTTGTACGACGTTTTGATTTGTCGGAGAAAGGAAAGTTACAAAAGGAGGATTTTGCTTCTTTAGCCGGGCTTACCAGGAAAAATGGAGGTTCCGATTATAAATATGACAATCTGGCCTATGAAGAGTTTGCAGGAATTATAGATAAATACAGCTCTGTCCCCCAAGTGGATAAATTGCGTTTTTTTGAACTTATCTTGTTCAACTTTGTCTATTCTAACGGCGATGCCCATTTAAAGAACTTTTCTTTATTGGAAGAGAAGAAAGGAAGATTCCGCCTATCTCCTGCTTACGATTTATTGAATACTCATCTCCATATAAACGATGGTATCTTTGCCATGAGCAAAGGTTTGTTTGTTAATCCTGAACCGGATTATTTCGGTGGTGCATCGGCGGTTACTGGGAAGACTTTTTATCACTTTGGCTTAAAAATAGGTCTACCCGAGCGTTTGGTAAACTCTTGTCTCGAAAAATATAGTAAGATATATGAATTGACTGATCAACTGATTGAACATTCTTTTCTCTCTAAAGAATTGAAAAAGCAATATAGACTTATGTATAAGTCAAGAGTCGGGAGCTATCTTAGTGTTATTGAGTAATAATGTGCACATTATTACTCTTTTTTTATATTAAGATGAACAAGATCCCCAAAAAGATTTGTCTAACATAAGAATCTGTTCTTTTTGTCATTCTTCTTTTCTGTTCCGATAATTGGCCGGTGATGTTCCCAAATGCGCTTTTACGTATTTCCCGAAAAAGGACTGATTGGGGAAGTTGAACTCTTCGGCAATTTCCTTGATAGACTTTTCCGAACGTTTTAATCGGTATTTGATATGCTCCACGGTAGTTTCGTTAATCAAATCCAACGGAGTCCTGCCACATGCCTGCTTGATGACTTTCGAGAAATGCTTCGGAGTGTAGCAAAGCTCGTTGGCAAAATAACTCACCGAACGGTGCATACCCTTGTCCTTCGATAACAGTTCCATGAACTTCCGCAAAATATAATTCACCTGTTTGATGCCTTCTTTCGAACCTTCCATGTTGCCGGAAGCTTCGATTTCCTTATGAAGCTGCCCCATCATTTCGCAAAAGATAGCGGAGAAGAGATGTTGTATCACTTCTTTGTGGTAACAATGAGGCTCATCGTTTATCTTGGCTATAATTAAATCCCGGTAGAATCCGAAGACTGTTTGATCCTCCCCGTTGTCAACCGACTTCACCGGATTGTTGTGGATATGAATGGCAGTATTCCACGTTTCCTTTTCCATTTTAATAATACGTTGCAGGAAACGGGTAGAGAATCCGGCAAGCCTGACTTTATATTTAGGACTAAGCATCGTATGGCTGATAATCGTGTTGGGCAGACCGAGCAGCAGCTCGCCCGCCTGCAACTTGTAGGTCCGGTAGTTGACGTCCAACTGGATGCACCCTTCTATACAAACCGCGATGAGAAAACAATTCAGTTTGATTGTATCATTACTATAAGGAGTCCCCTCCAGACTGTTGACTATCGCAAAGTCATCATCAATATAATCAAGGACGTGCTGACTGTCCTTAAAATCTTCTATATCCACCGTTATAATGTTCTCTTTTTCCATGTTCTTTCCTTTTTTCTTTTTGCAAAGTTGGTGAATAATCGGGAAAACAGAATGTCCCATACTTCTTCAGATTTGTTTGATATGTCGTTTATTGCCAAATAGTTAGCTATAATAAACGTAAATGGCGAAAATAGGACATTTATGGAGGGAAATTGGTCACTCTTGCCTTGTTCTTTTCTCCTACTTTTGTCCAGGATTTAACAAAAGATCAAAAGAGAAAGTATGATTACAGTAAGCAAAAAATGGATACGGCTGATAGGGATTGTCGGTTGTACAGTGTGGATGGCATCTTGCAAGCAAGCATCGGATGCGGGAGTGAAATCTTCTTCTTATGCAGTAATGCAGATAGAAGCGGTGGATAAGGAATTTTCTTCTTCCTATTCGGCGAGCATACGTGGGCGGCAGGATATTGATATTTATCCGCAGGTGTCGGGAACGATTGAGAAACTCTGTGTGACCGAAGGGCAAAAAGTACGCCGCGGGCAATCGCTTTTCATTATCGACCAAGTGCCTTACAAGGCCGCGCTCAAAACCGCCATTGCCAATGTGGAAGCAGCACGTGCCGCGCTGGGTACTGCCGAACTGACCTACAAGAGCAACAAAGAACTGTATGCGCAGAAAGTAGTTTCGGAATTCAGCCTGAAAACGGCCGAGAATTCTTATCTCACCGCCAAAGCTCAACTGTCGCAGGCCGAAGCACAAGAGATCAGTGCCCGCAACAATCTCTCTTATACCGAGGTGAAAAGTCCCAGTGACGGAGTCGTAGGCGCATTGCCTTATCGTGCAGGCGCATTGGTAAGTGCCAATATGCCCTATCCGCTTACTACGGTCAGCGACAACTCGGATATGTATGTCTATTTCTCCATGACCGAGAATCAGTTGCTTGCCCTCACCCGCCAGTATGGCGACATGGACGAAGCCTTGAAGAACATGCCGGAAGTGGAATTACGCCTGAATGATAATTCGGTTTATAATAAGAAAGGTGTCATCGAATCCATCAGCGGCGTCATCGACCGGCAAACGGGTACTGTGGTGGCGCGCGTGGTGTTTCCCAACGAATCGCGGTTGCTTCATAGCGGAGCATCGGGCACGGTGGTAGTGCCGAGCATTTATAAAGACTGTATTGCTATTCCGCAGACGGCCACCGTGCGGATGCAGGATAAGACGATTGTATATAAGGTAGTGGACGGAAAGGCTGTATCTACCCTGATAACAGTGGCCGCAAATAATGACGGACGCGAATATGTGGTGCTGGACGGACTGAAAGCAGGTGATGAAATTGTATCGGAAGGCGCCGGACTGGTGCGCGAAGGCATGCAAGTTAAATAAGAAGGAGACTGATTATGAAAGGAAATATATTTATAAAACGGCCGGTGATGGCTATCTCCATCTCCGTACTGATTCTGGCCATAGGGCTTATTTCGCTCTTCACGCTGCCGGTGGAGCAATATCCTGACATTGCGCCTCCAACGGTATACGTAACTGCCAGTTATACGGGTGCCGATGCCGAGGCAGTGATGAACAGTGTCATCATGCCACTGGAGGAGAGTATCAACGGTGTGGAAGACATGATGTACATCAGTTCCAGTGCTTCCAATGCAGGTTTGGCTATTATACAGGTTTATTTCAAGCAGGGCACGGACCCCGATATGGCGGCAGTCAACGTGCAGA
The DNA here is from genome assembly GCF_019052435.1 of Bacteroides sp. MSK.20.12. NCBI lineage: Bacteria > Pseudomonadati > Bacteroidota > Bacteroidia > Bacteroidales > Bacteroidaceae > Bacteroides > Bacteroides sp. MSK.20.12. Next base: position 48,047 of record NZ_JAHQVH010000011.1, on the reverse strand, counting down.
ATCGTGTGGCGAAAGCGCAGGGATTGCTTCCGGCTGAAGTAACGAAAGTCGGCGTGAGCACGATGAAGCGGCAGACCAGCTTCTTGCAGATTGGTGCTTTGGTCTGCACGGACGGTCGATACGATCAGACGTTCCTTGCCAATTACCTGGACATCAATGTCATTCCCCAGATTAAACGTATCGAAGGAGTGGGAGACGTGATGGAGCTGGGCGATACATACAGTATGCGTATCTGGCTGAAACCGGAACGGATGGCACAATACGGACTGGTTCCGTCGGACATTACCGCCGTGTTGGGTGAGCAGAACATTGAAGCTCCTACCGGTTCATTGGGCGAGAGCTCGAAGAATGTTTTCCAGTTTACGATGAAATATCGCGGACGCCTCAAAAGCGTGGAAGAATTCCGGAATACGGTTGTCCGTTCGCGGGAAGACGGTTCCATACTTCGTCTGCAAGATGTGGCAGAGGTGGAGCTGGGTACGATGACGTATAGTTTCCGCAGTGAGATGGACAGTCAGCCTGCCGTTCTTTATATGATATTCCAGACAGCCGGTTCCAATGCTACCGCTGTCAACAAAGAAATCACTACGCAGATAGAGCGGATGGAGAAGAATCTGCCGGAAGGAACGGAGTTCGTCACGATGATGAGTTCGAACGACTTCCTTTTCGCTTCCATACACAATGTGGTGGAGACGCTGATTATTGCCATCATTCTGGTCATCCTCGTGGTCTATTTCTTCTTGCAGGATCTGAAGAGTACGCTGATTCCCTCCATCTCTATCATTGTGTCGTTGGTGGGTACGTTTGCCTGTCTGGTGGCTGCGGGTTTCAGTCTGAACATCCTGACACTGTTTGCGCTGGTGCTTGCCATCGGTACGGTGGTGGATGATGCCATTGTGGTGGTAGAGGCCGTGCAATCCAAGTTCGATGCCGGATATAAGTCTGCCTATCTTGCCACGAAAGATGCAATGGGCGACGTGACGATGGCTATTGTCTCCTGTACCTGTGTATTTATGGCTGTGTTTATTCCTGTAACCTTCATGGGAGGTACTTCGGGCGTGTTCTATACGCAATTCGGTATCACGATGGCAACTGCCGTAGGTATTTCGATGATTTCGGCTTTGACGCTCTGTCCCGCTTTGTGCGCCATCATGATGCGTCCGTCGGACGGAACCAAGAGTGCCAAGAGTATCAACGGACGGGTACGTGCAGCTTACAATGCTTCGTTCAATGCCGTATTGGGTAAATATAAAAGAGGTGTGATGTTCTTCATCCGCCATCACTGGATGGTGTGGACTTCACTGGCTGTTGCCGTTGCCTTGCTGGTTTACCTGATGAGTACCACTAAAACGGGACTTGTGCCGCAGGAAGACCAGGGTGTCATTATGGTGAATGTCAGCATTTCACCGGGAAGCACGCTCGAAGAAACCACGAAAGTGATGGACCGCCTGGAAAATATCCTGAAAGATACGCCCGAAATAGAACACTACGCCCGCGTAGCAGGGTACGGACTGATATCCGGTCAGGGAACTTCGTACGGTACGATTATTATCCGTCTGAAAGACTGGAGCGAACGAAAGGGCAAGGAGCATAGCTCGGATGCTGTGGTGTCACGCCTCAACGGACAATTCCAGGCGATAAAGGAAGCGCAGGTATTCAGCTTCCAGCCTGCCATGATTCCGGGTTACGGTATGGGTAACTCCCTCGAACTGAACCTTCAGGACATGACGGGTGGAGAATTGGCTACGTTCTATGAAGCGGCTATACAGTTCCTCGGTGCTCTGAACGAGCGTCCGGAGGTAGCGATGGCTTATACATCGTATGCTATCAACTTCCCGCAGATATCGGTGGAAGTGGACGCTGCCAAATGTAAGCGTGCAGGAATTTCGCCGAGTGCAGTGCTCGATGCAGTGGGCAGTTATTGCGGTGGCGCGTATATCTCCAACTATAATCAGTATGGTAAAGTATATCGTGTGATGATGCAGGCTTCGCCTGAATACCGCCTCGACGAGCAGGCACTGAATAATATGTTTGTACGCAATGGTACGCAGATGGCTCCGGTGAGCCAGTTCGTGACGCTGAAGCAAGTGCTGGGACCGGAAACGGCCAACCGTTTCAATCTTTACAGCACCATCACCGCCAATGTGAATCCTGCCGACGGTTACTCCTCCGGCGAGGTGCAGAAAGTGATTGAAGAAGTGGCTGCACAGTCTTTGCCGGCAGGCTACGGATATGAATATGGTGGTATGGCACGCGAAGAAGCAAGTAGCGGTGGTGCGCAGACGGTTTTCATTTACGCCATCTGTATCTTCCTTATCTATCTGATTCTGGCCTGTCTTTACGAAAGTTTCCTCATACCGTTTGCCGTTATCTTCTCCGTGCCGTTCGGACTGATGGGGTCGTTCCTTTTCGCCAAAATACTCGGGTTGGAGAATAATATCTATCTGCAGACGGGTGTGATTATGTTGATCGGTTTGCTGGCTAAGACGGCCATTCTGATTACGGAGTACGCCATAGAACGTCGCCGCAAGGGAATGGGTATCGTGGAGTCTGCCTACTCTGCCGCACAAGTCCGCTTGCGTCCTATCCTGATGACGGTGTTGACAATGATCTTCGGTATGCTTCCGCTGATGTTTTCCTCCGGTGCAGGTGCCAATGGCAACAGTTCGTTGGGTACGGGTGTTGTGGGCGGTATGGCTGTCGGGACACTGGCATTGCTCTTTGTCGTTCCGGTTTTCTACATCATCTTTGAGTTTTTGCAGGAGAAAATCCGCAAACCGATGGAAGAGGAACCAGATGTGCAGGTGCTTTTAGAGAAAGAAAAGAGTGAAGTTGAACGCGAACGTAAATAAATGAAAGAAAGAATGAAGAAGAATATCATCACATTAGTTGCCATCAGTCTGTCGTTGAGCGGTTGTGGCATCTATACCAAATACGAACCCGCCACTGTCGTTCCCGACGATCTTTACGGCGGGGAAGTGGTGACCGAAGACACTGCCGGTCTGGGTAATATGGACTGGCGGGAACTCTTCACCGACCCTTATTTGCAGTCTCTCATTGAAGTGGGATTGCAGACCAATACCGACTATCAGTCTGCCCAGCTCCGTGTGGAAGAAGCACAGGCCGTACTGATGTCCGCCAAACTTGCTTTTCTGCCCGCTTTTGCGCTTGCTCCGCAGGGAACAGTGAGCAGTTTCGATACGCAGAAGGCTACGCAGACTTATTCGTTGCCCGTTACTGCCAGTTGGGAGTTGGACGTTTTCGGGCGTATGCGCAACTCCAAGAAACAGGCGAAAGCGCTTTATGCTCAAAGCGAGGATTACCGTCAGGCAGTCCGTACGCAGTTGATAGCAGGTATCGCCAATACCTATTACACCCTGTTGATGCTGGACGAACAACTCGACATCTCCCGTCAGACGGAAGAGGCATGGAAAGAAACCGTTGCGTCCACCCGTGCATTAATGAATGCCGGATTGGCAAACGAATCGGCTGTGTCGCAGATGGAGGCGGCCTATTATCAGGTGCAGGGTTCGGTCCTCGATTTGCAGCAGCAGATCAATCAGGTGGAGAACAGTCTTGCCTTATTATTGGCGGAGACGCCACGCAACTATGAGCGTGGTGTATTGGCAAAGCAACAGTTTCCTGCCGACTTCTCGATAGGAATTCCTGTACGGATGCTTTCTTCCCGTCCGGATGTCCGTTCGGCAGAGCGGACGTTGGAAGCGGCGTTCTATGGCACCAATGCGGCACGTTCGGCTTTCTATCCTTCCATCACTTTGAGCGGGAGTGCCGGATGGACAAACTCCGCCGGGGCGATGATTATCAATCCGGGTAAGTTTCTCGCGTCGGCGGTAGGTTCGCTTACGCAGCCGCTCTTTAACAGAGGACAGGTGGTGGCACAATACCGCATTGCCCGTGCGCAACAGGAAGAAGCGGCGCTCGGTTTTCAGCAAACGTTGCTCAATGCCGGTAGTGAGGTGAATGATGCGTTGATTGCCTATCAAACCAGTCAGGGAAAAAGAATCTTGTTGGATAAACAGATCACTTCCCTGCAAACGGCTTTGCGAAGCACTACTCTGTTGATGGAGCATGGTAATACAACCTATCTGGAAGTGCTTACCTCCCGGCAGTCGTTGCTTAGTGCGCAACTCTCGCAGACGGCCAATCATTTTACTGAAATACAAAGTTTAATTAACCTATACCGTGCTTTAGGAGGAGGTCAGGAATAAACTGTATCATACTCTCTGTTTTTTAATTTAATGAAAGAAGGGCTGCCGGAGAAGTGATTCTGTGGCAGCCCGTTTGTTAATCGGTCAATATCGGTCAATATGCGGCGAATTGGCTTGCAGCCGGAAACTTCAGCCAGCATAAAGAATAATGATGGTATTATTTACCAGCCAGACCTTTCTTTTTTCTTTCTTTATATTGACTGGGTGTTTCCCCGGTATATTGCTTGAAAGCCGTACTGAAATAACTCGGAGTGGTAAACCCGGTTTTCTCTGCAATTTCAGAGAAGGGCATATCCGTGCCGGATATCAATGTAATAGCTTTTTCTATACGGAGCTTACTGATATACTCGTTCGCTCCCATGCCTGTAAGTGCTTTCAGTTTGTTATAAAGCGAAGAACGGCCCAATCCTACTTCCTGGCAGATAAACTGAATGCCCAGATTGGAATTTTCTATATTTTCCTGGATGATACTATTCAGTTTAATCAGGAATGTTTCGTCTGTCAGGCTGATGGTGCTTTCTTCCGGTGTGGGGATTAATCCTGCATTCAGATACCTTTTCTTGGTATATTCCCGGTTTTTCAACCGGTTGCGGATAAGTTCCATTAGCATTTCCACTTCGAAAGGTTTGCTTAAATAGCCGTCCGCTCCATTCTTGTAACCGCTTATTTGGCTTTGCCTGTCATCTCTGGCAGTTAGCAGAATGACTGGGATGTGACTGATATTGATATCCTCTTTAATCGTTTTACAAAGTTTATACCCGTTCATCCGAGGCATCATCACGTCACTGACTATAATATCAGGGACATGGCTTCTGACCAGTTGAAGGGCTTCCACCCCGTCTCCGGCGATAATTATCCGTTTGAAGTATCCTTCGAACGTTCTTTTCAGAAAGTCTGTCATATCCGGATTGTCATCCACTACGAGAATAGTGTATGGAGTGGTGTCGAATACCTCTTTCGCGGACGGCTGCCCGCTGTTATCATCCATCATCAACTCGTTCAGATAAGCTTTTGGCTCGCAGATGATTTCTTCCGGTTCCTGCCTCAACGGCAACTCAAAGAAAAAGCTGGCTCCGGTTTCTTCATTATCCTGTGCGCCGATAGAGCCGCCGTGCAGTTCCACCAGAATCTTGGAGTAAGACAAGCCGATTCCTGTTCCGCTCTGTTCTCCCGTTCCCTGGTAGAAGCGGGTAAAGAGCTTGTGCGTATCCACTTGTTTCAGTCCGCATCCCTGGTCGATGATGGAGATACGCACCCGGTTTTCTTCAGGCAGCAGTTCCGAAGCAATCGTTATTTCCGTGTCCTGCGGACTGTGTTTCAAGGCATTGATAAGCAGGTTACTTAGGATAATCTCGCATTTGTCCTTATCGAAACTGACTTTCTCTATCCGTGGGTCGAGCTGATAGCGGATATGCACATTCTTTGCTTCCCCCTCACTGATAAAATCCTGCGAAACGTGTTCAATCCATTGATTGAGCGGATGAGGCTGAATTTGCAGTTTACTCTCCCCTACTTCCATTTTCCGCACGTCGAGCACCATATTAATCAAGTTCTTCATTCGTTGTGCCTGCCGGTAGATGGCTTTTAACGGCAGATATTGGCTGTCTCCGGAAGAGAGCGACTTCAAAATCTGATTGAGTGGCGCATGAATAAGCGTCAGCGGAGTCCGTAGTTCGTGGCTGATATTGATAAGAAAACGTACCTTTTCCTCGTACATCTGTTTCTCATGCTCTTTCATCGCCCATTTCAGTTTTTCCTGATTACGTTTCAATGTTCTGCGGAAAGTTTCGATGATTATGGTGGCAATGAGAATGGTGCAACCGAGAATGAACCACCACGTGCGATACCATGGCGGGAGTACGGTTAGTTCTAGTATTTTCTGGTTGGGAATCCAGCTGCCGTCTTTCGCTGTGCATGAAGCCATAATTTTGTAATTGCCCGGTGGTAACGACCGGATTACCAATTCCGGCTGGTACGATTCGATATACTGGTCGTTCAGCCCCTCTATCCGATAGCGGTAGACTTTCTTACGGAAGATATCCTCTTCTTTCGACATGATTCGGATGGTGATATTGCTGTCCCATGGGACAGAGATTGCTGCCGGATGACTATATAGTTTGTTCTGTGCAGGCTCACCATTGATGATAATATCCAACAGTTGCAGTTCCGGCATTTCCGATGTATTCAGCAGCAGCTGGCCGTCAATGCGCAGCATACCCTTTACACCGCCGATATAGACATCCCCCTCATTGTTTACCAACCGGGCGTTGGGCAGATATTCGTTTTGGATAGCTCCGTTCGACTCTCCGAAGAGAACGAACTTCTGTTCCTGTATAAGCCAGGCGAAAAGTAGATTATCCGCACCTATCCATACTTTGCCCCTCTGGTCGCATTGCACCATGTTGACTTCGGTAAACAGGTTGGTAGGGATGTGCGTCTGCTTTTGGGAAACGGGGTTGTAGTGGATAAGGCCGAAATTGCTTCCTATCCAGAAATCGCCGTGCTCGTCGTGTGACGCCGAACTGATTACGGTATCCTGATAACATTCGAAGGTTGTTTGCAGCAAGGAATCCCCATCGTGCAGTTCGTAGATATGTTTGAAATCGTTGATGTAAGTCCGGTTGTTCTCGTGCTTGAAGGGGACGAGCGTGCCGACAATACTTTTCCCTTCTTCTCCGGTGACCTTGTCGAATTTCTTTTCTTTCAGGTGATACTGGTAGACATGGTCGCCCAGTAATAACACGGTGTTGGGGGTGTTCTGATATAAGTTGACCGATTTACCCCGGTTGCAAAGTTGTGTCGTAGTTTCTTTGTCGACAATGGTAAAAGGCTGTTTCTCCCCGGTTGCGGGGTTGAATATGAATACTCCTTTGGAGAAAAGGGAAATCAGTAGTTTTCCGGGAGTGAATCCGCTGATAAACGCTATTTTATCGTTCCAGGTAGAAAGATAATGGGTGAATTTCTCGGTACGCGGGTTAAAGAGGTTGATACCGCCGCCGTCCGTACCAATCCAGATACTGTCGGTCGATTGGCGGTAAAGGCTTCGCACGGTGCTGTTGCTTAGTCCGCGGTCGTTGCCGGGGACTACGTCGGTGTAGGTTTTCATGAACACTTCCCGGATGCTGATTAATCCGTTGCAGGTGCTTCCTGCCCATATATTGTTATTGTGGTCGTTGTGCAGGCAGAGAATGGAGTTGGCGGGGAGAGAGTAGTTTTCACGTCCCGGGATATATTCCAGTTGGGAGATTTCCCCGGTTTCGGAGGTGAGGATATTGATTCCGCCGCCATCTGTTCCTATCCACAGTTGCCCTTCCCTTTCGGCGAGGCTTAGGACGATGTCGTTGCTAAGGGCGGAGTTGCGGGTGGAGTACGAAGCCAGTAGTTTGCCGTCGTATGAGTAGCAACGAAGTCCGCCGCTGTAAGGGGCAATCCATATTCTTTTCCGGCTGTCGGTCATCATGGTGGTAATTTCCGGCCCGCAGTCGAAAGGGGGCCGTCTGTGCTCTCCGGTATGCAGGTCTACGAGGTATATGCCTGTCCAACGGCTGCAACAAAGCAACGTCTTTGAATCCCACATACTGAGAGCGTTGATTTTAAAAGAGTTGGCGTTGAAATATTGCAGAAGCCGGAGAGAAGAATCGTTATAACTATATTTGTAAATCCTGTCCTTGCCGCCAAAGAGGATTCCGTCCGGGACAAGGCAGAAGGAATAGGCGGTGATATTCTTCCCGTCCTCGTCCGTGGGGAACGTGAAGTCGTTGCTCTGCTGTTGGTAGCGGGCAATACCTTTTTCAGTCAGTACCCAGATGTTGTGTTGCTTGTCTTCGGCAATCTGATAAATCAGGTTGTGGAGAAGCGAGTTCGGGTCGTTTGCCTGGTGTTTGTATCTTTTCAGTTCGTGCCCGTCGAACTTTCCCAGTCCCGATTTGGTACCTATCCATACGAAACCCTGCTCATCCCGGAGAATACAGCGCACGTTGGAAGGCAGCCCTTCTTTCAGAGAGATTTGTTTAAAGTAATAGTGTTCTGCCCGGAGAGGGAGAACACCGACTAACTGTATGATAAAGAAAAGGCTTGACAGAACAGCGTATTTGGTTTTCATGTAAAGCAGGTTTGTTTATGAGGACAGATGCCTTCTTTATAATACGGCTAACTTGTCCCCTTTTAAGGTGATTTCGTATTTTTTCCCTTTTACGGTCTTGAACTTGAGCGTCTTGTCTCCGTATCTTACGTTACAGGGGATTCCGGATTTGGAATGGATGATAGCTTTCTCCAGTTGTCCCTCTTTCCAGGAGATGGAAACCTCAAAATTTCCTTTGGCGCAGATTCCGCTTATTGAGCCGTTTGCCCATGCATCCGGCAAAGCGGGAAGAAGTTGGATGAATCCCATGTGGCTTTGCAATAACATCTCGGTTATTCCTGCCGTACCGCCGAAGTTTCCGTCTATCTGGAAAGGCGCATGGGTATCCCAGAGGTTGTCCAGTGTACCGTTTTTCAATAAGTTGCCGTATAGTTTATACGCATGGTTTCCGTCTTGCAGTCGTGCCCATTGGTTGAGCTTCCAACCCATGCTCCAACCGGTAGCGCCGTCTCCGCGATGTTCCAGTACCACTCTGGCTGCCTGTGCAAGTTCGGGGGTAGTCACGGGAGAGATGGTATGCCCCGGATGCAATCCGAACAGGTGGTTGACGTGGCGGTGTTCATCTTTCGGGTCGTCTATGTCGGTAGACCATTCCAACAACTGACCGTAGCGTCCTATACGGTACGGAACCAGTTTGGTCAGTACGTTTTCCCATTGTTTGCGTTCTTTGGCGTCCGTTCCGAGCACCTTGCTTGCCTGGATGGCGTCCAGTAATATTTCACGTACTACGGCATGCGCGAAAGTGACTCCCTCGTCCACCGGGCCGTGTTCGGGAGAAGTGGAAGGAGCGGCGGTGTAAGTCCCGTCGGGCTTGTGCCACAAGTGGTCTACCGCAAACTGTGCGCTGCTTTTGATAAGGTCGTAGCCGATTTCCTTTAAGAATTTCGTGTCACGGGTATAATCATAATACTCCCATATATGCGTTGCCAGCCACGGACCGGCGGTAGGATTCAGGTTCCATGCCATAGATTTGCTGGATAAGGGAGCTGTGAATCCGAAGATATTGGCAGAGATGGATGCTGTCCATCCGCGGGCGTTGAAATAGGCTTGTGCTGTCTTCTCGCCGGGTTTTACCAAGCTGCGTATAAAGTCAATCAAAGGCCATGTACATTCAGAGAGATTGGTGGGGCACGCAGGCCAGTAATTCATTTGAATGTTGATGTTATTGTGGTAATCTACCCGCCACGGGCCGTCGGTATTGTTGTGCCACAATCCTTGCAGGTTGGCTGGCATGTTGCCGGGGCGCGAACTGGCTATGAGCAGATAGCGTCCGAACTGATAGTACAATTGTTCGAGCTGATAGTCCGGCACGCCTTTCTTATAGCTAGCCAGTCGTTTGTAGGTCGGCAGGTTGGGAGTGCCGATTTCCGGATTGATTTCAAAACGTACCCGATTGAACAGCGCGGTATAATCGGCTTCGTGATTACGATAAAGCTCGTCATAACCTTTTTTCAGGGCATTGTCCATCATAGCCAGAGTCGTTTGTGACGGGTCGTTGCCGACGTAGGCTTTCGGGTCTTTGAAGTCTGGGGCAAAGTTCATCTTATAATCGGTATCTGCCGTAAGCAGGAATACCACTTCGTCAGCATCCTTCACAATAATCCGGTCGTTTTCTGCTTTCAGTGTTCCCCCTTTGTGGATAGCTTTGATTCGGAAAGCGAATTTCATTCCGTTGTTATTGAGAACGCCGGTATATACTAATCCGTCGTTTCCATCTGCTTCCAGATGGCTTTTTGCTACGTTGTTGGGACAATAGCTAAGTACAAGATTCTGTTTTCCGCCTTTGTCGGCAGTAAACTTCATGACCATAACGCTGTCTGGATAGGATATGAAGTATTTACGTTGATACCGTATCCCGTCTTTGTAAAATTGCACCACAGCCATCGCCGAATCCAACGACAGGATGCGGCGGTAATTGCTCATATTGATTTCGCTGAGTCCGGTTTCCACATAAAGCTCTCCCATCGTGGTAAAAGCACCGAAGCGGAACGGAGTCTCGTCTTTTTCTTCATAAGCTCCCAGCCCGTTGAAGTTTTCCTGCGTGAGATACCCCGCCTTTTTAGAATCCCCGTCCAGGAAAGCCTGCCGGATTTCTTTCAGTACACCTGACGACTGTTTGTTTACGTTCCAATAATACTCGGCGCCTTTGGCGGTATTCGGTCCCCCTTTCCAGAGAGTTTTTTCATTCAGTGTGATTCGTTCTGCGGATATGGAGCCCATGATATTCGCTCCCAGGCTGCCATTCCCGATAGGTAGCGAACGGTTTTCCCATGCTTTGTCCGGATTCGCCCCTGTGCCGTTGGCACGTAGCCAGATAGCTTGTCCATTGAGATTGTTGGGAGTGTCGAACCATACGGAAAGCCCTTGAGTATAATCCACCGTCTCTATGGACGCTGCGGAAAGAGAAAAAAGTGTGCAAAGAATAAGAGGGCAGAGTTTTTTCATAATATGTGTTGTTTAAAGGAATGTGAGATACAAAGGTACTTGTTTTTTAAGATTCTGTCTAGCGGGTTGGTTTCAATTTTTACCAATAGGCTTTTAAAAATCGCTAAAAGTGCTTCTTTGTGGGTTTGGTAAGATGTTTCTAATGAAGAACCGGGTCTGGTTTACATTCAGTATATCCAACTTTCTAAGAAAAACACTCCGACGGATGATGTCCGGTCTGGAGATAAATACTACCTTTGTTTCCTATATAAAAACAAGTATGTATCTGACAGGTATGAGCCGGGAAGAATTATATGCCGAAGCATATAAGGACCTCATTGCAATATCGACCAAAATGAACATGTTTATAGATAAGGTGTGTAAGAAAGCAACGATGATGAGTCCATTTTGATCTATTGTTTCTTGCAGTACTCATGGAAGAGTATCAGGGCAGAGAACATTTTTAAAATCATTTGTTTGTGAAAGTAGTGGAAAGAGCGTATCTTTGTTTGCACTGATAAAAAGTGAACTCATAAATACACCGGATTATGGAATATGTATCATCAGAAAGAAAGTTGCTGCCATACGGCATGATGAACTTTGCGGATATTCGTCTTGATAATTATTATTACGTGGATAAAACCTCGTTCATCCCTGTAATAGAACAATCGGACAGATTCTTCTTTTTCATCCGCCCGCGCCGGTTCGGCAAGAGCCTTACGCTGAACATGTTGCAACACTATTATGATGTGCGTACACGTGACAAGTTCGATGCCCTGTTTGGCGACCTCTATATCGGAAAGCATCCCACACGAGACCGTAACAGTTATCTGGTGCTGTATCTCAATTTCTCAGGAATTAGTGGAGAGTTGCACAACTACCGTCAAGGGTTGGATGCACATTGCAATACCAGCTTCGATTATTTCTGTGATATTTATGCAGAATACCTGCCGAAAGGCATTAAGGAAGTCTTGAATGAAAAAGCAGGAGCTGTTGAGCAGTTGGATTATCTATATCATCAGTGTGAACTTGCCGGGCAGCAAATATATCTTTTCATTGACGAATATGACCACTTCACCAATGCCATCCTCTCGGATGCCGAAAGCATTCACCGATATACGGAAGAGACCCACAAGGAAGGCTACCTGCGCGCCTTCTTCAATAGGGTGAAAGCCGGAACCTATTCCAGCATCAAGCGTTGCTTCATCACCGGAGTGAGTCCCGTCACGATGGATGACCTCACCAGTGGATTTAATATTGGCACCAACTATTCCCTCACACCGAAATTCAACGCAATGATGGGTTTCACCGAGGACGAAGTCCGCGAAATGCTGACTTATTATTCTACTAAAGCTCCATTCCATCACACTGTAGATGAGTTGATAGAACTTATGAAACCGTGGTATGACAACTATTGCTTTGCGCAGGAGTGTTATGATCAGCCAACCTTGTACAACTCCAATATGGTGCTCTATTTCGTTAAGAACTATATTGATAATAACGGAAAGGCACCGCGAAATATGATAGAAAGTAACATTCGTATCGATTACGAGAAACTGCGTATGCTTATCCGCAAGGATAAAGAGTTTGCGCACGATGCCTCCATTATCCAGACTTTAGTGAGCCAGGGATACATCACCGGCGAGTTGAAAGACGGTTTCCCAGCTGCCAACATTGTAGATTCCGATAATTTCGTGAGCCTGCTCTATTACTTCGGCATGCTCACCGTGAGCGGAACATTTGAAGGCAAGACCAAACTCATCATACCCAACCAGGTAGTGCGCGAACAACTCTATACTTATCTGCTGAATACATACAATGAAGCCGACCTCAGTTTCAGTAACCATGAAAAAGATGAGCTATCTTCCGCCTTGGCATATCGTGGTGCATGGCAATCTTACTTCGACTACATCGCCGATTGCCTGAAACGCTACGCCTCTCAGCGCGACAAGCAGAAAGGAGAATCCTTCGTACATGGCTTCACTCTTGCCATGACAGCGCAAAACCGTTTCTACCGTCCCATCTCCGAAGCAGACACGCAATCCGGATATGTTGACATTTTCCTGTCTCCCATGCTGGAGATTTACCCTGACATGAGCCATAGCTACATCATCGAGCTGAAGTATGCCAGATACAAAGACCCCGAAAGCCGGGTGGAGGAATTGCGGGCGGAAGCTATTGCCCAGGCCAACCGCTATGCTGACACCGACAGGGTGAAGAACGCTATTGGCACTACGCAACTACACAAGATTGTGGTAGTGTATAAAGGTATGGAAATGAGAGTTTGCGAGGAGGTAAATTCTTGAGATACAGCATTCGATAGCTGTTAATTATCAGGAAAAGAAGTAGAGAGCTTATAAAGTAATATTCATTTCGGTATAGTACTGAATCATTACAGCATCGAATAAATTTCCCCACTGGATATTTATTTTTCATCTTTCCATCTCCCCTTTCACCTTTTCTCTATCTCTTCGATGAATAAGGAGTTTGTGGGTGAAGTGCAATAACTTCACCATCTCTTCACCTGTGGCGATTAGTTTCAAAAATTGTTTCAAGGCTTGAAACAATCCGTTTCTCGGTGTGAAACACTTCGTTTCATACGGTGAAACACTTTGTTTCCAGGCGTGAAACTTTTAGTTTCAAATATGGTTGAAACTAATTACGAAATAGCTTTACTAATCTTTCTCTGATGGTGGAATTAGAGAGTAGAAATTTGATTTGATTATGAACTTGTTCAAACACCGACTTTTGCCCATGTGATGAATCTATATACCCCGCTTGTTGGACATATATATTCAGCGTGGTGAGTATATATACCTACTACGCTGGATATATAGATCCATCAGCTAATTTGAAAAAACTGAATGCGCTGAAAGCACTTTACCTTGTTTGCAGTATCTTTCTGCGAGGGATGTCTTTTTCCGCTTTCAGCCGCTATTTCCTCCTATCAAGGCGTTTGCAGACAACACTGAAACGGCTGAAACCGGATTATAACATGAATATTCAATAAGAGGGTTTTGGCAAGGTCAGAACCGGATAGTTGGGTGTTTTAATCATTGTCTTTTTGAGATAAGAACCATTTCTCCGATGGAACGGGTTGATTTGGTGAAAAGTGAATATTTAATGGCTATTTTTTAAATATTGATTTTTGTTGTTGTACCTATTTTTGTGACGTTGATTTTAGGAGAAAAACCAATTGTTTGATTAATGGAGACTCTTATTGTCAGCGAATAGAAAATCTTAATAACTTAAATTTATGAGAAACAAATTCTTTTTATGTCTTTTCGTGTTAGTATCGCTAACAGCTTGTAAAGACACTAAATGGGTAGAAGTTCCGGGTGGAATGCCCCCTGAAGGAGCAATCACCGGACAGCCGGGAGTGGATGATCCGGCTGAGAAAACATTAATCAATTGTCAATACATTGGTGGTGACCCTTTCGAATTAAACCGTATTCCGGTAGAAAATCTGATTGTCAGCAATGATCTTATTTATTTGGCTGCGCGTCCTTATGCTAATGGAGATATAGCTTTTGACTTGCCTATAAATGATGCAACTTTTACAGGCGGGGTTTCGCATGAAGCTACTTATGAGGGACGTAGCGGTGTGATAAAATTTGACGGAACCGGAAAAATGAATGGAAAAGATGGATTATTGCATTCTACAGAAGAGACATTTAATAAAAGTTTCACTTTTGCTACCTATATATTTATAGATGAGTGGGTGCCCGGAGCATATATCTTTAAAAAAACAAGTGGAGATAAAGTGTTGGCTGCCTTACAATTAGGTGCTAACGAGCAGACTGTGAGCTGGGCGTTGGGAAATGCATCAGTGACAGCAGGTACCTATGTGGATGCCAAGGGTTTGGCTCCGGGAGCTTGGCATTATCTGGCGGTAGATTATGATGGCAATAAAAAGCAATTCAGGATTTTTGTAGATGCGTGGTCTTCTACGCTTGACAAAGAAATCGTATTGCCTACTGCCCGTGCCGATTTTTATATAGGTGAAAACTTCAAAGGCCGTTTGGATGAAACTTCTTTTTGGAGTATGGCAGCAGGTATTGGTGGGAAGAATGGTATAAAATTCGATAATTGGAATATGGTAGCAAAAGTGTTGGCTTATTGGCAATATGATGATTCTACCAATCCGGGGAAGGACTCTCACACTTGGTTGGACCGTTGGAAAAAAATACGCGAAACCTTGGCAGCTCAGGCAGGTAATGACAGCCGAAAATTACGATTAGGATTCGGCAGCGGGCAATGGAGGCAAATGATGAGTGCTGATAATACGCGTACCGCATTTGCTAATAATTTGAAGAGTGTTTTGAAGGAATATGAATTTGATGGAGTAGACCTTGATATTGAATGGCCTACTACGGAGACAGAATATGCTAACTACAGTGCGACGATTGTGAAAATCAGACAGATACTTGGCAAAGACGTATGTTTCTCCGTATCCCTTCATCCGGTTGCTTATAAAATTTCGAAAAATGCGATTGAAGCTTTGGATTTTATGTCTTACCAATGCTACGGACCGGCAGTGATGCGATATTCTTACGAGCAATTTGTAAAAGATGCAGAAATGGCTGTTGAGTACGGGATTCCGGCAGATAAACTGGTTCTCGGTGTGCCTTTTATCGGGACTACCGGTGTAAATGGAGAACAAGTCTCTTACTCTGATTTTATAAATGGTGGACTTTCGGATGTTGCTTTGGATGAATTTACGTATAATGGCAAAACGTATACTCTTAATGGTCAGAATACGATTCGTAAAAAAGCGAAGTATGCTTGTGAGGAAGGCTATAGAGGAATAATGAGTTGGGGGTCCGATGTGTCGGTAAATAATGAAAAATCATTGTTGAAAGCGATACAAGAGGAGTTTGTTGCTTATGAGATTAATAATCCCAAGTAAATGTAATCTTAATTATTAAATGTAATATTATGAAAAAAGAAAAATTAATGAAGATACAAGAACGACTTGTTTTTCTTCTGATTTTCCTATTCTTATTGCCGATAGGGGTCATTGCCCAACAAAAGATGATTACGGGGCAAGTAGTGGACGAACAGGGAGAAGCTGTTATTGGCGCCAGTGTGATGGTGAAAGGTGCAAAAACCGGAACAATTACGGATTTGGACGGAAATTTTTCTGTTCAGGGAAAAGCGGGGCAAACGCTTTCTATAAGTTATGTTGGCTATACTCCATTGGATGTGAAAATTACAAAATTACAAAACAATCGATTCGTATTGAAGGAAAACACGGAAGTGCTTGATGAGGTTGTTGTTGTCGGTATGGATACGCAAAAGAGAAATACAATTACGGCGGCGGTATCTGTAGTGAAAGGAGATGATATCGTCAATCGTCCCATAACGGACCTCACCAGCGCTTTGCAAGGTAATGTAGCAGGATTAAATTTCGCATCGGATGCAATGGGAGGAGCTAAAGGAGGTGAGTTGGGTACGGATATAAAATTCAATATCCGTGGTGTTGGCTCTATCAATGGTGGCGAACCGTATGTATTGGTAGACGGAATCGAACAAAGTATGCAGAATGTGAATCCCGCCGATGTTGCTAGTATCAGTGTGTTGAAAGACGCCTCGGCAGCCGCGATTTATGGTGCCCGTGCCGCCTATGGTGTGGTATTGGTTACAACTAAAAGTGGAAATTCGGAAAAAGCTAAAGTAAGTTATTCGGGAACAGTTGGTTTTAGTTCTCCTATCCGTACTCCACAGATGATGAATTCTTTGGAGTTTGCTTATTATAATAATGCTTTGTATGATGCCGGTGCATCTGCTTCGGGGATTAATAGAATCTCAGACTCGGTTATAGAAAAGATTAAGGGATTCATGCAGAATCCATATTCAGAGGAATTTCCGGGAATAGATGTATCTAGTAACGGAGAAGACTGGGCTAGTGCATATTATGCCCAGTATGGCAATACGGATTGGTTTAAATACTATTACAAGGATAAGTCCATTCGTCATTCACATAATTTGAGTGTACAGGGTGGATCGCAGAAGATAAACTACTATATCGGTATGGGATATGTCTATCAGGAGGGCTTTCTGGATCATGTTAAGGATGATTTGAGCAAGTATAATCTGAATACAAAGCTACAGGCGAAGCCTACTGACTGGTTGAGATTCAACCTAAATAATAATATAACTTTGCAAATGATAAAACGTCCGATGCCCAACCAGTCTATTATTTATAATAAGATAGGTTCGCATCGTCCGTCACAAGTTACACATTTGCCGATTGATTCAAAATATAATATTCCCAGCTGGAACGAAACGCTTTTCATGCAAAATTCGAATTATGAAAATAATCGGCTTTCAGATGCCTTGTCAGTATCCGCTACGGCTACTCTAATGAAAGGATGGGATGTTACGGCTGAAATGAAGATACGTTTTGATGTAGAAAATAACAATATGATTCTATATGAGAATCCGCAATATGAAACTCCTTTAGGGACGCTAAAACCGGGTGATGCTACTGGACGCAGGCAAGGATTCTCTTATCCGAATATCGATTGGAAGTTAATGAAGTTCGGTTCTTATGCCCGTGGAAGTCTGTTCAATTATTATTTGTCGCCTAATGTGTCCAGTATGTATATTCAGCAATGGGGAAAACATTCTTTCAAGGCAATGGCGGGATTCCAAATGGAAATGAAAGAAGATTCCAATGAGTATATGTATAAAGATGGAATGATGAGTAATGATATCTTTTCTTTTGCAAATGCCAGCGGGAACGTCATAGCCGGAGAAGATCGTACACATTGGGCTACAATGGGGGCTTACCTTAAGTTGAACTGGAATTATGACAATATATATTTCTTTGAGTTCAGCGGGCGTTATGATGGCTCTTCACGTTTTGCAAAAGGAAACCGTTGGGGATTTTTCCCTTCATTCTCTGCTGGTTATGATATTGCCAGAACAGATTACTTCCAGAGGCTGAAACTTCCGGTGTCTCAATTGAAAGTCCGTGTGTCTTATGGTCGTCTGGGTAATCAGAATGGAGCCGGATTATACGATTATCTGGCTACTATGTCATTGGATGCTTTGGGATCTAATGGTTGGTTATTGCCTACTGCCTCTTCTGCCAGTGCTATCAAGGGAACGATAGCAAAGACCCCTAAAATGGTAAGTCCGTTTATTACATGGGAAAAAGTGGATAATGCAAACTTGGGACTTGATTTGATGCTGTTCGACAATCGGCTTTCTTTAGAAGCAAATATATACCAGCGCATGACAAGGGATATGATTGGTCCGGCCGAAGCTATTCCCGATATTAGTGGTATAGCTTCCGAAAACCGCTCTAAAATAAATAATGCTACATTGCGTAACCGCGGATGGGAGCTTTCGGTGAACTGGCATGATCAGCTGAAATGTGGATTTAGTTATGGCGTAGGATTCAATGTGTTTAGCTATAAGGCTGTCGTTACCAAATATAATAATCCAGATGGAACCATTTACAATAATCACACCGGGTATGGTCCTAATAAAGGATATTATGAAGGGATGGATCTTGGTGAGATTTGGGGGTATCAGGCTGACGACCTTTTCATGACAAACCGTGAGATTGATGATTACTTGCGAAAGGTGGATATGAGTGCGCTCAAGCCGGATGACATGTGGCGTCGTGGAGATTTGAAATATATAGATTCCAATAATGATGGGAAAATAGATGGTGGTGACGGTACGATATACAATCATGGTGACTTGAAGATTATTGGTAATACAACTCCCAAATATTCGTTCGGTATCAATTTGAATGTGGGATATAAGGGTTTTGAAGTATCTACTTTATTGCAAGGAGTGGCAAAAAGGGATTTCCCGATTTCGGGAAGTAGCTATATGTTTAGTGCAGGTAGCTACAACTTCAAGGAGCATCTGGATTATTTCAGCCCGGAGACTCCGAATGGCTTTTTGCCTCGTCTGACTAGCTGGAAAAATAATCAGGACTTTTATGTAAATACAGGGTATAATTCAACTCGCTATTTACTGAATGCAGCTTATATGCGTATGAAGAACCTGACTGTATCATATAATTTCGATAAGAAGTTGCTAAAACATATCGGTATTAGTCGACTGAAATTGTATGTAGCATGCGATAACCTGTTTACTGTAACAAAATTGCCAAAACAGTTTGACCCGGAAACGCTTAATCAGGTGAACGGAATGGCTGGAGGTACTACTACAGAGGCTCCGGGTCTAACCTCACCGGTCGTATCTAATGGTAATGGTATGGTGTATCCGCTAAACCGGAATTTTGTATTCGGACTTGATTTTACTTTTTAAATAGAGGATAATGATGAAAAAAATATATTTATTAGCAGTAGCTTTAGCCGGTACTTTATTGACTTCCTGTTCTGACTTTCTGGATAAAGTGCCTTTGGTGGTGCCCAGTAGCGAGACATTCTTGACGAATCAAAGTGCCGTGACTAATTATGTCAATGGTTTGTATATTGCTCTTCCTTCTGCAGGTGCCTATGGCATGGGAATAATGGGAGAAGAAAAGAATAGTGATAATATGGTAGCCATGGTGTATGACAGGCGTATGAACGGGGAGTTGCAAGAATCTATCGGAGGCGTAACAGAATGGCAGAAAGGATACCAGAATCTACGTAGTGTCAATTACTTCTTAGAATATTATAAAGTACCGGCAGCTGAAGAAACAGCGGAAGTATTATCTCTGAAAGGAGAAGCCTATTTCTTTCGTGCATATTGGCACTATTACTTGTTGACTAAATTCGGCAGTATTCCTGTGATGGACAAGTTTTGGGATGGAAACGCTACCGTTGGCGGGTTACAGATTCCGGCACGTGATCGTTCGGCAGTGGCACAATTCATTCTTGATGATTTGAAGGCAGCTAAAGAGTTGCTATATTCCCGCAGCAAATATCAGGGATTGCGTATTTGTAAAGAAGCTGCTATGGTTATGGCGATGAGAGTGGCACTCTTTGAAGGTACGTGGGAGAAATATCATAAAGGTACTGACTTTGCCGCTGCCGAGTATAAATCAGATGATTTTTTGCAGCAAGTACTTACTTTGGGGGATGAATTGTTTCAAATGGGTATTACATTAAACACAAAAGAGAATGATAAATCAGTGAAGAATATTGATGATGCGTATGGAAACCTGTTCAATTCAAAAGATTTGTCGGCTACTCAGGAAGTGTTGTTTTGGAAGAAATATTCAATTGCCGACAACTTGGTTCACAGTTTAAATACGAATTTATCCAGTGGAATGTGTGATGCTGAAGGACCAGCCGGACTTTCTCAATCATTAGTAGATAATTATTTAAGTGTGGATGGCAACTTTATTGATCCCACAGCCGCAAAATTTAAAGATTTCAATGAATCTTTTAAGGATAGGGATGGTCGGTTGCTGGCCACTGTAATGCATTCGGACTGTAAATACAAATCGATGACAGTGAAAGGAGCTAAGAAAATGCTGGTGAAGGCTTATTCAGAGGAAGATAAAGATTTAATCAATCCTCCTCAAATTGTAAGTACCGGAAATCAGAGTAATACTACCGGCTATCATATCCGTATGGGAATTGATACTACATTCGTAAGTGGGCAGGGAGAAACTGCCACTCCAATGATTCGTTATGCAGAAGCCTTGCTGGCTTATGCAGAAGCTGCGGAAGAATTGGGAAAATGTGACGCTGCTGTTTTGGAGAAGACTATAAAGCCATTACGCGAACGGGCCGGAGTCACTTATCTCGCTCCATCAGCTATTGATCCCAATTTCCCTGATTTTGGTTATACAATTTCTGCCAATCTGCAAGAAATCCGTCGGGAAAGACGCTCTGAACTGCCATTGCAGGGAATGCGTTTGGATGATTTGATGCGTTGGAGAGCACATAAGTTATTCCAGGGGAAACGTGGCGGAGGCGCTTACTTTGGAGCCGGCAGCGTTTTATATAAATCAATTGATCCGAAGAATGAAGAATTGGCTCAAATTCTGGTAGACAATAACGATTACTTGGATCCACTGAAAAATGTTCTTCCACGTGGGTTCCAGTTTGATGCGGGACGTGATTATCTACTTCCGATTCCACCGAGCGAGATATCATTGAATAAAGAACTGACACAGAATCCGGGGTGGCGCAAAAATTGAGAAGCATCAACTTAAGTTCATTGATAATTATAAAGAAAAAAACATGAAGAATATATTCTACAAACTATTTTCAATATCTCTATTGGGTGTATGCTTGATGGGATGTGAAGATGAAACTAAGTATTTGCCTTTACCACAAGCTGTTCCTTTTACGATGACTGTCAATAATACGACTTTTGTAATGGGCGAAAAGTTAGTTGTCGATTTGGATATTAATCCGGATAAGGATGGAAGCGAGGTTTTGGCTAACGAAGATTTTGATATTTATTTTACCGCTAAAACTGGTACGGAGGATGTGTCCGGCGTATTCAAAGATTTTCATAACATCGTTACTTTTCCGAAAGGTGAGAAGAGTATTCGTGTTGAGTTCCCTCTGAAAGAAACTGGATTGGAAGGAAGTAAAAACTTTAATTTTGTAGCTTTTTCCCGCGGATACGAGATTGGTAACCCTAGTTTTCCTATGAAAGTGTCCGATTACTATCGGGTAAATATGGCAATACAAGGCAATGCGGACAATATAGTAACGGAAGGTGATAAATTTGTGTTGGTAGCCAGTCTGGATAAACCGAGGGCAATACCTATTGTGGTAAGTATCAGCGCAAAAGCGGAGGATGAGAGCTCTTTTGAAAATTTGCCCAGTGAACTGACTATTCCTGCAGGAGCGCTGAACGCAAAAACTGACCCTATATCTTTAGTTATGGATGGAGCGAAGACAGGAGACAAGGAGTTGACATTGAATTTCACTTCAAACTCTGAAGCTAATCCGATGAAGTCTGATAAATTAGTAATTATGATGACTGACCTCGAATCTCTTGCCAATCCGGATATGTATGATCCGACCTTGGTGTATGAACATCCGGAATATCCATTTGTATCTAAAGGCAATAAAAGCAAATTCGATGCTTGGTGGGGGAGTGACAGAAGCTCGTCTGTAGAAATAACCGGAAAAACGGGTGCTAAACCTGGAACTGATTATGCTTCGTTAACTTCGCATCCCAACCAGAAATTAGCAGAGGAAGGATGGAAATTCTGGAGTGGCGTAGAGTTCCATTTTATACAAAGCTCTTTCGGGTGGAGTATGCCGACGAAGCCGAATACGTCGTTTGGTAACTATAGGCATTGGTCTTTTAATTATATTCCAACTAAATCAATACAAGATGTGTTTGCTGCTAATCGCGATAAATGTTCTAATGTAACAGAAGACGGTACTTATCAATTGTGGGTACAAGCTGGTTCCACACCGGGAGACGGACTTGGTGCGAGTAGAGATTACGGTTCGGCTGCTGTATATATTGGAAGAGGCGGTTCAGGTGCTTCTACCCGTTTTATACACATCAATCCGGGAATGCGTATAGAAATGAGAGTGCGTGTGACGGGAGATCGTACGGGTATTGTTCCGGTCATTGAGCTTAGAGATGCACCTGGGGGCGTATTTGATAAACAAATACAGAGAATCGATATTCTTAGAAATACGAAAGGAAACTTGGTGACACAAGGTGTTTTCTCGACAATGGAAGATGGTACTAAAACAAGCCCACTCCCCAAAATTGGTGATTATAATATTTATTGGGTAGAATTGACTACAGATGGAATAAAAGTAGGAATCAATGGAAGTACGAATGTAGATGTCCCTTCGACAAGTTCTTGGGGTTTTGCTCCTGCAGATGGCTTGGCTTTGGATTTCCTTTTTGCTCCGGCAGACAATCGTCCGGACGGATGGGATAGTGTATTGAAGGCTATTTCCGAACCTAAGACCGATCCGAATACACCTATGATGGAAATTGATTGGATTCGTTTTTATACGAATAGCACGTATTCGGACGAAGGTGTGACATACTGGGCAAATGCAGGTCAATTATTCTACTAATATAGTGTTCTGCTTTCAATAGATTAATTGATAAAATGTCGGAAGTCAGGTGTTTATGCATCTCTTTCGACATTTTCACTCTTAAAAGTTTTATTACCATGAAGAAAGAAATCTTAATTATTCTCGTGCTATTGACGTCTTTGATTAGTATGCATGCCGCCAACTTGACATCTCCCCCTATTTCAATAGTTCCCCGTCCGGCGCAGGTCGTGCCGGGAGAGGGCAACTTTACCTTCTCTTCTCAAACGCTGTTTTCGGTAGAGAACCATGAGCAGGCTGTCATCGTCCGCAACTTTATAAACTTATTGAAGAGAAGCTCGGGGATCACCCCACAGTTGGCAATAGGTGGCAGTGAGAAGAGCCATGTCTGCTTTACAATCGACTCTTCTTTAAAAAGCGAAGCCTATCAGTTGGCAGTTACTCCGGAACAGATTCAGGTAAAGGCATCGGATATAAAAGGCTTTTTCTATGCATTACAGACCATCCGCCTATTGTTGCCGTCGGCTGTTGAAGGCAATCAACAGGCTAAGAATATCCGATGGAGTATCCCCGCAGTAACCATTCAGGATGAGCCACGCTTCGGCTATCGGGCATTGATGCTGGATGCCGCCCGTTTCTTCATCCCCAAGGAAAACGTGTTGCGTATCATCGACTGTATGGGCATGCTCAAAATCAATACGCTTCATTTCCATCTCACGGACGATAACGGCTGGCGATTGGAAATCAAGAAATATCCCCGCCTGACGGAAGTGGGAGCATGGAGAGTGAACCGCATGGACGTTCCCTTCTATTTCCGCCGTAACGCCGAACCGGGTGAGCCCACTCCTATCGGTGGATTTTATACACAGGAAGATATTAAAGAAATGGTCTCCTATGCTGCCGACCGCCAGATAGAAATTATCCCCGAAATAGATATGCCGGCTCACAGCAACGCTGCACTGGCTGCCTATCCGCAACTGGCCTGCCCCGTAGTAGACACTTACATCGGAGTAATTCCGGGTTTGGGCGGAAGTAATTCGGGAGTGATTTATTGTGCCGGAAACGATAGTGCATTTACATTCTTGCAAGATGTTTTAGATGAAGTGATGGCAATCTTCCCTTCACGATATATTCATCTGGGAGGAGATGAGGCGCAGAAAGGGTACTGGAAAAAATGCCCGCTTTGCCAGCAGCGGATAAAGAAAGAGCACCTTGCCAACGAAGAAGACCTGCAAGGTTACTTTATGAAACGGATGAGCGACTATGTACGCAGCAAAGGACGCGAAGTGATAGGTTGGGATGAACTGACAAATAGCAGTTTCCTGCCGGAAGGTGTTATCATCCAAGGCTGGCGCGGACTTGGTACGGCTGCTTTGAAAGCCGCGGAAAAAGGACATCAGTTCATTATGACCCCTGCCCGCATCTTGTATCTGATTCGTTATCAAGGCCCGCAATGGTTCGAACCCCAAACTTATTTTGGAAATAACACGCTGAAAGACATCTACGATTACGAACCTGTGCAAGCGGACTGGAAACCGGAATATGCTTCTTTGTTAAAGGGCGTACAGGCATCTATGTGGACGGAGTTCTGCAATAAGCCGGAAGATGTCGATTATTTAGTGTTCCCCCGTCTTGCCGCCCTGGCGGAAGTGGCATGGACACAGCCTGAACACAAGGACTGGACTGCGTTTTTGAAAGGACTGGATGCCTATAATGAGCATCTGACAGCTAAAGGCATCGTTTACGCCCATTCAATGTACAATATCCAGCATACAGTAACTCCAAACAACGGAATGCTTGAGGTGAAACTGGAATGTATCCGTCCTGATATGGAGATACATTATACGACGGACGGCAGCGAACCTACGGCAACTTCACCGCTCTACGAAAAAATAGTGCCTGTAAAAGAGGCGCTTACCCTAAAAGGTGCAATTTTTGCGCACGGCAGACAGATGGGAAAGACATTGATACTTCCTGTCCGATGGAATCTGGCTACCGCCAAACCTGTACTGGGAACCAATCCGACTGAAAAGCTCCTGACGAATGGAATACGCGGAAGCCTGAAATATTCGGATTTCGAGTGGTGCTCATGGGCGGACAATGACTCTGTCTCTTTTACGATTGACTTGCTGAAGCCGGAAATGCTGAACACGTTGACATTGGGATCCATCACGAACAATGGAATGGCTATCCATAAACCGGCATCCGTGAGGGTGGAAGTTTCGGATGATAACTCCAAGTTCCGCGAAGCCGTCGTGCAGAGCTTCACGTCTGAAGAGATTTTCCGTGAAGGGAATTTTATAGAAAACCTGTCATTGAAACTGGGAGGCACACAGGCCCGTTATGTACGTGTGACCGCCAAAGGTCCGGGAGTTTGTCCTGCATCTCATGTGAGACCGGGACAGACATCGAGAATCTTTTTTGATGAAGTGATGCTGGAGTAAGACAAGCCAGGCAGGTGTGGAGGGCGACGCATAAGCGCGGATTATTTTTTAAGTCTAGTAAGGTGGCGATTGATTAAATAGACTATATATAGCTTGCGTGTTGGACATATAGATCCAACACGCAGGTCATATATGCCATACACATTGGATCTATATGTCCAATACGCAAGCTATATATAGCTTGCAAGTGACTGATAAACAGCGTTATTCTACCAGACTTTTCGCTCTTTCCAATGCTACGTTGATATTCGGGCAGATATTCTCTTTTCCCAGCAACTCGTAGAATCCGGCTTTTTCCAGTACATTATGCACGTTCTCGTTGACTCCCGAAAGAATAATGGTAGTCTTTTCCTTCTGCGACATTTCGCAGAGAGCAGTCAGGTTATGAATACCTGTGGAGTCGATGAACGGAACCTTGCGCATACGGATGATACGTACTTTCGGGCGGTCTCCCAGTTGTGTCATTGTTTCTTCAAACTTGGTAGCGATGCCGAAGAAATAAGGGCCGTTGATTTCGTATACTTCTATACCTTTGGGAATCATCAGGTTTTCTTCGTGTACGGTAATATCCGATTCTTTATTCGGGTCAATCTCATCGGTAATCACTGAGATTTCGGTAGTCTCCATGACACGTTTCATAAAGAGGACGCAAGCAATCACCAGTCCCACCTCGATAGCGACAGTCAGGTCGAAGATAACGGTCAGGAAGAACGTGATAAGCAGTACGGTAACGTCCGATTTCGGATTCTTCAGTAAAGCTCTGAATACACGCCATCCGCTCATGTTGTAAGATACGATGACCAGTACTCCGGCAAGGCATGCCATCGGGATATATTGTGCGAGTGGCATCAGGAAGAGCAGAATCAACAGTAATACTACTGCATGAATGATTCCGGCTATCGGTGTCTTACCTCCGTTGTTGATATTCGTCATGGTACGGGCGATAGCTCCGGTGGCAGGAATACCTCCGAACAGAGGAGCTATGATATTGGCAGCTCCCTGTGCAATCAGTTCTGTATTGGAATCGTGGCGGTCGCCTATCACACCGTCGGCTACCGTGGCAGACAGCAGCGATTCGATAGCTCCCAATACGGCAATGGTGATAGCTACCGGAAACAATTCCCTGATAGCTTCCCAATCCAACGCAGGCACAACGGCATCGGGCAACTCCGATTTAATGGTGAAACGGTCGCCGATTGTCTGGATGCAGTCGATCCCTCCAAAAGTTTTCATCAGGTAAACAGCTGCCGTCACTACGATGATGGCAATCAGCGAGCCGGGAATTTTCTTTGAGAACTTCGGAGTGATGGCGATAATAATAATGCTGACAATACTAACGATGGTATTCCACCAGTTGATCGTGTCGAAGTGACGGAAATAAATCAGCCACTTCCCGACGAAGTCTCCCGGCACTTTCTCGTCTCCGAAAGATAAACCGAAAATATCGGCAATCTGGGTCGTGAAAATAGTGACGGCGATACCGCTGGTAAATCCGACGATGATAGGATAAGGAATGAATTTGATGACAGCTCCCAGCTTGAACACTCCTAATAATACAAGGAGTACGCCCGCCATTAGCGTGGCTACAATCAGTCCGGCCTCGCCGTATTGTTGTATGATGCCATAGATAATGACGATAAATGCTCCCGTAGGACCGCCGATCTGGACTTTGCTGCCTCCCAACAGGGAAATGATGAATCCCGCAATGATAGCGGTGATAATACCTTTTTCGGGCGAAACTCCCGAAGCGATACCGAAAGCGATAGCCAGTGGAAGCGCCACGATACCTACGATGATGCCGGCCATCAGGTCCGCCATAAACGTTTCTTTCGAATAATTCTTTAGACAAGAAACCAGTTTGGGTTTAAATTCAAATAGCTTCATTTTTAGATGTTATTATACGTGTACTCTGTTCTTTTTTGCAAAGTAGAGGTTGCAAAATTAGATAAAATAATCGAAATAAGTATGTTTTTGAACATACTATTTGTCTGTTGATAGATTTCATCAATGAGGTGATAGTTTTTATTCATTAAGAAAAGGTGGTTTATTGTGAACAAATCGTTTATATTTGCGTTATAAATAGTACGACAAGTTACGTTTGGTAATCAACCAATTTAAAATATATATAGAATTATGGCTAAGAGTATTAAAGGAACTCAAACAGAGAAAAATCTGTTGACTTCATTCGCAGGAGAATCACAGGCTAGAATGCGTTACACTTATTTCGCAAGTGCAGCTAAAAAAGAAGGCTACGAACAAATTGCGGCTATTTTCACTGAAACTGCCGATCAGGAAAAAGAACATGCAAAACGTATGTTTAAGTTCCTCGAAGGCGGTATGGTAGAAATCACTGCCAGCTATCCGGCCGGTGTAATTGGTAATACACTTGAAAATCTTCGCGCTGCCGCAGCGGGTGAACATGAAGAATGGTCACTGGATTATCCTCACTTTGCCGACGTGGCAGAACAGGAAGGTTTCCCGATGATTGCTGCTATGTACCGCAATATCTCCATCGCAGAAAAAGGTCACGAAGAAAGATATCTTGCCTTCGTAAATAACATCGAAAATATGACTGTATTCGCTAAAGAAGGCGAAGTGGTATGGCAATGCCGTAACTGCGGTTACATTGAAATCGGTAAGGAAGCTCCTGAAGTTTGCCCGGCATGTCTGCATCCACAGGCTTATTTCGAGGTGAAGAAGGAAAACTATTAATCTACGGATGAATAGATAAATCTCGAATGATTTAAATAAAGGAAGAGGCTGTCTAACATGCCCCGAAAAAAAGAAATCACCCCTGTCAGAGTCATTATTTGAACTGCTGATAGGGGTGAAATCGTTAAAAAGAGACTAATTAGACAGCCTCTTTTCGTTATCGGTTTGGTATACTGTCTTTATAAATAGTAATCGTCCTCTCTTCCGTTGAATCATTCTTGATACTGGTTACATCTCCCCGGGTCGTGAAATACACATAGTTTCCCAAATCGAGAAAACGGTACACTTTCACTCCGTCGTGCTCGAACAGATAACTGACTTCATAAGTCTGGTTATTTTCCGATTTTCCGCTTTTCAGTGGAATACCTGCATAGCAGGAAACTAGTCCCGTTATGCAGAAGAAAAGAATAAAGGTCCGAATCAATGTTTTCATAATCATTTCTTCACGTGAGGATAATCTATCGTATAATGTAATCCGCGGCTTTCCTTACGCTCCATTGCTTGGCGCATAATCAGATAACCCACATTCACCATATTACGCAATTCGCAGATTTCTCTGGACGCTACGCTACGTTTGAACAGGCTTTCAGTCTCTTCGTAGATAATATCGAGTCTGTCCCAGGCACGTTTCAGACGGAGGTCGCTGCGGACAATACCTACATACGTACTCATAATCTGGTTCACTTCCTTCATACTTTGCGTAATGAGCACCATTTCTTCCGGCGAACGGGTTCCTTCATCGTTCCATTCGGGAATATCTTCATTATAAGAATATTGATCGACCACTTGTAGACTGTGCTTGGCGGCAGCGTCGGCATATACGACTGCTTCTATCAGTGAGTTGGAAGCCAGACGATTGCCTCCATGCAATCCTGTGCAGGAACATTCTCCCACGGCATAAAGACGTTCGATGGAAGATTGTCCGTCCAGGTCGACAAGGATACCTCCGCAGAGATAATGGGCGGCCGGGGCTACCGGGATATAATCTTTCGTGATGTCGATGCCTAGGCTAAGACATTTTTCGTAGATATTGGGGAAGTGTTTCTTTGTTTCTTCGGGATCTTTGTGGGTGACGTCCAGATATACATGGTCGTCTCCACGGTTCTTCATCTCGTTGTCGATGGCGCGTGCCACGATGTCACGGGGAGCGAGTGAAAGACGGGGATCATATTTCTGCATGAACTCTTTGCCGTCCATTGTACGCAGTACACCTCCGTAACCACGCATTGCTTCCGTTATCAGGAAAGAAGGGCGGTCTCCCGGATGATATAGGGCGGTAGGGTGGAATTGTACAAACTCCATATCCTTCACCGTACCTTTGGCACGGTAAACCATGGCGATGCCGTCTCCGGTAGCGACTAGCGGGTTAGTGGTTGTTTTATAAACGGCTCCTACTCCACCGGTAGCCATCAGCGTCACTTTGGCAAGATAGGTATCTACTTTTCCCGTTTTCGGATCGAGGATATAAGCACCATAACATTTGATGTCCGGTGTCTGGCGGGTTACAGTCACTCCCAGGTGATGCTGTGTCAGGATTTCAATGGCAAACTGGTTTTCGATGACCGTGATATTCGGATGGCGTTGTACGGCTTTAATCAGGCTGTCCTGAATTTCCGCTCCCGTATTATCTTTATGGTGAAGAATACGGAACTCCGAGTGTCCGCCTTCGCGGTGCAAGTCAAATTCGCCTTTCTCGTTTTTGTCAAAGTCCACTCCCCACTTAATCAGTTCTTCAATTTGTGCGGGAGCTTCGCGCACTACTTTTTCTACTGCGGCACGGTTACTGATCCAGTCGCCGGCAATCATTGTGTCTTCAATGTGCTTGTCGAAATTATCCACCAGAAGGTTGGTGACGGAGGCTACACCTCCCTGGGCGAAGTACGTATTGGCTTCTTCCAGCCCACTTTTACAGATAAGAGCAACTTTACCTTTGTGCGCCACTTTCAGCGCAAAACTCATACCGGCAATTCCGGAACCGATAACGAGGAAATCGAATTTTCTTACCATAATCTTGTTATTTCTCACCGCAAAGCTACAAAATAAGTTACTTCGTTGTACTTTTCGTTGTCACTAATTCATAAAATTGCTACCTTGCAGGCAAAAATCTGACAAAATGAATCGAATTTTTCATGCCCGCATCGCCTGGTACCAATATTTCCTGTTGGTGGTGCTTACTGTGAATGCCGTCGGCGCATTGTGGTGTAAGTATATCTTAGTGGCGGTACTGTTTATGTTGATGCTGATTGTAGTGATCGAACAAATTATACACACTACTTATACATTGACAACAAACGGTGATCTGGAAGTCTCACGTGGTCGTTTTATTCGCAAGAAGATCATCCCGCTTTCCGAAATTACCGCAGTCAGGAAATACCATTCCATGAAATTCGGCCGTTTCTCGGTAACGGATTATATCTTGATAGAATACGGAAAAGGGAAGTTTGTTTCGGTGATGCCTGTCAAGGAACAGGAATTTGCAGAACTACTCGAAAAGAGAATGTTCGCAAAGAAAATAAAGGCCACGGAGGCAATAGACCCTGTAGACTCTCAAGCGGATGAATCGTAGCATGTTTTGATAATAATGAAAAGATTAACTGATTATATACTATGAAATATCAAGTAATTATTATCGGTGGCGGTCCTGCGGGATATACGGCTGCCGAAACTGCCGGTAAAGGCGGTTTGAGCGTATTGCTTATCGAAAAGAATAGTCTGGGTGGCGTCTGTCTGAACGAAGGCTGTATTCCTACGAAAACATTGTTGTATTCGGCAAAGACTTATGACAGTGCAAAACATGCATCAAAGTATGCAGTCAATATCCCGGAAGTCTCTTTCGATTTGCCTAAGATAATAGCGCGTAAAAGTAAGGTAGTGCGTAAACTGGTGCTGGGAGTGAAAGCGAAGCTGACTGCCAACAATGTTACAATTGTATCAGGAGAAGCGCAGATCATTGATAAAAATACGGTTCGCTGCGGGGAAGAGACTTACGAAGGAGAGAATCTGATATTATGTACGGGTTCGGAAACTTTCATTCCCCCTATTCCGGGAGTGGACGCGGTGAACTACTGGACGCACAGGGATGCTTTGGACAGTAAAGAATTGCCGGCTTCTTTGGCTATTGTTGGTGGCGGGGTAATCGGTATGGAGTTTGCGTCGTTCTTCAACAGTTTGGGAGTACAAGTGACGGTGGTTGAGATGATGGACGAAATCCTGGGTGGAATGGATAAGGAGCTTTCCGCTTTGCTCCGTGCAGAATATACAAAACGAGGTATTAAATTCCTGCTTAGTACGAAAGTGGTCGGCTTGTCGCAGACGGAAGAAGGGGTTGTTGTTTCTTATGAGAACGCGGAGGGAAACGGCAGTGTCATTGCAGAAAAGCTGTTGATGAGTGTCGGCCGTCGCCCGGTGACGAAAGGTTTCGGGCTCGAAAACTTGAATTTGGAGAAGACAGAGCGTGGCGCTATCAGAGTTAATGAAAAGATGCAGACTTCTGTGCCGGGCGTGTATGTTTGTGGTGACCTGACAGGATTCTCTTTGCTCGCTCATACGGCTGTTCGTGAAGCGGAAGTTGCCGTACATTCCATCTTGGGAAAGGAAGATGCCATGAGTTATCGGGCTATTCCGGGCGTAGTCTATACCAATCCGGAGATTGCCGGAGTGGGTGAAACGGAGGAATCGGCCTCAACGAAAGGAATCAATTATCAGGTTATCAAACTTCCGATGGCTTACTCCGGTCGTTTTGTGGCGGAGAATGAGGGCGTGAACGGAGTCTGCAAAGTATTGTTGGATGAACAGCAACGGGTGATTGGAGCCTATGTATTGGGCAATCCGGCTTCGGAGATTATCACTCTTGCGGGCACTGCCATTGAGCTCGGATTGACGGCAGCGCAATGGAAAAAGATTGTTTTCCCGCATCCTACGGTAGGAGAGATTTTCCGGGAAGTGTTATAAACGGATTCCGATATCTGCGATCGTTCATTGATGCGGGTATCTTACTGATAAAATCAAATATATGATGAGAAAATATATAATCACTCCGGCCTTATTGGCAATAGTTTGTATGGTGATGTGTCATTGTACATTTGTTGATGTCATAAACTGTATTGTATGAAAAAAAGTCTTTTGTTGGTCGCCCTTTCAGTTTGTTTGTTGCCACTTTGGGGACAACAAAATTTCTCCCGGATAGATTCGCTTATCAAGAAGATGCTCCCCGAAGCATCCGAGGTCGGTATATCCGTCTACGATCTGACGGCTAAGAAATCACTTTATAACTATCGTGCGGAGAAACTTTCCCGTCCTGCCTCTACTATGAAGCTGCTGACGGCTATTACCGCACTTTCCCGCCTCGAAGCCAACGAGCCTTTCCGCACGGAAGTATGGCACGATGGCGTGATAGAGCATGATACTTTGCAAGGCAACCTGTATGTGGTAGGCGGATTCGATCCTGAATTTAACAGCCAGTCGATGGATTCATTGATAGAAGAGGTAATCACTTTCCCTTTTTCGGTGATTAACGGACAGGTGTACGGCGATGTTTCGATGAAAGACTCTCTTTATTGGGGTAGTGGATGGGCATGGGACGATACCCCTGCGGGCTATCAGCCCTATTTGTCTCCACTGATGTTTTGCAAGGGGACTGTACAGGTTTCTGTTGTTCCCTCTACGGTGCAGGGAGATACCGCGAGTGTTTCCTGTCAACCTGTATCCTCCTATTATACAGTGACGAATCAGACGAAAACGCGTACCTCTTCTGCCGGGAAATTCTCTTTCACGAGAGACTGGTTGACGAATGGAAACAATCTCCTTGTTTCGGGAAATGTCACTTCAATCAGGAAGGACGATGTAAACATCTACGACTCTCCCCGTTTCTTTATGCATACTTTCCTGGAGCGTCTTCGTGGGAAAGGAATCACGACTCCCCAGTCGTATGGCTTTGCCGAATTGCCTCGTGATAGTGTGACTGTAGAACGGATGGCTTGCTGGAATACTCCCGTGCAGAAAGCGCTGAACCAGTTGATGAAAGAGAGTGATAATCTCAATGCGGAAGCATTGCTCTGTCGCTTAGGGGCGCAGGCTACGGGAAAGAAGCAGGTAGCTGCCGAAGATGGTATTGTCGAGATTATGAAATTGATCCGTCGCCTGGGGCATGACCCGAAAGACTATAAGATTGCCGACGGTTGCGGACTGTCCAATTATAATTACCTCTCTCCTGCCCTGCTGGTGGACTTTCTGAAATATGCGTACTCGCAAACAGAGGTGTTTCAGATGTTATATAAATCTCTTCCCGTTGGCGGGGTGGACGGAACATTGAAATTCAGGATGAAAGGTACTCCTGCCTTCCGGAATGTTCATGCCAAAACAGGCTCGTTTACGGCAATAAATGCGCTTGCGGGCTATCTGAAGATGAAAAACGGACATGAAGTAGCCTTTGCCATTATGAACCAGAATGTGCTTTCGGCGGCTAAGGCACGGGCATTTCAGGATAAGGTGTGTGAGGTGATTATTGGGAAATAGATGGTGTCATAATACTCAAATTGAAAGACTTACCCCTGCTAAAGCTCTGTGCAGCAGAAGCACTTTCCTAAAGAAAAGTGTTTTGACACCCCCAAAAACAACCCAAGTGGAATTTCGTTGTTGAATCCGATTTCTATGTTGTCAAAGGCTAAGTATCTACTCTCCATGGAGGGCTTATTGATTCTTCTATAACTTATTGATTTTTCTATAAAAAGATAATTGTATTCTCTAATAAGCAAAAATCGTTGGATTTTGTTTACCAGAGAATACAATTATACTTGTTTAGAATCGAATATTGTAAATCCTATATTCTATTTACTTGGCGTATTCAGCCCAATTGGTATTCTTCATATCGCCGCTTTTAGCCAACTCTGCGTGCATACCAAGTGCAGCCTGAATAGCGTGTGGAGTCTGCGCGCGGTTGCCGGCCAGTTTGAGGTAATCCCAAAGAAGCTCTTTGTAGTCAGGATGAGCACAGTTTTCGATGATGGCTTGTGCACGTTCTTTCGGACTCTTGCCACGAAGATCGGCAACACCTTGCTCGGTGATAACGATGTTGACATCGTGCTCCGTGTGGTCGTGGTGGGATACCATCGGTACGATTGCACTGATCTTACCTTCCTTAGCCACAGACGGACAAGTGAAGATAGAGATGTAAGCGTTGCGGGTAAAGTCTCCCGAACCACCGATACCGTTCATCATTTTTGTTCCGCCGATATGGGTAGAGTTTACGTTGCCGTACAGGTCGACTTCGATGGCTGTATTGATAGAAATGATACCGAGACGACGTACTATTTCCGGGCTGTTTGAGATTTCCGACGGACGGAGAACCAATTTATCGCGGAAGAAATCCATATCGTTGTAAATGCCTTCCAGACAGTCGTTTGTTACAGTCAGTGAGCAGGCACTACCAAATTTGATACGTCCTTCGCGAATCAGTCCGATCACGGAGTTCTGTATTACCTCTGTGTACATTTCGAATGGAGGAATCGTTTTATCACGTCCCAATGCACCGAGAACGGCGTTGGCGATGTTTCCTACACCCGATTGCAAGGGTAAGAAAGTAGACGGAATGATACCGCGTTTCATGTCGGCAGCGAGGAAGTCGGCAACATTCTGTCCGATTTTGTCGGTCAACGGATCGGCAGCGGCAAAAGAACGGGCTTCGTCCGGCCAGTTGGTTTCTACTACGCCAATAATCTTTTTCGGGTCTACTTGAACGTAAGGGAGCCCGATACGGTCACTCGGTTTATAGATAGGAATCTCGCGGCGGTAAGGCGGGTCGAGCGGTTCGTATACGTCGTGCATACCCATGCCGGATTTGCTGTGTGCGCTGTTCAACTCCACGATAATCTGGTCGGCCAGACGGCAGATGGTCGGAGCGATACCACCAGCGGCAGTCAGATAAATCTTTCCGTCCGGAGTCACTTCACAGGCTTCGATGATGGCCACGTTCACTTTGCCCATGAATCCGTAGCGCACTTCCTGTGCCATTTGTGAGAGGTGTATGTCGTTGTAGGCAATCTCTCCGTTGTTCACAGCTTTGCGGAAATCAGCGTTGGTAGTATAAGGGGCGCGGTAGCGGATCGCTTTGGCACGTGACAGTACGCCGTCGCAGGACTCTCCTGTCGATGCTCCTGTAAAAATTCCTACTTGAAACGGGTTTCCTTTCGCATGTTCTGCTTCAGCAATTTTTGCGAGTTCGGCTGTTACAGCCTTGGCCGTTCCGGCGGGAGTAAATCCGCTTAGGCCGATGTTGTAGCCATGTTTAATCAGGCTTGCAGCTTCCGCTGCCGAAATACGATTGAGTGACATAAATAGTAAATTTCGTGTTAAAATACAGTTGATATTTAATAAGTTAATAATTCTATTCGCTTTTCGGATAAGATATCAGGCGCGGGTTACACGGATTTCATGGCTTCCGGAAAAGTTGGATTGCATAGAGCGACATCGTAATCCGTGCTTGATATGTCTTTATAATTTCAATTTCCCTCAATATTTCCGTTGAAGTATTTCTCCCCAGATAATGGCTCGGCGAGCTTCTTCTGCCGAATGAATCGTAAAATCTTCTTTATTGTCGGGTGAGTCGTGGGGAGTGTTGTAATGAGCACCTTGCCGGCTGTTCCGTTCATCTTGTGCAGCGCTGTTTGCAAGAGATGCAGCCACGGATACTTCTTCTTTTTTCTTTTTTTGTTTCGAAGTTTGCTGTTTGGAAAATTGTTTGGAAGCCGGTTGTTCGCGAGGAATCGGCCGGAGCAGTTCGTCCAGGGATTTGGGGCTGCCCCATGCTTCGGGTATGGGAACGGCATCGGGGTTTACTTCAACCGGAGATGGCATTGGGGGAACGGGGTGCTTGGCTTTAGCCTTTTTCGCCTTGCTGTTTTTATTCACCTCTTTGAATATTCCCACAAGAATGACGCCTGCTATCAAGAGAAATTTCAAAAAATCTTCCATTGTGCTTCACATCTAAATAGTTATCCGCCAAAGGTAGGCATTTTATCTGGTTTGAACTAACATTTGGGCATGAAAAAAGGGCAGCTTCACAGCTCCCCTTAATTTTTTTAACCTAAACCTTAACTATGAAAAAATCTAATGTTTCTTTCATTGCACAAATGTGAAAAATAAATTTAAAATTGCCAAGTATATGGATGGAAAATGTTTATCCTCTTAACATAAATTACAAATTTGATTGCCAAATCATCAATTTTTGCGTTATTTCTGTGTCAATTAACCACTTATTGAAAGTGAAGCCGTATCTTTGCATCCGAATTTTTAAACTAAGATTTGAGTATGAACGAATTAACGGGAGCGGACTTTAAATCCGCAACTGAAATGACTGATGACAACAAGAAGTTGTTTATCGAAACATACGGCTGCCAGATGAACGTAGCCGACAGTGAGGTGATTGCATCGGTGATGCAAATGGCGGGATATTCCGTAGCTGAAACGCTGGAAGAGGCTGACGCTGTGTTTATGAACACTTGTTCTATCCGCGACAATGCGGAGCAGAAGATCCTGAACCGCCTGGAGTTTTTCCACTCGCTGAAGAAAAAGAAAAAGCGCCTGATTGTGGGTGTACTGGGTTGTATGGCCGAACGGGTAAAGGATGATCTGATAACGAATCATCATGTCGACCTGGTAGTCGGTCCGGATGCTTACCTGACGTTGCCCGATTTGATTGCTGCCGTAGAGACTGGCGAGAAAGCAATCAATGTGGAGCTTTCTACTACCGAAACTTATCGGGATGTGATTCCGTCGCGTATCTGTGGCAATCATATTTCCGGCTTTGTGTCCATCATGCGTGGTTGTAACAATTTCTGCACTTATTGCATCGTTCCCTATACTCGCGGACGTGAGCGTAGCCGTGACGTGGAAAGCATCCTCAATGAAGTGGCAGATTTGGTGGCAAAAGGTTATAAAGAAGTCACCCTGTTGGGACAAAATGTCAACTCATACCGTTTTGAGAGGCCGACAGGAGAAGTGGTTACCTTCCCGATGTTGCTCCGAACAGTGGCCGAAGCCGCTCCGGGGGTGCGTATTCGTTTCACGACTTCCCATCCGAAGGATATGAGTGACGAAACGTTGGAGGTGATTGCACAAGTGCCGAATGTATGTAAACATATTCATCTGCCTGTGCAGAGCGGTAGTTCCCGCATCCTGAAACTGATGAACCGTAAGTATACCCGTGAATGGTATCTGGACCGGGTGGCAGCTATCAAACGCATCATCCCCGATTGCGGACTGACTACCGATATTTTCTCCGGTTTTCATTCTGAAACGGAAGAAGATCATGCCATGTCGCTTTCGCTGATGGAAGCGTGTGGGTACGATGCTGCTTTCATGTTTAAATATTCCGAGCGTCCGGGAACGTATGCTTCCAAACATCTTGAAGATAATGTGCCCGAAGAGGTGAAAGTCCGCCGCCTGAATGAGATTATCGCTTTACAGAACCGTCTGTCTGCCGAATCCAACCAGCGTTGCATCGGAAAGACGTATGAAGTGCTTGTGGAAGGTGTTTCCAAGCGTTCGCGCGATCAACTGTTCGGCCGTACGGAACAAAACCGTGTGGTGGTGTTCGACAGAGGTACGCATCGTGTCGGTGATTTCGTCAATGTGCGTATCACGGAGGCTAGTTCGGCTACGCTGAAAGGGGAAGAAATCTGATTTCACCACAGAGGACGCAGAGGTCTTATTCTCATAGTCGTGGCTGTCTTGTAGTTGTGACTGCCTGTACGGTATGTGGTAACTGCGCTTATACAACACATCCTGTGGAGGCTTTGAGGATTAATATAAAAAATCAGTGTTCCTCTGTGTCCTCTGTGTCCTCTGTGGTGAAACTTACATCATCATGTGTCTCCTGATGGAGAACTTCACAATCGCCATTGCGTTGATGGACGCGAATGGAATATCCATCGGTTCGTGGTGTGTGTTGTAACTCACCAGTTTGAGATGACCTTCTTTCTCCGAACGGTTTACGTACTTTACTGCCAGATACTCGTCTCCGTCAATCATAAACGACACCAGGTATATCTCCCCGTAAATGACATTGTCGAAACTGCTGATTTCTTTATATCCGATAATGTCTCCCGATTTCAATATAGGGTACATGCTGTCTCCGTTGACGTAGACCGCCCCGTCGCAGACGGATATATTGGGAATCAATATCTTCCCCAGTGCATACTGCTTTTTATTGGTGAACAATGTTTTCAGGTTCGCTGCTGCCGTAATGTCGTATAATGTCACGCTACGGTCGTCTATTGGTTCGGGTGTTTTCGGATTGTGTATAATCTCGACTTCTCCCTGCACCAGTTCGCTTTCGCAATGTCTCGGCTGATGTTTCGGATTTCCTTTTCCCAATAATAGCCAGTTGTAGTCTACCTTGTCCCCCAATTTGTCGAGCAACAAGCGGAAATCGATGCTGTTTCGTGCGCCCCAATTGGTGACTGTGGCTCTCGAAACTCCCAGATATTCAGCTAGTTCGCTGTCTCTTTTTAGGTTTAACGCCTGTTTGGCACGCTTGATGATACCTAATACATCCAAATTTGTATCCATTCTGTTTTTTTATTTAAAAGACTAATCCCGGATTTATAAATGGCAGCTATAAAATGGCTGACTAAAAAACGTGTTTACTATATGTTTATAATCAATGACTTGTAAAATAATTAAGATTAAAAATGAAAACTAATGTTTTATTTATGAAAAAATATTCTATCTTTGTCCCATTGATTAATAGAAAACGTTTCAAAAATATAAATTAAAAACGGATATGCCA
This sequence comes from Bacteroides sp. MSK.20.12, assembly GCF_019052435.1. NCBI lineage: Bacteria > Pseudomonadati > Bacteroidota > Bacteroidia > Bacteroidales > Bacteroidaceae > Bacteroides > Bacteroides sp. MSK.20.12. Next base: position 9,342 of record NZ_JAHQVH010000011.1, on the reverse strand, counting down.
TGCAAAACTTCAAGAAAAACACCGAAACCTTGAAAATTTCTCATCCGCCACCTGCGGAAAGCTTGCTGATACCTGTTAACAGCTATTTCCTCAAATGTTAATAGCTATTTCTCTAACCATTAATACCTGAAATGCCAGATGTTAATACCTGGCAATAGGATAACAAAAGGATAACATATTGTATACGAATACTCCGTATTTGGATGATTACAGACCTGACTGATAAAAACTAGCATTTATAATTTATAATTGGATAACAAAATGAAAAGTTCAAAAGTACAAACACTGTGCGTTTGCGGATGTTGCAAACGCTCTCTTCCGGCAAGTGCCTTTTATATCAATAAGAAAACCGGTCTTCCCGGCAACTACTGTAAGGAATGTCGTAAAACTGTCAGCCGGAACCACCGGAAGAACGAGAAACGCTCCCTGGCATGCGACAGGGAAAGCAGTTATCCGGTAATTACCTCTACGGAAGATCCCACGTTGCGGCGGGAACTTATTCTGCATGCCCTTGAAACCGTAGCTGCCAGCATTGAACGGAAAAGGCGGAAAGTCCGTGAATCGGAATTTGAATACGAATCAGGTTCTGAATCCCAATCCGGATCAGTCTTTGAATTGGAATTAGAATCAAAATCAGGATCAAAATTAGAATTGGCAGACTGATTTATAAAAACAATTTATATCATGGGACGAATAAAACAAGGGCTTGACTATTTCCCTTTGAATACCGATTTTATGCACGACCGTGTCGTACGCCGTGTGATGAAGCGTGAAGGCGATTCTGCCTTCACGATCCTGCTCTATACCCTGTCTTATCTATATTCGGGCGAGGGTTATTATATTCATGTCGACGATGACTTCTATGACGAACTCTCCGACCAGCTCTTCAGCACGGACAACGATAGTGTCCGCCGGGTGCTTCGTCTGTTTGTGGAGTACGGTTTCTTCGATTCCTCTCTCTACGAACGTTACGGCATCCTGACTTCCGCCGACATTCAGCGGCAGTTCCTTTTTATCACTAAACGTCGCAGCCGCCGTCATATTTCTCCGGACTACTGTCTGCTGCCGGATGAGGAAACCGTACACTCCACCCTTTCGGATGCTGTTGCAGAAACCCCGGATATTGTAACGCAAACCCTCGATACTGTAACAGAATCCCCGGATACTGCAACAAAAAGCACCCTCATAAAAAGAAAAGAAAAAGAAAGGAAAGAAAACATCCTCCCTAACCCTCCTTTGCCCAAAGGAGGGGATGAGGAAGAAGAGGGAGGAAATTTTTCTAACAGAAAACCGGCGAAGAAGAAACGTGAACTGACACAGTCGGATATTGACCGGATGCAAGCTCCTGCTGACGGACACCCGCGCAACCTTTCCGGACTGTTGGATAACCTTCGTCTTTATCATATTCCTCCCTCCGAACAGTATGCAATCGTGCTGAAAAGTAATTACGGAGAAATCGGTGGTAAGGTTTGGAAGGGTTTCGGTGTCATTCGGGCAAGTGCCGGAAAGATCAAACTGCCCGGTCATTATTTGTTGAGTGTCCTGAATAACTGAATTAATGAGGATTATGATGCTATTATATTATATAATGTATTGTAAATTAGTAGTATAGTAACGAATTTTCATATTAACGAATTTATTAACGCACACTTTTAAAATCTCTTGCACAGACAGAAATAAGGTCTTATATTTGCATTGTCGATAAGCTTAAAGACACAGACAAACTAGAATTATTAACGACTAAAAACTATTACAATTATGCCAGTATTGTACAAACCCTTCCAGTCAACTCTGGAAGACAAAAAAAGCGGTAAAAAACTCTTCTATCCCCGAGTTGTACGTTCGGGAAACGTAGATTCCGCACAACTTTCGAAAGAAATAGCAGCCTACTCTTCCCTCTCTCCGGGTGACGTAAAAAACACACTCGACAACCTAGTGACGGTGATGGGGCAACACTTGCAATCTTCGGAAAGCGTAAGCGTGGACGGTCTTGGTACCTTCCGTATGGTGATGGTGGCTCGTGGCAAAGGTGTGGAAACCTCTGACGAAGTGTCGGCTGCACAGGCTACACTTACCGTCCGCTTCCAACCGACAACGACTAAGAATCATGACCGTACTACCGCTACCCGTTCGATGGTGACCGGTGCGAAGTGTGCCCGTTATGATAAACTTGTTTCCGATGCAAGTAGTGCAGGAGGCGGTAACTCCGGTGGAAGCGACAAGCCCGGTGGAGGCGGTAATGAAGGAGGCGGAGAAGCGCCCGATCCGGCTGCATAAATGACGTCACGGCAGTGAGGAGTACACAAAATGTAAACGACAAACTTCGTAGGCTTAACTAAACATTTGGCTTTTAACTAAACTAGAAATCATTCACTAACATGAGGATTATTAACTTGATTGTGGTGTATTGCAGCGCCACGAGGGAGGATTGTACACTTTCTCCGGAAGATTTGGACCGGTTGCACCGGCGTCGCGGATTTAACGGAACAGGCTATCACTACTACATCCGGAAGGATGGAACAGTGCACCTTACCCGGCCCGTGGAACGCATCGGAGCACACGCCAAAGGTTTCAACGCTCACTCGATAGGTATCTGCTATGAAGGTGGTCTGGATTGCCGGGGAGGCCCGGCAGATACCCGGACTCCGGCACAACGGGCTACGCTCCGGCAACTCGTTGGGCAACTACAGGAGAAATTTCCCGGTTGCCGGGTATGCGGACACCGGGATCTTTCGCCGGATCTCAATGGAAACGGTGAGATAGAGCCGGAAGAATGGATTAAACAGTGCCCGTGCTTTGAGGTGGCAAAGGAATTCAATGAGTTCGGAGAGTCTGCTACCGGAACTAAGAATAAGAACACGAAAGAACACAGAGTAACACAACACATTAAAGAACAGAAAGGAGGTAAATGATGGCAATGAAGAAATCAGTATGGGATATGATCCTGAAGGTGGTTATCGCAGTGGCTTCAGCTTTGGCTGGCGTTTTGGGCGCTAACGCGATGAATCTGTAATTAGTTGAATTGTGGGACGTGCGCGCCGTCCCACAATTTTGATGGTTAGATAATTAATTGAACGATAGATAATTAGAAATATAAAAATATTTATTAAAATGCAGAAAACAATATATATGCAGAAGATTTTTTTACTCATTGTAATGACTTTCAGTTACTCAATTGCTATGGCGCAGCAGTTTAAGTCACCGGATGTGATACCGTCTTCTCCCCAAAGTCAGCTAATAGAAAATTTTTATGAGAAATATTTTAATAATAATATTTCATCCCGTGGAGAAAAGACTATTGATATCAATTTATATAATATTGAGATGAAAGATTTTAATGTTCCCATTAATATCTCGTACAACACTTGTGGAATCAAATATAAACAGCCGTCTGGTGATGTCGGAGTGGGATGGACGTTATCCCCTGCTGCAAGGGTGTCCAGAACAATTATTGGTTATGCCGATGAAGCAATGAAAAGAGTGCCTACATTATTTGATGATTTAAATAAATTGAATAATCATATTGATGTAGACAAATATCTGTCTGCTTTTTCGTCTGGAATAATGGGTAATGTCTCCTATTTCTCTGTCGCATCGCGGGACCAGGGATGTGATATTTTTACATTTAGTACATTAAGCGAGAGTGGACATTTTGTTTTTCCGGATCCGTCTACATTGGATAAGGTTGAAATCCTGGAAAAGATAAATTGCCAAATTACTCCTATCTTAACAGGAAGATTGTTGACTGGATTTCAAATTGTTGATGGACATGGTGTTACTTATAATTATGGTGGTAATGCCGGCGAACATGTTCATGAAGACGCGTATCGAACGGATATTTCGTCGGGAACTACAGGATGGGCTCTGAAAAGTATTGTAACGGCAAAAAATGATACGGTTCGTTTTGATTATGTCGAATATACAGACCGTTCTATTACAGAGTCGGAATATAAGACGTTGTCTGTAAGTGATTCTTATGCCTATCGTATGTACGTAGAAGATGAAGGAGATGTTCAGGTACAACAAGAATATGATCTAAGTACTACACTGAATATTAATATAACTTTGCCCAACTATACAACTTTCTTATTGTCAGGAATTGAGGCGAATGGAATAAAAGTGAATTTCTTTCGTGCGTCAGCAGGTGGCATTCATTCCAACGCGGTAGATAGTATAACCGTGGTCGATAAACAGTCTGGTGATGTTATTAAACAAATCAGCCTCTTATATTCCGGGATGAACAAACGACCGCATTTCTTTTTAGACAGGCTGGAAATGGATGGCCAAAAATATTATTTGTCGTATTATACGCCTTCTAATTTAGGATTGGGTGAATATGATGATACACATTATACATTTGATTTATGGGGGTATTATTTGTATTCTTCTGCACAACTGGATAAGGTTTATTTACCGATAATAAGTCGTGAATTTGTTGATGATAGTTTTGTGTTTTTTAAACCCGTCCCTGGAACAAATTTACATGGCGATGTAATCAAGAAGTTATCCCAGATTATTCCAAATGTGAACTTCAAAAATGATTCGGATAACACAAAAGCACATCTTTTTTCTTTGAAGAAGATATATTTTCCTACCGGTGGGTCACAAGAATTCATATATGAACCCAATGAGTATTTATTGAATTCCGCTCGTGTGAAGGGGGCCGGTATCAGATTGAGTAATGTTAAAACTTATGATGATAATGGCAATTTACATGAGCAAAGGTATAAATATGGAGAAAATGAGGATGGAATTGGTGTTCCTAGTTTTCATTTGAGTTGTGAAACCTTTGCAGATGTGAAACAGAACAGAATACAATATAGAACATCTCCAGGGCTTTATGATTATGTCTCATTTTGCTCACGTATTTATTCTCCGGTGGCTTTTGGAGATGCTAACATTAGTAGTAATTTTTTCGTAGAATATCCGCAAGTACATGTATATAATAAACAGGAAAAGGGTGAAAATAAGATTTCGTATCTTTTTAACCTGCTTCAACCTCTTTACATAGATGTGATGCCTGAAAATACTAATGAGAAATATGTAGGAAGCCCTGATTTACTGAATAACAGGGGATGGAAATCTTATATACACAGATATCAATATGGAATAAAGACTAACATAGCATCATGCCGGTACTTTAATTCGGACGGATGTTTAGTTAAAAAGGAAGATTATACCTATTGTAGAAGCGCTGGTTTGGTTATGGACGGAGGAATTAAAATGGAGCAAGTTGTTATTCCTGTTTATCAGGATACGTATGATTTTGCTCATACGATCGAGCTTTCCAGGCCATCTCTTTTCAAATATATGACTTACTCGGTCATGTCCGGAAGGGATTTGTTGAGTAAGAAAGTCGTTAGTGAATATTTTGATGGGGGAACAGTTGTTTCAGAGGAAGGTTATGTCTATGATGATAAGAACCAGTTGATAAAAGTTATTCGTACCTCTCAAAATGGTGGTGGTGATTGTAGGATAAAGAATATAAAGTACCCCTATAACTATACAGATGCCATAAGTAATCTTATGGTAGAAAGGAATATGCTCGATTATCCGGTTGAAACTATAACCGAATATAATGGTGAGGAAGTTTATCGTGAACAGATAAAATATGGACTGTATCAAAATCTGCTATTACCTGCTTATGTTGATGTATCTCACGATGGACCCCTTGGGCTGAAAAGAGAAATGACTTATGTTTCGTATGATAAAAAAGGAAATATATTAGAATATGTTGATAAAAATAATAATCATACCTGCTATATATGGGGATATAATTATAAATATCCTATAGCGGAAATACAAGGGGCGACATACGACTCTGTAAAAAGCGTTTTAGGTCATGAAAATAATGATTTATCCTATCTGCAAGGGTATGGAGAATATCAATTAGAGCGTGAGCTAAATAAACTACGGATGGCTTTTAGAGATAACCATCCGGTCTTTATTAAAACGTTTCTGTATAAACCGTACGTCGGGGTTACTTCAATAACTACTTCTGATGGCTTTACTACTAAATATGGCTATGATCAGTTTGGGTACCTTAAAGAATCTTATTTGGAAAGAAACGGAAGAAAACAATTAATTCAGGAATTTAAATACAATTATAAGCTATGATAAAACAACTTCGGATCATAATATTATTCATATTGTTGGGTACAGGCACTTGTCTAACGGCACAAAATAATACTGTCACTCCTTTATTTGCGGGAAAAATCGGCTATCATCAATATTTTGGGAATGATATTCTACTTAAAGACGTAGTTTCTCCTTCAGGGGGGAACGGGACTTATTCTATATCGTGGGAATACCGGTATACTGATTCAAATGAATGGAGTGAGATTACCCGGCTTGCTCAATCTGACTATGAGGGGGGATGCTTGGTTTCATCCCAACTTTTCAATACATACAGAGCGGAAGGGGTATATATCAGAAGAAAGGTTGTAAGTGGTACCTTGGTTGCATATTCTTCGGATATTAGAGTGAAAAGGCTCACAGAACCTTTGTCTTTTACCAATAGAGGCGGGGAGGCTTATATTGATCTTATCAAGCATTGTCCTTCGCTGCCTGGTGATTTTATCTGTACAGAATTATGGCTTGGAGAAAATACATCTGATTGGTGTAGTTTCCTGTATACCGGATGGGAAAATACTGATCATCCTGCTACTGTAAAAATAGAAGTTATGAGAAATTTTGGAGATCACCGTAGCGGGCAGATTGAACTTCTGTATCGTGGATTTTCACGTAATAGCAATTTTTCTGTAGACATGAATAATTACCAGAAGTATAAAGTTACCGTAAAAGTTGAACAGAACTGGAACTTTTTTGATGACGTATTCTTGTTTATTTCCTCTATGCATGAAGAACCGATTGATTCAGGTGAGACTTCTCGTGGCATTTGGGTCGAGAATGACGGGACAAGGGATGATTTGTTCAGATGGTGGCAATACAGTCATGACCAGATACATTGGGTGGATGTCTTTGATGTACCGGATTTGAGAACAGTATATCAGCCGGGTCCGTTGTATCAAACCACTTATTTCAGAATGATGGCTAATGACGGGGTTGATGTATATACTTCGAATATTGTGTCTATAAAGGTGCGTGAGAGATTGAATCTTTCGTCAAAGAATTACATACATACGCGTACTTATACTACTCCGGATGGAATGGGGTTCAGGGATGATGTTGAATATTTTGACGGTTTGGGGCGTTCTATTGAGAATGTCAAAGTGAAGCATAGTGTTGATGATACGGATCTGTTGTCAATTACAGAGTATGATAAAATGGGACGCTTGTTTAGAGAATGGCTGCCTGGGGTATCGGAACCCGGCAATTGTGGTGCATTTGTCGAAGCGGAAGAGTTGAAGAATAGTTCCGTCTTGTCTAATGGAAACGATGTTATGCCTTATACAAAAACGTTATATGAAAATTCGGCTATAGGGAGAGTGGAGAGCCGATATGGTCCGGGTATGGAATGGCATAATCGGGGAAAAGGGATTAATAGCAGATATTTAACAAATGTATCTAAAGATACTACCTTGCTGGACTTGTGCGATTCATTGGTGTGCTTGCGTTATACCGTGCCGACTGATAGAACACGACTTTTTGTTAGTTGTGCAGGAACCTATGCTTCCGGGGAACTATATGTCGTAAAAGAGGTTGATGAAGACAATTATGTAAGGTATGAATTTACGGATAAAGAAGGAAGGATCGTGCTGATTCGCAGTATAAATGGTAATGAAGGAATGGATGACACATACTATATATATGATATATTCGGAAATTTACGAGTTGTTCTTCCTCCGATGTGTTCTGCCAATTTTTGTTCAGGTTCTCTTACGGATAGTGCTTCTGTTTTATCCGATTATGCTTTCTTGTATAAGTACGATACCCGTAACCGTTGTGTTGGGAAAAAACAGCCTGGTTGCGAGTGGGTGGAATTAGTGTATGATCGTTGCGACCGGTTGATTTTTACTCAAAATGGAAAAGAACGGGCAAATAATGAATGGGCTTTTCATTTGGAAGATTTGTCGGGGCGCTCTGTGTTGAACGGTGTTTATCGCGGTACGCCTGATTTTCAGAATTGTGCTTCAGAGGATATTTATGCTGAATTTACTTCAAATATAGATTTGCCTTGCTATGGATATACTATTTATGGATTGCAGAATCATTATTTGGACATACAACAGGTTTATTTTTATGATACTTATGAATATCAGAACTTATTGCCGGATTCTTTGTCTTCACTATGGTATGTATTTGATAATAATTACGGGGAACGCTATGAGAATAGCCAGAGTTCACCTCATTGCAAAGAACAGCTAACAGGAAGTATCGTTCGAATATTGGGAACGGAAGAATACCAATATGCCAGTTATTATTATGATTATTATCATAATTTGATTCAGGAACGTAAGACGACATCGGGTGGAAATAAGAAAGTAAATAAATCGCTTTTTAATATTCTCAAGCAGCCTGTGAGTGTCTGCTCGGAATACGAAGGAGGAGTTTTAAATAAATTGTATAGTTATGATCGTGCAGGAAGGCTGATTCACGAAAGACATTGTGTCGTAGGTAAGGATACTGTCGATCTGTTGTATGGTTATGACAAGTTAGGAAGGCTAAAAAGACTGGAACGTATTCATGGAAAAGATTCAGTAATTACAGAAAATGCCTATAATATACGTAGCTGGCTGACCGGTATTGATAGTAATGCAGGGTTTGTAGAACAATTGCATTATGTGGACGGATTGGGTGATCCCTGTTATAATGGAAATATTAGTAGTATGACATGGGAGGCTGATGGCGTGAAAAGAGGTTATAAATTTATGTATGATGGCAGAAGCCGCCTGCTTCGTGCTGTATATGGTGAAGGTGAAGGCTTGAATGTCAATCAGGATCGTTTTAATGAAGAGATAACCGGGTATGATAAAAATGGGAATATCCTTGGTATTAAAAGATGCGGAAAGAGATCAGAGGATGAAGATGGCTTAATAGATAACCTTGTCATGAGTTATAATGGAAATCAATTGAAGGCTGTATCTGATAGTGTAACAGGTTCTGCCCATGCTGATAATTTTGAATTTAAAGATGGAGCAGATCTGCCGGTCGAATACTATTATGACTCAAACGGAAATTTAATACAAGATTTAAACAAAAAGATTTCTGAAATTCAGTATAATTGTTTAAATTTACCCAGCCGTATAGAGTTTGAGGATGGAGGTGTTATTTCCTATCTTTATGATGCCAAAGGAACAAAGTTCCGAACAACGCACGTAATAGCCGGAAAGACCACAACTACTGATTACTTTGACGATGCGATCTATGAAAATGGTGTGC
>NZ_JAHQVH010000083.1:0-5249 GCF_019052435.1 Bacteroides sp. MSK.20.12 | reverse complement strand
AACTAACTCGCAATGAATTAGTTGCCTTAAATTTTATTATTTTAGGAATATCCCTAAATAAGGTACTTCAATATAAAACCCCGGAAGTCTGAAATAAAATCAAGTAGTCCTATAGATTAGATCAGACAGTCCGGAATTAAATCAAGTAAGTTCGGCACAGAATTAGGAAAGCTCGAAGGCCTTATCTGCCGCACTTATTGCGTTGGCAATACGATCACACCATGAATCAAATTCCGGATCGGGTATTTGTGATTCCGGATGGGAAAGCATATAGTGTACGGCTTGTCGTAATCCGTCTGCCATGGAAGTGTTGCATATAAAATCAGGAACCAACCGCTTTATCTTCGAGTTATCAAAGACTACCGTAGCTGCTTTATCTCCTAACAGTTCACCTCTGAAATCATAATGATCGCTATGCTTGGCAAGGAAATCGGAGGCTACGTGTAATGCATTCAGAGGTTTACCCAACGCGTCGGCAATGGTTTGATAAATCTGATTCCAGGTCATGCTTTCATCGGTAGTGATATGAAAAGCGTTCCCAATGGCATGAGGGTTCGCCATCAGTCCTACATAACCTTTGGCAAAATCTTTAGAGTGAGTCAATGTCCACAAAGAAGAACCGTCGCCGGGGATAATAACAGGTTTACCTTCAAGGATTCGTTTTAGGATCTGCCAGTTTCCCTTATCGCCATGTACAGATACGGGAGGTTTTGTTCCGTTGTAGGTATGGCTGGGACGGACGATTGTAACAGGGAAACCGTTTGTGCGATAGGCTGCCATCAGCACTTCTTCCGCTTCTATCTTGTTACGGGAATACTGCCAATAGGGATTGACCAATGGGGTGCTTTCGGTTATGCGGTAATCGGCCAATGGCTTTTGGTAGGCAGAGGCACTGCTGATAAAGATATATTGCCGCGTTTTATTCTGGAACAGGCGGATATCACGCTTCACGTCTTCTGCCGTATAGCCAATGAACTGTGCAACCACATCGTAATGTTCGGACACGATGGCTTTTGCCACAGCTTCTTCATCATTAATATCCGCAATGATACTGTGAATTCCCTCCGGCATCTTTTTCGAACCACGATTTAGGAGAGTAATCTCCCACCCTTTTTGTTGCGCCAATGCTACTACATCTGTACTAATCGTACCTGTTCCTCCAATAAATAATGCTTTCATAAAACCTGTTTTTTATATTCTCCGGAACAAATATATCAATTCCATCATTTACTTCCAGCAATCATTGCCATTTATTTTTTCTGCCCGAAAGTTTATGTAGTATACAGATTACTGATTCTTATACCCATATTACTGATTTGCTGAATGAAATTAAAAAGATACCTTCAAATGTTTTATCTTTGTATCAGATTAATAACAGAAGCATATGGATGAAATAACAAAAATTGAAACCGTCGATCAGTATGACCAATTGTTTGGACTGGAAACATTGCACCCTTTGGTGAATGTAATCGACTTCTCAAAAGCCACCAGGTCAGTTGAATATATCCGTATGAATATCGGATTCTACTGCTTGTTCCTGAAGGATGCAAAATGTGGCGACCTCACTTATGGACGTAAGAATTACGATTATCAGGAAGGAACGGTTGTTTGTATGGCACCGGGACAAGTGAGCGGAATAGACAACCGCAACAGACCTGCTCCCCGCACCAAGTCAATCGGCGTTTTGTTTCATCCCGATTTAATCCGCGGAACTTCATTAGGACAGCATATCAAGAACTATACTTTTTTCTCTTATGAGGTAAATGAAGCATTGCATCTTTCAGACCAGGAAAGAGAAATCGTAACTGATTGCATACATAAAATTAGGATCGAGCTGGAGCATCCTATTGACAAACACAGCAAGCAACTCATCGTGCGAAACATCGAACTACTGCTGGATTACTGTATGCGTTTCTACGAACGGCAGTTTATTACACGTAATCAGGCGAACAAAGATATTATCGTAAAATTCGAGCAATTGCTGGACGAATACTTCCAGAATCAGGTGGCAATAACCGAAGGACTGCCATCCGTGAAATATTTTGCAGACAAGGCATGTCTCTCTCCTAATTATTTCGGAGACTTGATAAAGAAGGAAACAGGAAAAACTGCACAGGAATATATCCAGTGCCGGATTATCGAACTGGCAAAAGAAAGAATACTGGAAGGTGTTCAAACTGTCAGCCAGGTGGCTTATGAACTGGGATTTCAATATCCACAACACTTCAGCCGATTGTTTAAAAAGCATGTCGGTTGCACCCCGAACGAATATAAACAAAGAAACTAAGCATTTTTTAGCTACAGGAGTCTCAACATCATGGGAGATAAAGTACTCAAAATAGGAACCGTGCATCAATGCAATTGTTGTCTGGGAAGCAAAACACTACATCCGCTGGTGAGTGTCATTGATCTCTCAAAGGCTGACTTGTCGCCTCATACGGACATCAAGTTCGACTTTTATACGATTCTATTGAGTGAGTGTAAATGTGAGGCCTATGTGTATGGTCACCAGTATTATGATTTCTCGGACGGTACTTTGATCTGCCTGGCTCCCGGAGAGTCTATCAGTATGAAAGAAAAAAATAAGAGATTTCCCTCTAAAGGATGGATATTGGCTTTTCATCCCGATCTGATTTGTGGCACTCCGCTCGGACTTAATATAGATAACTATACTTTCTTCTCTTATCAGCCTGAAGAGGCACTGCATATATCATTGCGCGAGAAACAGATCATTCTGGAATTTATGGACAGAATCAACCAGGAACTCGAACGTTGTATTGATCGCCACAGCAAAAAAATAGTTTCCAAGTATATAGAGCTATTGCTGGATTACTGTGTACGTTTCTACGAACGCCAATTCATTACACGTAACGAAGTGAATAAAACGATTATCAAGCAATTTGATAAAATGATAAATAACCATTTCGAAACGAAGCCGGTACCGGCTGTCGATGTGCTTTCAAATGAGTATTGCGCTAACGTGCTTCATTTATCTTCTGAATATTTCAACGACTTGCTGAAGCACGAAACGGGGAAATCTTTTAAAGAATACATCGAGTTCAAACGTTTCGAGATTGCCAAAGACTGGTTGCTGAATACTGATAAAACAGTTAATCAGATAACACAAGAACTGGGTTTCCAGAATCCGCAGTATTTCAGCCGGCTATTCAAGAAAGTTACCGGTTGCTCTCCGAATGATTTCAGAGTACCTAACTAGAAATGAAATCTAAAAGGATTGGAGGACGATAAAGCAACAAAAAAGTCTTAATGAAATTTGAATTGAAATATCCAGTTCTTAATCTATGTTATGAAACATACTTTTTTGCTTGGATTATTTGCTAATTTCCCAATAGTCCGTATCTTTGCAATGTGTTTTTCATAGTATTAGATTTAAGGTTAACAAAGGTTGGAGCAAGGCGTTGCTCCTTTTTTTATGTCCATACGTAAGCTCTCCTCTTTAACTTCCTAAGTTACCATTTCCCGAACAGTTGTTCTTTCTTATGAATGACGGTATTGGAATTACGCTATTTTTCAGTAACTTTGCAAAGAGAGATGTATCAATTATGTCCCGGTAAAGCAAATCAAAAAGTTCTCTTTTTACGTTATATATAAAAAGAAAATTTAATCCTTAGTAGAATAATGGAAACAATGCAACAATATTATCGTCTGATGAAATCAATCCTCTTCGTATTATTTCTTTCTTTCGGCATGATTTCGTGTGAGAAAGAAGATCCGGTTTCTACATCTCCCAACACAAGGCAGACGGATAACACTGATCCGACAGATCCTGATCCTACCGACCCGGTGGTTCGTTCGGATAATGAACAAACTGTATTTATGTATCTGCCTTGGTCGACTGACCTGACTTCCTTTTTCTATCAAAATATTGCTGATCTGAAAAGTATTATCGGACAGAATATATTGAAAAACGAGCGGGTTCTCGTATTTATGTGCACAACGGCTACAAAAGCCACTCTCTATGAGCTTTCTTACGAAAAAGGCGCAGCTGTGCAGAAGGCTTTAAAAAGCTATAATTATCCGACTCCCAGCTATACAACGGCCGAGGGTATCACTTCTATCCTGAATGATGTACAGACCTACTCTCCCGCCAAACGATATGCAATGATTATCGGATGCCACGGGATGGGATGGATCCCCGTATCAAGAACGCAATCACGCAGTAGCCTGCAAACAGTCAAAAAACATTGGGAATATGGGAATACACCTATGACACGTCTCTTCGGAGGCAGAGAATCCAAGTATCAGACGGATATTACTACACTTGCCGAAGGAATATCGAGCGCAGGATTGAAGATGGAGTATATCCTTTTCGACGACTGCTATATGTCGACAGTAGAGGTTGCTTATGACCTTAAAAACGTAACAAGTCACCTGATAGCATCCACTAGTGAAATTATGGCTTATGGTATGCCATACGACAAGATCGGCCAGTACTTAATCGGAAACATAGATTATGAAAAGATTTGTGATGGTTTCTATTCTTTTTATTCAAATTATGTCACTCCCTGCGGAACAATCAGTGTCACAGATTGCTCGGAAGTGGATAATCTGGCGGCCATTATGAAAGAAATAAATCAACGTTATACGTTTAACGAAGAATTAATTTCTTCTTTGCAGAGTTTAGACGGATATAAACCTTCCATATTCTTTGATTGTGGTGATTATGTTGCAAAGCTATGCTCCGATCCTGATTTATTGGAGCAATTCAACGAACAACTGAAACGCACAGTTCCATATAAAAAGAATACGGAGTATTATTTTACAGCAATATCCTCCTATTATGGAGAACGAAAAAAAATCAATACTTTCTCCGGTATCACTATTTCTGATCCAAGCACTAGTGCAGCTGCTTTGAAAAAGAACGAAACAGCGTGGTATGTTGCCACTCATTAAGGCTACTAAAAGAAATAGTACGATAATGGAGCTTTACTCTTGTCTGTAATCGGTCAAATCTCTTAATAAAAATAGATTCGAGAATACAAATTCTTAATCAATGTTATAAAACATACTTTTTTTCTTGGATTATTTGCTAATTTCGCAATAGTCCGTATCTTTGCAATGTGTTTTTCATAGTATTAGATTTAAGGTTAACAAAGGTTGGAGCAAGGCGTTGCTCCTTTTTTTATGCCTATACTCCAAATTGCCTTTGTTTTTCTCTTCCCGGCTCACCCGAAATTTCTTGGGGGTAACTATTTGTAGCTTTCTTTAAAGTGATTACTTTTGTAATA
>NZ_JAHQVH010000082.1:0-5643 GCF_019052435.1 Bacteroides sp. MSK.20.12 | reverse complement strand
GGGTCATTAGGGTAAAGCCCTAATCCCCTCGGGAGAGCCCACAACTACGAAAGCGGAGCGTGTAGTTATAGTGGGCTATAACCGAAAGCCGTTTTTCTTTTTCGGTGACTGGCTGCTCACTCCTTTGACGGATTGGACTTGCCTTTTTCTTTCAACCTGTTTCTGTAAGTATTCGTTCAAGTCCTTGCATCCTCTGTAAATCTGCGAAGCGTCCCGGATGTATCGGTCTCTGCCGTATTCCATGCGGATTTGCCGGAGTGTTTCCATTCCTGCATGGTCGTTGTCTAAAAAGCAGTGGATGCGTTCGTAATTGCCCAACGGATAGAGAGCCTTGTTTACATTCGATACTGAGTTCAATACAATGTAGTCCTGCCCGTCCAATTCCGGATAATTTGGGCAGCTCTCTTGTCTCAATGTCAAAAAGGAGAGGTAGTCCATAAATCCCTCGAACACATAACAGGTATTCCTCGCTTTCCCAGACTGTCTGATGTGGGAGATTTCCTTTGGAGCGATGCAGCCCTTGAAATAGCGGTTGCGAACCTCAAACCCACCCGAAGCATTGGGAAAGGCGATGGCAAAGTACCGCTTGCCGTTGTGGGTGAAACGGGCTTCACTACATTCTCTTTTCGCCAGTTCTGTATTTATTCCTCTACCTTGCAAGTAGGCAAGCAGGGCAGGAGATGACAGCGGAACAATCTCCAACTGTTGGAAACTCGGCTCAGAAGAGCTTTGCTTGCCAAAAGAAAAAGATACCGGGCGCACGTGCGGTGTCTGTTCTGCTATCCGTTTCAAGATGTAAGGTACATGGTCGGTAGCGTACAGATGTGCAGCCAGTGCAATGATGTTTCCGCCCTTTCCCAAACCGAAGTCATACCATTGTTCACGTTCGGTATTCACTTTGAACGATGCTTCACTCTCTTCCCGAAACGGAGATTTGTACCAAAGGTTGATACCTTGTTGTTTTACTGGTGAATAACCCAAGCTGTGCAGGTAGTCGGCTATTCGTATGCTTTTAGCTTCTTCTATTGTCATTTTCTTGCGGATTTGTTGGTGAATGAAAAAATGATGATTTGATGAATTTGGAATTTAACACACTGTTAAACAGCGTTATATCGGCTCATCTTTTTCTCATCAGATTGCTTGCCAAAAGAGAAATGATGTTTTCTTTTTTCATCAGCAATCGTTGTTGATGAGTGTTTGATGAATACATATCTATCTGTAAGGCAATATATTACTTCCCTTATTCATCATTTCATCAAAATAATTAGATAGCGGTCAGTTGTTCTTTCGTGACCGTATAAAACCGACCAGTTTTCCTTTTCGGCTCATAGTGGCACTCACGATGGGGTGCGAACTCATAAGCGGTGTAGGATAGCGAATTGTGTGCGGAAGTAAGTTTCCATACTTCCTGCACAACTTTCCTCACTTGATACTTTTCAACCTTGACCTGTGAATAGAGTAGCAAGGTTACAAGGTCGTTCAGGCAGAATGATACGCTTTCCACGTTCATGTTCGACATGATGTCAAGCAACAACTCGGTCATTTCTATTTCCAGTCGGTTGCGGTTGCTTCGGATTATTTTCTGCAAGGCTGCGGTATGTGTCAGTCTTGGGTTGAACCACATACGGCTTTCCTGTGTTGTGGATAGTTCCCTTTGGGTCAGGAAATAAAGAAATGCGGGTATTTCCGCTTTTAGCTTTTGCAGAAAGTTGGTATCATCACTCTGCAACGGCATTATCTTCCGCACCCAGTAGCGTGTTTCTCCTGCGTCTATGAGTATGGGCAGATATTCGTTGTTGGAACATAGCACGAACTTGGCGAAGAAAGCAATCTCCGTTCGGTCTTTGCCTTTGGCTTCCACCTTGTAGGTGAAAGTGGTGCTCAGGTTTTTCAACCGTTCGCTGTCTTCCCTGCGGTTGAGCAAAACTTCGTCCACAACGATTAGCAGCTTTCCTGCCCAGTCGGAATTGAATTGGCTGCGGAAATCTTCGTTGGTGTTGAAAGTCACGTTGTTCTCAAACACGGCTTTCAGGAAGTTCAAGAACGTGCTTTTGCCTGTGTTGCGTTCTTCTGAAACAAGTAGGACAATAGGCAGCTTCTGTGTCGGCTGTAGATACAGCAGTTGCATATAGTCCATACCCAGCTCGTATTGTTCCCCGAAGATGTGCCGCATCAAGGATTGGATGTGGGAGAAGTCCCCCTGCTGCGGTTTATGCTCTATAGGCTCGTAAAGGTTCAGAAATCCCTCAATCTCCTTTTGGTAGTTCAAATGGTTGGGAACGGTGCAAAAGCCGTCATACTTGGGGACGGTGGCAAGATAGTTCTTTCCATAGTCCTGCCGTAATGTGCTGTTGTTCCATACGACACGTTTCTTTTCATAACCGCCATTAGCGCATGGCTGATTGACCACCTTGTACAAAGTTGTTCCTACGCGCATATATTCTTCCTCCTTCATAGGCTTAGATTAAAGGGTTGTGTTCACCTAAAATTCTCTGAATGTCGGATTGTCGGTATCTGACCTTGTTTCCAACCTTTACAGGCTTCAGATAGTTTTTCTTAGACCAGTGCCAGAGTGTGGTATCACAAACACCGCACATCTTTTTCACTTCCTCTTTGGTTAGATACTTCTCCTTTCTTGCTTCCGCAATGGCGGTAGAAAGTTCATGCTTCGCACGGCTGATTAACTGGTTGGAGAATAATAGCAAATCTTCTCCTGTTACTTCCAACTTGATGTTGCCGTTTCCGTTTTGGATAATTGCCAATATGTCTGTCATAGGCTTCTTGAAACTGCCGGTTGTAAGACTTCCCGTTTCGGCAGTATTATAAACGAAAAGCCACTACCCCGATTAGGATAGTGGCGCAAATATATAATGAAAATCAATTGTAAAACAATGATATTCAATTCGTTAAATTCGTAAAAACGAAAAGCGAATTAAACGAACTTCAATTGGATAGATAGGCTTTCAATTCCTCGATGGCTTCATGGTCTTCACCAATGTCTTTTACCAGTTTCTTGCTGTTTCCAAACGGAGAAGTGAGATTTCTGTATGCTTTCTGGATGCCTCTTTCGTGGACGATTTCTTGTTCCTTGAACTGCTCGTACAGTGCGTTTCTGAAAGTCTTGATGGGACACTTCCGCATGAATCGGTATTCCACCAGTGCGATAAACAGTCGTGCTATATCTGTTTCCGTAGCATGAGTTTTCAATCGTGTGCCAATTCTTTCAATCAGTATGTCATGCCTTTCTATCAGAAGTTCTGGCAACGTGCGTGTGTCGGCTTTGCGTCCTGCGGTCTTTGGCTGTTCTTCCTGCAACATATCTGTTTCTTCCTCGTCCATGTCTTCATCTTCTTCTATTGCCCATTCCACGAGAGAGTTTTCCTCAATGGCTTTCTGTTGCTTCCTGAATACTTGCCAGTCCTCTTTGGTTCTCATGCCATTGGCGATGCTTTTTCTGATAATGAATTTGACCATGCCGGAAACAAGCCATTTGTATAAGGTGGGAATATCCTTTCTTTTGGTCAGTTCCTCACCCTGTTCCACCATGCACTCATAGCTTCGTCCGTAATAGAGCCATGCAAGCATGGCAGGAACAATGCTTCTCTTGTTCGGGGTATGAAACTCATTTACTATCTTCTCGGCAAGGTCTGATTGTAAAAGAACATTTTCCAGTTCCTCGAAATCAGGGTTTCTATCATCACCTATTCTCTTGCGTGCTGCTTCTTTATATTTGGGAACAAGCCTTACAGCCGTATTGAAAATATTGAAGAATCCTTTGAACTTCTTGTCGTTCATTTCTTCTACGAAATCGGCATATTCATCCGGATGGCTGTCGAGCCATTCCTTTATCAGTCTTTTGAAATTATCATATTCTTGTTGTCCCATACAAGTATCAATCTAATAGTTTTACAAGGTCTTTCTTCATTTCTTCGTCAATATCCCTGTATCGTCTGAAAGCTTTACTTCCCTCCTTGTGTCCCGACAGTGCGGAAACGAGGTTCGGGTCTTTCACTTTTTTATAGATATTGCCGATAAATGTACGTCTTGCCAGATGGCTGCTTGCCACTTCATAAATTGGTCGTTTGATTTCGTTGTGCGTCAACGGATCTAAGATTGTTACGATGCGGTCAACTCCAGCCAACTTGAATATCTTTTTTATGGCGTCATTGTACTTTTGTTCGGATATGAACGGCAACAGTTTCCCCTCATATTCTTTGTAGCGTTCAAGGATTTCTTTCGCCTTGTCGTTAAGTGGAACGCGTACCGTAACCGGATTCCCCTCTTTGGTTTTCTTGGGAATATACTCTATGGCTTCATTGACCACATTTAGTTTGGTCATTCGGTACAGGTCGCTCACCCTACATCCTATCAGTGTCTGAAATATGAATATATCCCTTTGTATTGCCAATTGTGGGGTGGCAGAAAGGTCTGCATTAAAAATCCTGTCCCTTTCTTCGAGTGTTATATAATAAGGTGTGCCGTATGTACACTCTTCTATCGGAAACTTGTCGAAAGGTCTGTTTGTGGTGCATTTGTTATCGAAGCACCACAGGAAGAATGTGCGTATTCTTGAAAAACAGTCTATCAGCGTGTTCTTGCTTCTGGGCTGTGGTGTCCTCTTTTCGGGAATGGCTTCATAAATGCTCGGGTAAAGTTCATAGTACTGGTATTCGTTCTGAAAGAAATCCCACATATCCCGAAGCGTGTCAGGTGTTACCAAATCCACGTCAAGGATAAAGTCCTTTTGCCCTCTCTTTGTTGTCCTTACATATAGTTCATAACGCAGTAAGGCTCTTTTGACAACCCGGAAATTTTTCTTTCGTACTTCCGACAAAGGGTGCTTGTTTAGAAATTCATCGAATAGTTCTCCAATGGTAGGCTTGATAACTACTTCCTCCGGCAGAAAATATTTTTCAGGATGGTAAAATTTATCAAGTGTTGTTTTTAGCCATTCTTTGTCTATTGCTTCCTTTTCTTGTTGATATACCTTCTCGATATAGGTTTTCAACTGGCGTATCTCTTCATTTATATGGGTACGCATTTCTTCATTACAGACAGCTTTCGTTTTTACACATTCGTCTTTATCATCCCATAGATTGGGATTGATAGCCAACTGAGTAGGAGCAACGGAGTCTAACTGCCTTCCGTTTCTAAAGCGTACATAGATTGTAGCCATGGATTCTGTATCATATCGCTTGGCTGCTTTTTTAATGATAAAGGTTACTTTCATAGACTTACAGGTTGAATTTTACTCTGCTGCAAATATAAGTATTTTCCCCACATTTTCCCCACGTCTGCTGAATATTTTGCAATTCGATTAACTTGGATTAAAATTTAATTAGATTGTAACACATTGAAATATAGTGTAATTGCAGTATTTTTTGCATTTTTCTTTTTCCCTACATTTTCCCCACTTTAATTATTTCAAATGCGGGTCTGGGTACTGAAGCGGAGAAAGTAGAAATACTCTCTCCGCTTTTCTTTTCTACTCCTCGTAACTCGTTGGTCATACCGAAAATTCGAGCATGATGGATTTGCACGCGTCATTGACGAAAGATTTGTTACTGAAATGATTTTGGCTCACCCGCAATTTCTTGGGGGTAACTATTTGTAGCTTTCTTTAAAGTGATTACTTTTGTAATA
>NZ_JAHQVH010000081.1:0-7983 GCF_019052435.1 Bacteroides sp. MSK.20.12 | reverse complement strand
CCGTGGAAACTGTAATTTCTAATGCCGGAAACGACAGTTTCCCGCCTGGAAACGGGAAGTTAATGTATACAATAAACTTTTGCCCTCCTGGAGAATTGGCTTATGCAAGGCTTATACTGTGTTGCAGATACTTTGATCTGCAACCTATCTGCAACAGTATCTGCCACGCTCCAACTACTTATTAACTAGTGTATTACACGCGTTTGGTTGCAGGTGGCAGATGTTTTCATGTTTTTTCAACTTTATGGAGGAGGATTATGCATCAAAATTAGGGTCACAAGCGTAAGTCATAAACTAAATTCACCTCTGTGTCCTCCGTGTCCTCTGTGGTGAAAATATTATTCCATGCTCTTTAGCCATGCAATTTCTTCTTTCCATTTACTTTCATCCGGTGTTTCTAGTATCAGCGGCATATTATCGAATCTCGAATCTTGCATCAATCTTTCAAAAAATGCTTTTCCGATCAATCCTTCACCAATACTATCGTGACGGTCTACATGGGTGCCCAGTGCTTTTTTTGAATCATTCAAGTGCATACCGCGAAGGTAATTGAATCCCACTTCCTTGTCAAACTCATCAAATACCTTATCATATTCATTGACAATATCATAACCGGCGGTATAAGTATGGCAGGTATCGAGGCAAACACCCACCCGGCTCTTGTCGTTTACCCGGTCGATGATATATTTCAGTTGCCAGAATTCGCTACCTAGATTACTTCCTTGCCCGGCAGTGTTCTCAATAACGGCTGTTACGCCTTTTGTTTTTTCTAAAGCGATATTAATACTTTCTGCGATGAGCGACAGGCAATCCTCTATTGAAATTTTGTTGAGAGAACTGCCTGGATGGAAATTTAAAAGTTTCAATCCAAGCAGTTCGCAACGTTGCATTTCATCCAGAAAAGCGGCACGGCTTTTTTGAAGTCCCTCTTCTTCCGGGTGTCCCAGGTTGATAAGATAACTGTCATGTGGCAGGATATATTCCGGCTGAAAACCGTATTTCTTGCAATTCTCTTTAAAGAGACTGATACTTTCTTCTGTTAAAGGTTTGCTTACCCATTGGCGTTGATTCTTGGTGAATAACGCAAAAGCATTTGCTCCTATTTCATGCGCATTAACGGGGGCGAACTCTACGCCCCCGGACGCGCTTACATGTGCTCCGATATATTTCATGGTTACTTCTTTATTTAATATTACTCTGCAAATATAACGTTTTTATAGGAGTATATGTTTCTTCATCTAAAGCGGGGAGAAATTAAATCTCAAAATCCGGTAAATAGTCTATCAGGACTTTAGTAACCTGTTTGCCTTTTACCTGATCTGTGACTATCGTTGCACCTTCCTTTTTACCGGCATCATAGTTTAAAGAAACCTTTTCCGTTTTATTGCTTACATAGATGGCGGCTTTCCCTTTTTCTGTCAGGTTACAAGTTATAGTCCAGTCGCCTACCTGAATGGTATTACCTTTGCGAACTACCTGCATATCCGGGCGGTTCTTCCCATGTGTATCCATCACTGTCAGGAAACGGGCGGTTTTACACGGAACTGTTGTAGAAGAGAAATGCCAGTGATTAGGATATTTCAACGCTTTCCCTTGTGCGTTCGTCACATTTTTCCAGTTGGTTGGCGCACAGAAGAAAGTATCTACCATCGCTTGTTCCGTTTTTGCCGAACTGAAAAGATGGGCAACAGAAACACCCCCGGCTTTATTCTTACCAATAACTTTCACTTCATCCGTCAGTTCCTGTATTTCCATAGGCAGTTCTACGGTATGTAAAAGATAACTCCATGTTACGGCTTCTTTTCCTTCCAATTCATCATAAATCACAAAAACTCCGGTAGTTCCCAATTGGATGATATGACGGCGGAACATATCCAGCTTGTTCTCATCCCATCCTTTTTCGGGCGTATATTGCGTACCGGATAATTCGCCACGTTTCAACCATAGGGGAGAAGTCACTTTACCATAAGCATTGGAAGCGTCTCCTGCCATGTAAGCGATTTTCTCTCCTTCATACCACCGTGGAATCCAGCCATATCCTTCTGTCCCGATCTTCTGCGTCATTCCATTCACCAAAATACTGTTGTGCGCACGAGTATTACGGTAAGAATACATACAATGATCGTCTGTAAAACCAGTGCGATGTCCGCTACTGTAAAAAATGGCTTTACCTCCGTAGAATGTATTGAAAGCATTTTGATTGGCTAGTGCATGGGAAGTGGAACCGTAGGAACTGGAACGGAACGACAGCATTGCATTCTTATCTATGTCTCCCAAAGAAGTATTCATCGTACCGATTCCCGTTTCATTGAATACTTTTGCCATTGGTAATTCTGCAAGAGTAGGGCCTTCTTTGGGAAGTGCTTTCTTTGTTATACAGCGATACCAGGTCAAGTCTCCGGATTTTCCGAGGAAAGTCTTTTCCATAATATCCGGTTCTTTCTGCAAAATAGTGCGTACATAAGCGGCTGCCCATGGATTGTTACATTCGCGTGCCAAGGCATCTGCATACCCTACTCGTGTACCGTTTGGCTTCAGCTTACTTTCATGTGAGTTTCCTTGCCCGGCGGATTTCGAGAATGGAGGCTGTTGATAGATGACGTAGAACGCATTGTTGTTATACCAGGGATCAGCAAAGAAATCGAATCCGCTGATACGGGAATAAAAAGCAGGAACTTCAATCAATGTGCGGAGATTGACTTGGAAATAAGAATCTCCATTGTGCCATCCTCCATCCGTGTTGAGGCCCGGCAGACGGGATACCCACTCATTGTAGCAATAATCCACCCAGGTGGAAGCCATCGGCAGTTCGCCATACGTAGCAAACGCAGCCATATTCAGGATACGGAAAGTCATTTGCCAAACATGGTTATCAGCAATACGGTTTTCTAAGTGATTGACATATTCATGGTAGAATTTCTTTCCATTTTCACGAATCGTTCTTAAGAGTAGTTTCTTTTCATCCGGAGTCAGCAGGTTATACCATGCGTCATACGCGGAAGTACTCATAGACAAAATGGTGGAACGGTTGAAATCTCCCGCAAAGTACTTACTGTTCTTCCATGAAAGAATTTCGGAAAGACGCTTTATACCTTCTTTGTAGTATACCTCGTCTTTCGTTAGCAAGTAAGCACGTACCATGGCTTCGATATTCGCTTCTTCCCGGTCTACAATCTTACGACTTTCCCGAATCAGAGCGGAACGATATTGAACGATGTTTGTCAGCTTGACAACCTGGGTCGTATCAATTTCTTCTTCCAAATGTTTCAGCGGATGATTCAGACATTTATCGGCTTTCCGGATGTAAGCCTGTGCTTCCGGATTGTTTTTATTCCGTTCGATGATATTGTCCCAATCTTCGGCATCAAGCAAGATGCGGGGGTGCGTCTTGGGTAATTTAGCTAACACCTCTTGTAGAGAAGGCGGGTTGAATGTACGTATATGCTCGTCTATATAAAAATGAGAAACGGGCGACCATTCTTCTTTTCCATCCTTGTCAACGTAGGCATATTGCCAATACCATTTTCCTTTTTCAAACAGTTTGAATGGGTTGAAAAAGGCCCATTTCCTTTCAGCGGTTATCACTTCCGATTTGAATTCCGGGTCGCGTGCAATCCGGATGCGGTAAGTCACTTCCGGTTTGTAGTCTTCTTCTTCCACTCCGTCCAATACGGCCCCCAAGTGAGGAAATTTGTCCGGCCACATGAAACGAGGAGGGTTGACAGTGATATGCTGCCCGTCCAGTGGTGAAGGCGTTTCGCGGACCTCGTGCATCAAAGTCTGTTGAGTCAGGCGCATGATTCCTTTTTGCGCATACCCGTTGGCGGATAGCAGAATGGTGAACAAGAGAAAAATAGATATTCGTTGTTTCATCATATAACTTTGCATTTTTTTATTCGTCGTTTGTTGTTCAGCGTTCAACGTTGTTTTTGAACAAGTCTTTCAGACGAACGGTCTTGTTATTAATCAGTGGGCATGCCCAAAAACCGATAAAGGTGATGTATCCTACGAAAACAAGGATAAATAGCATACCTGTGCGGAGGGATGTTGCATCTGCCAGCGTACTCACAATCATCGGACCACCGGCACCACCGACGATTGCCGAACATAAAATACCGGCGAATGAACCGTGATGCTGTGAAGCAGAGTTCAAAGCCAATGAGAATACGATGGAATACATCATGGAAATACTAAATCCGACAGCAGGGAAAGCGATCATAGCTACTTCCTTGCTTCCGAATAATGCCGATAATAATAGGATGATGGTCAGGATTCCGGAGATTTGCAGCAATCGCTTGCTGTCAATCAACTTGAGTAGAATCATACCTACGAGACAGCCGGCTGTCATCAATCCCCAGAAATAGCTCACGGCTTGCGCACCATCAGTTTGCGGATTGACTCCGTGGTATTGTTCCAGGAAGGTGCTCATAAAGATAGAAGTTCCCTGTTCCGTGCTTACGTAGCAGAAAATCCCCAGGAAAAACAACCATACATATTTCTGTTTGAACAAAGCCAGATATGAATCTTTGGACCCGCTTTTCTCATCTTCTTTCAATTCGATCTTGGGAAAGCGGGAGACACCAACGGCAATCAGCATGACTAACAACAGGATGGTAAATACCCAGTAAAGAGATACCCACGGCATTTCTCGTGGGGTGATATCGGCCAACAAGTCGATAAAGAAACCTTTCCCGGCTGTATAGGTTGCCGGGTCAAGTTCACGAATCAGATAAGTATATACCAGAGGACTTAGGAAAGAAGCGATGCCAAACATGAATTGTGCCAGTTCGGCTATAAATGCATAGTTTTCTTCTCCTCCTACAGTACGCTGGAGCGGATTCAATACAGTTTGCAACATGGCCATTCCTAATCCGATGATGAAAGAAGAAGCTAATAACATCGGATACGTATGCATACAGGCAAACAGGATGGTGCCGATGAACGGCATCAGGAAGCCACCGAATAATACCGGTTTTTCACCGAAACGGTCAATCAGTAATCCGGCAGGGATAGACATGATGGCGTATGCTAGGAAGAAAGAGGTCGGGATAAATCCCGCCATCGCCAGGTCACTTAGATTGAAGTTGTGGATAATATCCGGAATAAGTGGTCCCAGAATATTAGTAATAAACGAGATGGTGAACCAGAACGCCATAATCAGCGCCAACATTCCTAAATTCTTTCTCATAAT
This sequence comes from Bacteroides sp. MSK.20.12, assembly GCF_019052435.1. NCBI lineage: Bacteria > Pseudomonadati > Bacteroidota > Bacteroidia > Bacteroidales > Bacteroidaceae > Bacteroides > Bacteroides sp. MSK.20.12. The sequence continues at coordinate 2,792 of NZ_JAHQVH010000081.1, read as the reverse complement.
TTAATCAGGTTTGGAGCAGATAATTGAGTAAATACAAGTGACGCAGCTCCAATACTTCCGGCCTTGTTTCCAAGAGCGGCAGCTATGATTTGAGTATTCACAGCACAGTCGGGGATGGCATAACTACGTGCTTTTTCGCTTACTTTCTGAATGTAAAAGTCTCCTGCTTCGGAGAGCCCTCCACCAATCACAATCTTTTGCGGACTGAAGATATTAATAAAGCCTGCAATTCCGTGTCCCAGAAAGTCACAGTGTTCTTCCAATGATATTTTTGCAATCGAATCTCCTTGTTTATAAAGGCGGACAATCAATTCTCCGTTAATTTCTTCATTCGGGTAGGAGATACCTGCGTCTATTATTCGTTGACTGAAGCGGCGTACCAAAGCAGAAGTGGAAGCATAGTGTTCCAGACAGCCGACAGAACCGCAAGCACACGGTTCGCCATTGGCAATGAGAGGCACGTGTCCCAGCTCCGTTCCCCGGTTGGCATAACCGTTGAACAATTTGCCGTCGATGACTACTGCACCGCCAATACCCGTTCCTACCGTCAAGAAAACAACATGAGTGGCTCCCTGACCGGCTCCGTACATTGTTTCTCCCAGTCCCATCAGATTGGCATCATTTCCCAATAAAGCCGGAAGTCCGGTTTCCGTTTCAATGCGGTCTGCCAAGTGAATGTTTTCCCAGCCGTTGATATTTTCCGCACCTCCTAAAACAATACGGTTCGTACAATCCACAATGCCCGGTGTTCCGATTCCTATACCATCAATTTTGTAGTCTTTTTCCTGTGCAAAGGCTTTCACTTCATTGATAGCAGTAACCAACTGTCCGATGACAGCTTCTGCTGATACATCGGCTTTCGACGGTAACTTCCCTTGAAAGTAAAATACGCCTTCATTATCAATAAGGGCGTATTTTACTGAAGTTCCGCCAAGGTCAATTCCTATAGCGTATTCTTTCTCCATACCACGTTAATACTTAATACTTGATACTTAATACTTAAAAACTACACTCTTTCCGCCCAAATCGGTGAACTCCAAGCCCATTGTCCGTCACGTTGGCGAACGCGTACATAGTAGTAATCCGTATCTCGCTGCGGCTCTTTATCTTCCATGTAATGTTCCAGAGTGAAACAGCTTTCCGGCATGGCACGATTGAAGAGAATAGCCTCGCTCAACCAACCGATCATGAAGTGTGAACGTGAACCTTCAAGCAACTCGCCCAACGTATGTTCAAACTTCTTGCCATTGAATTCGGCAATGACCTTACCGTCTTTTGGCATTTCCACATCAAGGATTACAGCTTGCATGGCTGCTGTAGTCGTATTCGGATTCTTGCTGCTGTACATATCCAGTTCGGTTTCCTTGTTGCCAACGGATACAATACGGTTGACATGTGTGTGGAATTCAGTTTCACCTTCTTGCGGAGAAGTGAATGCTGCGCCACGGAAACAAGGAGTTACACTATGAATCTGCCCTTTGTCTACCGACAGTTTGCCCTGCCAATGTACGTATTTCTCTTCACGATTCCAACCAAAATCAACTTTAACTTTGCAACGTACCGTATCACCTTCCGGAGCAACGGGAGTCAACGGACCGCTCATACGAGCCAAAATCTGCCCGTTCTTTACAATATCTACGTAGTCGATACAGCTTTCACCCGTGACATTCAGATAGATACGACGGCTGTTACCGCGAACTACATCACCCATGAAAGCATCGTTGAGGCGGAAGTCGATAATAATCTTATCACCGGTTGCGGCACATACATGACGGGTACGTAGAGCTTCCCAAATGGCATCGCGAGTCAGTGACGGAGCCAAAACACCGATGCGTCCGTCACCATAGCTTCCCGGATAACCGGAATGCTGGTCGGTGGAAGCCATGATACCAAACTTATTGCCCAATTCAAGACCATATTGAATGGTTCCTTCCCATTGGCGTGGTCCCATATCATGCAAATAGGGGTAGTCTCCCTGATCGCTTTCTGCCAGACCGTGACGGGAATACATTTCTACGAATGGAGTAATATCTCCTTCGGTAAAGCATTTCCAGTTGTAACCGCGATAACCACCCTGATAACCCATGTGGTGCGGGGTAACGAATACTTTATGTCCTTTTGCTTTTTCTTTCCAGTCCTCGATTGAAGTACATTCTACAAGTGGTGCGTCCAAATCATAGTTCAACGCAACATGATCTCCATGTTCCATGCTATGAGCTTCGTACCCTACAAAAGTCAGGAATTCACCTTCCTTGTTATACTCATTTGTCATTTTTACGTACTTCTCATAACCGCCTTCACGCAAACGCTTGAAAGCTCCCGTGTGGTAATCGATTACCCATTTCAGGCGGGGATCATCTGCTCCGGGAATATCCGGCCACATAGCATGAGGAGTAACACTAACAAAATCCAATTGTCCTTTCGCTGCTTCAAAAGCATCGCGCATGTCGCCGTGTCCGTATGTGATGTTACAGTGGTTGTGTAAGTCGCCCCAATACATTTTGAGGTTGCTGGCTGATGGCATAATTTTCTTAGCCTCTTTGCTTCCTGCTGCGCAAGAACCGAGCAAGCTGCCCGAAGCTGCCAGTCCGAGGAAAGACCAGCCTGTGTTTTTTAAAAACTTTCTTCTATCCATGATATAATTGTTTTTGGTTAATCTTTATTTATATAAATGGGAATTTATCGGTTAAATGAGAATTTATCGGTTAAATGGGAATTTTGCAGTTAGGCTGAAAGCCTTACAATTATATATTTATTGGGGTGCCCTGAAAGGGCTTAATTACATAGCGTAG
>NZ_JAHQVH010000010.1:0-146646 GCF_019052435.1 Bacteroides sp. MSK.20.12 | reverse complement strand
TTGCCCTACGCTATATAATTAAGCCCTTTCAGGGCACTCCGCAAAATTATCATTTATCATAGATTTTCCATTCCCACAATCCTGCATCTCCCCTTCGGATATGAAGACGAAGATAACGTGCCTCCCCTATCTCCTTCGCCAAATGCGGGGAGCGCACTTCTACTTTAGCTTGTTCGGCACATGTCCGCCAGTTTTTTCCATCCATCGATTTTTCTAACCGCCACGTATGTCCTTCAGTAGGGCGGGTAAAGTAAAACTGACATTCGTTGACATTGCGAATCCCTTTTAAATCCACCGTAATGAATGGACTGCTATCCGTATCGGCTGCCATCCAACGAGTTCCATTCGATTCATCGGCTACATGGGCAGCCTGATAAGTATGCGTTCGAGTATAATTCTTCACGGAGGCTTTCTCCGGTAGAGGCTGGTTAGGCTGTGTTTCAATGCTGACTACAGAAGTGCGCGGTTCTTTCTCGCTAGAAGCATAAAAATGTGACTGCAATGATAAATTCGTCCGTTTCTCTTGTGGAGCTGCCAGGTACCCCACTCCACGCTTATCGGGAACTAAAGTCTTAATTGTTCCGTCATCATTAAATTCCATCCGGTTAGCATATACCTGCCGGGTGGTTCCACCATCTCCGTATTCGAGATAAAGAAAGATATACTCATCTGTTCTTTCATCGTAAAATACATTGCCATGTCCTGGTCCCCACACTTGATTTTCGGGAGAAGAAAACAAAAAGATATCGTTGCCCTCCGGTTTCACAAAACCTGTAAGAGGAGATTCGCGGCTCATCATGTATGCATTTGCATAATTCTGATGACCGCTCAATGTATAAATATAATAATAGATACCTTTACGTTTAAACATTACGGGGCCCTCGGAATATCCCTGACGGGCTGTTTTCAATGTCACCGGTTCCCCATCCAAATGAAGCCGGTCAGCAGAAAGACGTGCCGCATTCCGACGACGCCAAAAGATATATCCCGTACCGTCATCATCAATAAAAGGCTCTCCGTCGATATCATCAATAATGGCCGGGCTATCTACTTCCTCTCCGGAAACAAAAAGCCCTTTTCCTTCGGTAAACCGGAAAGGACCCTCCGGACGATCTGCAACAAGCACATAAGTCCCCATCTTATCACCGGGCTTGACAAAGGTAACATATAAATAAAACTTTCCATCGTGTTCAATCACTCTCCCGGGAGCCCAATACCGGAAATATCCTTTTTTCTTTTCACCTTTATCATTCGTATATTCATATCCCTTCGACCAGTCGAAATCACTAATATGAGAACCCTCAAAGCTCCAGTTTACAAAATCTTTCGACTTCCACACGACAGGTGTTCCGGCACGTTCAAGACCATAATCCAAATCAGTGGTTCCGTAGAGATAATAGGTATCACCAAACTTAGAAACGGAAGGATCCGCCACATTATCGGGGATTAAAGGATTATAAGTACGATTGGCTATCAATGCCTCCACCACGGAAGCATCTACCACAAACGCCGTTCCATGACGGATACCTCTCGGAAAAGAAACTTGATCGGACACGTCTTCCCATGTTTCGCCATGATCTAAAGAGCGAACGGCACCATAACGATGATCACGGTATTTATCGAAATAAACATAAAGCGTATCACCGACAAAAAGAGGAGCAGGTCCTTCCGCCCAATACTTTCCTGTAATAGGCGCCGATACTTTGGTCGGAAATCCTTTTTCGATCTTTTTTGTACGCGTAACGCGCAAATTCTTTTCCGGGGGATTGGAGTTTTCATTCTTGACTATCATTATCAGGTCTCCCAGCTTCGGATCTTTCACAATAGCAGCGTCAATCACACTGAAATCAGGGTTGAAGAACATCTTTGTCTTTGAGAAAGTGCAGAAATCCTTTGTTGTCACATAATAAATACGATGATTCAATCCCTTCTCGCTTTCGCTGGTAGGTATTTCCTTGTGACGACCGGGGATGGTAGTTGCCCAAAAGATATAGTAAGTTTGCGAAGGTTCGTCATAAAAGAGTTCAGGTGCCCAACAATTATGGGCAGTCGGCTCGTGCATCATCACCGGAATAGCCTGTTGTTCACTCCAATGAATTAAATCACGAGAAGAAGCATGGCCGATAATCCGATCAGTCCAACTGGAAGTCCAGACCATGTGGAAAGTTCCGTCCGGAGCCTGGCAAATACTCGGATCTCGCATTAATTTATCTTTACCGACGGAAGGTGTCAGATAAGACCGTCCGCCATTCAAAGGCATCCAGTTCAACCCGTCATAACTATAAGCTAAATGCAATCCATCTTTACTGTCATTGATGAAATAAGAAAAGAGATAAGCAGTCTTACCGGCGAAGATTGTCATTACCGAGCAAAGACTTAGAGCCATCCAAACAACTACTTTTTTCATGGTTCCTTTTAAGATTAAAAAGTTTACCCCGCAAAGATAAGGTATCTCCCAACCTCCTCAAAGATAAAGAGCATGGACAATATTTCAAATCCATGTAGTTTTGTACACCATCCGTCCTATAAGTGCATTTTGATACAATATTCTATGTATCTGTACATCTTTCTATTTACTAAACCCTTAAAAAGCTCTACTTTAGCGGCAGATTTTAAAATAGAGATGAAAAACATATCAATTCTATATATCATGAAACAACTTTTAGTAAGTATTGCCATCGTATTTGCCTCTATACTGACCGTAACGGGGCAAAATCATTCTTTCAGTTTATCCGGCAAATGGAATTTCCAGATAGACCGGGAAGATATCGGCACCAAGGAACAATGGTTCAAAAAAAGCCTTGATGATCAGATTAATCTCCCCGGCTCCATGCCCGAAAAGCAGAAAGGAGATGAAGTAACCGCCCGCACCCGGTGGACCGGAAGCTTGTATGACAGCTCTTACTTTTTCAATCCATACATGGAGAAATACAGAATAGAAGGACAAGTGAAACTTCCCTTTTTCCTGACTCCCGACAAACATTATGTAGGGGTAGCCTGGTATCAAAAGAAAGTTACAATACCTTCCAACTGGAAAGGAGAAAGAATCACTCTTTTCCTGGAACGCCCGCACATCGAAACGACCGTATGGGTCAATCAACAGGAACTCGGTATGCAGAACAGTCTTTGTGTCCCTCATGTGTATGATCTGACTTCTGCTGTTACTCCCGGCAAAACCTGCCTGATTACTATCCGCATCGACAACCGCATCAAAGAAATCAATGTAGGCCCCGACTCTCACAGCATCACCGACCAGACCCAAGGTAACTGGAACGGAATCGTAGGACGAATTGAATTACAAGCCACTCCTAAAGTTCATCTTGAAGACATCCAGATATACCCTGATTTAAGCAATCAGAAAGCACTGGTACGCATGAACATACAGTCTGCCTCTTCCACCAAAGGAGATATTACACTTTCTGCCGAAAGTTTCAATACGGACACTCAACACAAAGTAGCTCCTGTTCAGCAAAGCTTCCATATCCGTCCGGGAGACAATGCGATAGAGATGGAACTTCCTATGGGAAAAGATTTCCTCACATGGGATGAGTTCAATCCTGCACTGTATAAACTGACAGCAAAACTGACCAACGGTAAACAGGCCGACATCAAACAGGTACAATTTGGTATGCGCGATTTCAAGATAGAAGGAAAATGGTTCTACGTCAATGGTCACAAAACAATGCTTCGCGGCACAGTGGAAAACTGTGATTTCCCATTGACCGGTTATGCTCCGATGGACGTAGCTTCCTGGGAACGAGTGTTTCGCATTTGCCGCAACTATGGTTTGAATCACATGCGTTTTCATTCTTTCTGCCCGCCGGAGGCTGCTTTTATCGCAGCCGATCTGGTCGGTTTCTATCTGCAACCGGAAGGTCCGAGTTGGCCGAATCACGGACCAAGACTGGGTAACGGTCAGCCAATTGACAAATATCTGATGGACGAAACAATTGCCCTGACTAAAAAATACGGAAACTATGCATCTTACTGTATGCTGGCTTGTGGTAACGAACCTTCCGGACGCTGGGTGGCATGGGTGAGCAAGTTTGTCGATTATTGGAAAGCGACAGATCCGCGTCGTGTATATACGGGAGCTTCCGTAGGAAACAGCTGGCAGTGGCAACCTCACAATGAATACCATGTGAAAGCCGGAGCACGCGGTTTGAGTTGGGCAGGTGCGCAACCGGAAAGCAAATCGGATTATCGTGCAAGGATAGACACCGTGAAACAACCGTATGTATCACATGAAACAGGTCAATGGTGCGTATTCCCGAATTTCAACGAAATCCGCAAATATACCGGAGTCAACAAAGCGAAGAACTTTGAGATTTTCAGGGATATTCTGAATGATAATCACATGGGAGGCCAAAGTTATGATTTTATGATGGCTTCGGGCAAATTGCAGGCACTTTGCTATAAACATGAGATTGAAAAGACATTGCGTACCCCCGATTATGCAGGTTTCCAATTGCTGGCTCTCAACGATTATTCGGGTCAGGGAACGGCATTGGTCGGCGTACTGGATGTATTTTTTGAAGAGAAAGGATATATCAACGCGGAACAATTCAGACGTTTTTGCAGTCCGACTGTCCCCTTAGCCCGTATTCCGAAGTTTGTATATGCCAATGATGAAACATTCCATGCCGACATCGAAGTTTCCCACTTTGGTGCAGCCCCTTTGCAAGGAGCAAAAACTAGCTATACCATCAAAGACAAGTTCGGAAAGGTGTATGCCAAAGGAACTGTCGGCACACAAACGATTCCTATTGGGAACCTTTGTGCACTAGGCAGCGTGGATATGAGCCTGAAGGGGATCGATACTCCACAGAAACTAAATCTGGAAGTGTGTATTGAAGGCAGCGATGCCGTCAATGACTGGGATTTCTGGGTATATCCTGCACAAGTGGAACTGACACAAGGAAGCGTATATACTACCGACACACTGGATGAAAAAGCCATTTCCGTACTGAAAGAAGGAGGAAATGTCTTGATTACGGCAGCGGGCAAAATACAATACGGAAAAGAAGTTAAACAATACTTTACTCCGGTATTCTGGAATACTTCCTGGTTCAAGATGCGCCCGCCGCACACAACTGGTATTTTCCTGAATGAATATCATCCTCTTTTCCGTGAATTTCCTACGGAATTTCATAGTAACCTGCAATGGTGGGAATTATTAAATAAAGCCCAAGTGATGCAATTTACCGACTTCCCGGCAGAATTCCAGCCAACCGTTCAAAGCATCGACACCTGGTTCATCAGCCGGAAAATCGGAATGTTGTTTGAAGCAAATGTATTGAACGGTAAACTGATGATGACCAGCATGGATATCACCTCTCAACCGGAGAAACGAATCGTTGCCCGACAAATGCACAAGGCAATCCTGGATTATATGAATTCGGATGCTTTCCGTCCAACAGAGAAAATATCTCCTGAGCTAATTCAGGCATTGTTCACCAAAGTGGCAGGAGATGTAAAATCTTATACCAAAGATTCGCCGGACGAGCTCAAACCGAAAATTAACTAAAAAGGAAATTATCAGGCACAGATTACACGAATTACACTGTTGCTTTATAGAAAGCGTAATTCTAAAAACCGTGAAATCCGCGTAATCCGTGCCTAAATTCTATAAACAATATACATTCATATTATTTATAATGAAAACTACCATCATAGGCTTACTACTCTTGGCTACAATAACCGTCCATGCCCAAGAAGAAGTCCGAACCTACCAACTGTCGGACGCACCCCGATATAGCGAGGAGACGGGATACGGATACGACCTCACCGCCACACCCGAGAAAGGGAGTAAATCACCTTTCTTCTTCTCTGTCCGTGTTCCAGACGGGAATTACAAAGTTACAGTACGCCTGGGAAGTAAAAAACAGGCAGGAGTGACCACCGTAAGAGGTGAGTCACGCCGGCTATTTGTTGAGAACCTGCCAACTAAAAAAGGACAATTCGTAGACGAAACATTTATCATCAATAAGCGTACCCCTCGTATCTCCGAAAAAGAATATGTACGAATCAAGCCCCGTGAGAAAGCGAAACTGAACTGGGATGATAAACTGACATTGGAATTTAATGGAGATGCACCTGTGTGTCAAAGTATCCGCATCGAACCTGCCGATCCGTCGGTTATCACTGTTTTTCTGTGTGGTAACAGTACGGTAGTCGATCAGGACAATGAGCCTTGGGCTAGCTGGGGACAAATGATTCCTCATTTCTTCGGAACAGATGTTTGTATCGCCAATTATGCGGAATCCGGTGAATCGGCCAATACTTTTATCGGAGCAGGACGTTTGAAAAAAGCATTGAGCCAGATGAAGAAAGGCGATTATCTCTTCATGGAGTTCGGACATAACGATCAGAAGCAGAAAGGTCCCGGAAAAGGAGCTTACTACTCTTTTATGACCAGCCTGAAAACATTCATCGACGAAGCACGGGCACGTGGAGCATATCCCGTACTGGTTACTCCCACCCAACGCCGGAGCTTTGACTCAACCGGACATATCCGCGATACACACGAAGATTATCCGGAGGCCATGCGCTGGCTGGCCGCCAAAGAAAATATACCTTTGATTGACCTCAACGAAATGACTCGGACACTATATGAAGCGTTAGGCACGGAAACATCCAAACGCGCCTTCGTACACTATCCGGCAGGAACTTATCCCGGACAGACCAAGGCTTTTGAAGACAATACCCACTTTAACCCTTACGGCGCTTACCAGATAGCCCAGTGTGTGATTGAAGGTATGAAGAAAGCCGTACCTGAGTTAGCCAAACACTTGAAAATAGATCCGGCATATAACCCGGCACACCCGGATGATGTGAATACTTTCCACTGGAACGAATCACCTTTCACAGAAATAGAGAAACCGGACGGAAATTGAGAGATAGGTATTAGGTATTAAGTATTAAGTATCAAGTATTAAGTATCAGGCATTAGATAAATATGAAAACCAAAAGCATCTTTCCCCTGTTCCTACTGGCAAGCACACTTTTGACAGCAGCTTGCGTCACCCCAACAGCCAAACAAGCAGGAAGTAACAGCTTCGAATGGGGGCAAGTACCGCAACAACCGGATTTGTCATGGGCTGACAGTGTAGGAAGCCGGCAAATGCCCGGAAACAATCTTATTTTATCCGCCAATTCTTTTGGCGCAGTAGCAGACAGCACGGTGCTTAGCACAGAGGCTATCCAGAAAGCAATCGACAGTTGTTCCGTCTCCGGCGGAGGCACGGTCACCCTTCAACCGGGATATTATCAGACAGGGGCATTGTTCGTAAAAAGCGGTGTCAACCTGCAACTGGATAAAGGAGTGACTCTACTGGCTAGTCCTCACATTCATCATTATCCCGAATTCCGTTCACGGATTGCGGGAATTGAGATGACATGGCCCGCGGCAGTAATCAACATTGTCAACGAAAAGAACGCTGCCGTCAGTGGAGAGGGAACGCTGGATTGCCGGGGCAAAGTATTCTGGGATAAATACTGGGAAATGCGGAAAGAATATGAAAAGAAAGGATTACGCTGGATTGTAGATTACGACTGCAAACGTGTACGGGGTATTCTCGTGGAACGCAGTTCGGACATTACCCTCAAAGGATTCACCCTGATGCGGACAGGCTTTTGGGGATGCCAGGTTCTTTATTCCAATTACTGCACCATAGACGGACTGATCATTAATAATAACTTGGGAGGACACGGCCCCAGTACGGATGGTATCGACATCGACTCGTCCACTAATATTCTGATTGAAAACTGCGACGTCGATTGCAATGATGATAATATTTGTATCAAATCGGGACGCGACGCAGACGGATTGCGTGTCAATCTCCCCACGGAAAATATAGTAATACGCAACTGTATAGCCCGCAAAGGCGCAGGCCTCATCACCTGTGGCAGTGAAACCTCCGGCAGTATACGAAATATATTGGGATACAATCTTCAAGCAGTCGGCACCTCGGCTGTACTACGGTTAAAAAGTGCCATGAACCGCGGAGGAACGATCGAAAACATCTATATGACCGACGTAAAAGCAGAAAACGTCCGCCACGTACTGGCTGCGGATCTGAACTGGAATCCCAGTTATAGTTACAGCGTATTACCTAAAGAGTATGAAGGGAAAGATATTCCGGAACATTGGAGAGTAATGCTGACTCCGGTAACACCACCCGAAAAAGGTTATCCACACTTCCGCAATGTATATGTATCAAAGATCAAAGCAGAAAATGTAGATGAATTTATCTCTGCTTCCGGCTGGAATGACTCGTTACGTCTGGAAAATTTCTATCTTTATGCCATCGAAGCGCAGACCAATAAACCGGGAAAAATCTGCTATACAAAAAACTTCAATTTGTCTGAAATAACATTGGATATGAAAGACAAAAACGCTATTGAACTAAAGGAAAATGAACAAAGTAATATCCACTTCAACTATGCTGAAACAACTCCTGACCACCGTACTGCTGGGAATCTTGCTCATTGATGCGCAAGCACAATCCCTGACTCCGCCTGCCGGTACTTTCCGGCTGGGAATATCGAAGGGAAATGAAAGTCACTGGCTGAAGCCTAAAGAAAAAGTAGAAGGGATCCATTTCCAATGGAAAGCCTTGCCCGATAGTCATGGATTTATTCTGGAAGTAGAAGTGACTTCCACATCAAAAGCGGATAAGCTCTTTTGGAGCTTCGGCGATTGCCAGCCGGATTCGGATATCAATGTCTTCAGTGTGGAAGGACAGGCTTTCACTTGCTATTATGGAGAAAGTATGAAATTACGTACTTTACAGGCTGTCACTCCCAGCGATGATATTCGCTTGAGCAACGGACATAAGGATGAAACTCCCCTGATGCTTTACGAATCGGGCAAACGGACGGACCGACCGGTATTGGCCGGACGTTGTAATCTATCTCCTACCCTCTCGCAAGAAAAGGACACCAAGCCATTCCGACTTTACTTCTGCTTCTACGAACAGAATGAAAAAGCGGATTACAACTATTATATGTTACCGGATATTTTTGCCAAAATCGACAAAAAATGAAAAGAGCTTATTTATTATTCACTCTGTTAATTGGTTGCATCTATATACATGCAGCCATTTATAACGTTAAGGACTTTGGAGCCAAAGCGGATGGAAAAACCATCGATTCTCCTGCTATCAATCGTGCGATTGAAGCAGCTGCAGAAGCCGGAGGAGGTACGGTTTACCTACCAGCCGGAGAATATGCCTGTTATTCTATCCGGTTAAAAAGTAACATTCATTTGTATCTGGAGCAAGGTGCGTGTATTCTTGCCGCTTTCCCCGGAAAAGAGGCAGGATATGATAGTGCCGAACCGAATGAACATAACAAATATCAGGATTTCGGACACAGCCACTGGAAGAATTCCTTAATTTGGGGAATCGGGCTGGAGAACATAACGATCAGTGGGCCCGGACTTATCTACGGTAAAGGGCTGACTCGCGAAGAAAGCCGCCTACCGGGTGTAGGCAATAAAGCTATCAGTTTGAAGGAATGTAGAAATGTGACTCTGAAAGATTTATCCATGTTGCATTGCGGACATTTTGCCCTGCTGGCTACAGGAATAGATAATCTGACTATTCTGAATCTGAAAGTAGATACAAACCGGGATGGATTCGATATTGATTGTTGCCGGAATGTGCGTATCAGCCAGTGCACGGTGAACTCGCCCTGGGATGATGCCATTGTATTGAAAGCATCCTACGGTTTAGGACGCTTTCAGGATACGGAAAATGTGACGATCAGCGATTGTTATGTAAGTGGTTATGATAAAGGAAGTGTATTGGATGGCACCTGGCAACTGGATGAACCGCAAGCCCCCGATCATGGTTACCGCACCGGACGCATCAAACTGGGAACAGAAAGTAGCGGAGGTTTCCGCAATATTGCGATTACTAATTGTATCTTTGAACATTGCAGGGGACTGGCATTGGAAACGGTAGACGGAGGACATCTGGAAGATATTGTTATCAACAATATAACGATGAGGAATATTGTCAACGCTCCTATCTTCCTCCGGTTAGGCGCACGTATGCGTAGCCCCGAAGGTACGCCTGTGGGCACCATGAAGCGCATTCTCATCAGCAACATCAACGTTTGGAATGCCGACAGCCGTTATGCCTCCATCATCAGCGGAGTGCCGGGTGCATGTATTGAGGACGTAACTTTTCGAAATATTCACCTCTATTATAAAGGAGGATATAGCGAAGAGGATGGCAAACGTATTCCGCCCGAACAGGAGAAAGTATATCCCGAGCCCTGGATGTTCGGCACTATTCCCGCTAAAGGGTTTTATATCCGCCATGCACGGAATATTACCTTCGACGGCATCCGCTTCCACTTTGAACAACCGGACGGACGACCGCTTTTTGTAACTGATGACGCAGAAAACATAGAATACTATAATACACCGAAAGAATAATGAATAAAAGACAATGGATAGTTCTTTGCCTGCTCGCCACAGGTGGAGTAATGCAAGCACAACAATGGCCGGACACTCCGGTGGAAGCACGTCCCGGTGCCAGATGGTGGTGGCTGGGAAGTGCCGTAGACGAAAAGAACCTGACGTATAATCTGGAAGAATACGCACGCACCGGAATGGGAGCAGTAGAAATTACTCCTATCTATGGGGTGCAAGGCAATGACGCGAATGAAATTCAGTTTCTTTCTCCCCGCTGGATGGAAATGCTTAAACATACACAGGCGGAAGGAAAACGTACGGGTATCGAGATTGATATGAATACCGGAACAGGATGGCCTTTTGGCGGACCTGAAGTCAGTATCGAAGATGCGGCTACCAAGGCTATCTTCCAGACATACGAAATAGAAGGCGGCAAAGAGGTTGAACAGGATATCAATGTGACCGATCCCAAGCAACAACCATTTTCCGTACTAAGCCGGGTGATGGCATACGATGAAAAAGGCAAATGTATCAACCTGACTGCTCACGTCAAAAAAGACAAGCTGCAATGGAAAGCACCTGCCGGCAAATGGAAAGTGATCGCTCTTTACATCGGAAAAACAAGGCAGAAAGTGAAACGGGCAGCTCCGGGAGGAGAAGGCTACGTGATGAATCACCTCTCAAAAAAGGCGGTAAAAAATTATCTTTCCCGCTTTGACCGTGCTTTCAAAAGTAGCAAGACAAGTTATCCGCATACTTTCTTCAACGATTCATACGAGGTTTATCAAGCTGACTGGACGGATGATTTCCTGGAACAGTTCGCTCGCAGACGGGGGTATAAACTGGAAGAACATTTCTCCGAGTTTCTGGATGAAAATCGTCCGGAAGTTAGCAGACGTATCGTGTCGGATTACCGGGAAACCATTTCCGACCTCTTATTGGAGAACTTCAGTCATCAATGGACAGACTGGGCACACAAAAACGGTAGTATCACCCGTAATCAAGCACACGGTTCGCCCGGCAATTTGATTGATATCTATGCTTCCGTGGATATTCCCGAATGTGAAGGTTTCGGATTGTCGCAGTTCCATATCGAAGGATTGCGTCAGGACTCATTGACCAAAAAGAATGATTCGGATCTGTCTATGTTGAAATATGCTTCTTCGGCAGCTCATATTGCAGGAAAAACGTATACTTCTTCCGAGACATTTACATGGCTGACGGAGCATTTCCGTACTTCCCTGTCGCAATGTAAACCGGATATGGATTTGATGTTTATTTCCGGAGTCAATCACATGTTTTTCCACGGTACTCCTTATTCTCCGAAAGAAGCCGAATGGCCCGGATGGCTGTTCTATGCTTCTATCAATATGAGTCCGACAAACAGTATTTGGCGTGATGCCCCTTCTTTCTTCCATTACATTACCCGCTGTCAGAGTTTTCTGCAAATGGGACGGCCGGATAATGATTTCCTGATTTATCTTCCGGTATATGATATGTGGAACGAGCAACCGGGACGATTGTTACTGTTCACCATCCACCACATGGATAAACTCGCTCCCAAATTTATCAATGCTATCCATCGTATTAATAACAGCGGATATGACGGGGATTATATCTCTGACAACTTTATTCGCAGTACCCGTTTCAAGAACGGACAGTTAGTTACATCGGGCGGCACTGGTTATAAAGCACTGGTAGTACCTGCCGCGCACTTGATGCCGAGTGATGTGCTGGCGCATCTTTATGAACTAGCCAAGCAAGGAGCTACCATTGTATTCCTCGAAAACTATCCGACAGATGTACCGGGATATGGTCAGTTGGAACAGAAACGAAAAAGTTATCAACAGACTTTGAAGAATCTGCCTGCCGTATCGTTTTCAGAAACAACCGTTACTCCGATTGGGAAAGGTAAGATTATCACCGGAACGGATTATGCACGTACATTGGCATGTTGCAATATCCCTGCGGAAGAAATGAAAACAAAATTCGGGTTACAGACCATTCGAAGAGTAAATGACACAGGACATCATTACTTCATCTCTTCATTGCAGAACAAAGGAGTAGATGGTTGGATTACTTTAGGTACAAATGCCGAAACAGCCGCTCTCTTTAACCCCATGACCGGAGAATGCGGAGAGGCGAAAGTGCGTCAGGTAGACGGAAAGACACAAGTCTATCTGCAATTAAAATCGGGCGAGTCTATCATCCTGCAAACATACCGACAACCTTTACAAGCATCCAAGCCGTGGAAGTATGTAAAAGAACAACCCTTTAGTCTTCGCCTGGACCATGGCTGGAAATTGCACTTTGCTGAAAGCACACCGGAGATTCAGGGTACATTTGATATAGACCGTCCATGTTCATGGACAAACATAGATCATCCGGCAGCCCAAACAAATATGGGGACTGGCGTTTATTCTTTGGATATTGAGTTGCCGGCTCTGAAAGCTGACAACTGGATTCTTGACTTGGGAGACGTACGCGAAAGTGCCCGTGTCCGAATCAACGGACAGGAAGCAGGCTGTGTATGGGCAGTGCCTTATCAGCTTAAGGTAGGGCAATTCCTGAAACCTGGAAAAAACCACATCGAGATAGAAGTCACTAACCTCCCTGCGAATCGGATTGCAGAATTGGACAGACAGGGAGTGCAGTGGCGCAAATTCAAGGAAATCAATATTGTAGATTTAAGATATCGTCCGGCTAATTATGGACATTGGGCTCCTATGCCTTCCGGTTTGAATAGTGAAGTACGATTGATTCCGGTAGATTTTACACAAGAGTAAGGAAATCATTATTCACCAAGGAGGACGCAAAGGACACAGAAGTGAAAACAGTTCGGGGGTATAAACTAGCAGATGATCTTCTGCTTACTAGTGAAAGATAATTTCCTTCACTAGTATTTTTTATATCTTTCCTCCTATAAATAGTGATCGAACTTGCATTCCGGTTTTCGTTTGACTTAAGTTAAGCGATAGTTTGACTTAAGTTATTCTATCGTTCGACTTAAGTCAAACGAAAACTCATTAGGGAATGAAAAAGATATTGTCTTCAAAGAAAACAATTAAATATAGTATAGCGGCAGATTATTTCTTGCCAGTGCTACTTTAAATTTCTTACAGCCTGTTCAAGTTGTTTCAATGCCTGTTCCAGTACAGCACGCGGACAAGCGATATTCAGCCGCATAAATCCTTCGCCTTCTTTGCCAAACGTTGTTCCGTCATTCAATGCAAGATGTGCATCTTCTACGAAAAGGCGGTTCAGTTCTTTCTGATCGAGTCCCAACTCACGACAATCTAGGAAAATAAGATAAGAGGCTTGTGGACGAATCATTTTAATCGCAGGAATATGTTCTTTCAAATATGTCTCTGTAAAATCTACATTTCCTTTAATATAGGCTACCACTTGATCCAGCCATTCCGTTCCATGACTGTAAGCAGCCGCTACACTAAGGTAAGCAAACAGGTGCCCTTCACTAAATTCACTTGCTTCCATATAGGTTTGGAAACGATGGCGAAGTTCGTCATTTTCTATGATTGCATAAGAACTGGCCAGCCCCGGCATATTGAATGCTTTGCTCGGAGACATAAAGACAAGTGAATTCATCCGTGCTTTTTCCGAAATCAAAGCAAAAGTAGGATGTTTATAAGGTGGTAAGGTCAAGTCGGCATGAATCTCGTCCGAGATCACCAGAGTACCGCTTTCATAACAGATATCAGCTATTTGAGAAAGTTCCTCTTTTGTCCATACGCGTCCGCCCGGGTTATGGGGATTACTTAAAATCAATAATTTGCATCCTTGTACATCCCGGCGAAAACGGTCAAAGTCGATATAATACTGTCCATCTTTCAGTACCAATGGGCTGTATACTACTTCACGCTCATTCTTCTGTGTTACCAAAAAGAAAGGATGATAAACAGGAGGCATGACCATTACTTTATCACCTTTTTGCGTAAAACATTGAATAACGAAAGCCAATCCGCGGACAATACCGGGAGTGAAAGTCAACATCTCTTCACGGATCGTCCAGCCATGACGCTCTTTCACCCAGTTAACAATAGACTCCGACCATTCTTTGCAAGCAAAAGTATATCCGAGCACTTCATGTTCCAGCCGTTTTCTCAAAGCCTCTATTACAAAAGGAGCCGTACGGAAATCCATATCAGCTACCCACATTGGAATCAAGTCATTGCGTCCCCAACGGCTTTCTACAGCATCCCATTTTACGGAATCTGTACCGTTACGGTTTATTATTTCATCAAAATTATAGTTCATACTGCATAATGTTTTTATGTTATGTGAGACAAAAGTAGTACATTTGTACTCAATTCAAAAAGGAATTTATGACGAAAGCTTTATTTTTTGATATAGACGGAACGCTGGTCAGTTTTGAAACTCACCGTATACCGTCTTCTACCATCGAGGCGTTGGAAGCTGCCCACGCAAAAGGGCTGAAGATATTTATTGCTACCGGACGCCCGAAAGCCATTATCAACAACCTTTCCGAATTGCAGGACCGGAACCTTATCGATGGATATATAACCATGAACGGAGCCTATTGTTTTGTCGGTGAACAGGTTATTTATAAAAGTGCCATACCACAGGAAGAAGTGAAAGCAATGGCAGCTTTTTGCGAGAAGAAAGGTGTTCCCTGCATTTTCGTAGAGGAACATCATATTTCTGTCTGCCAACCTGATGATATGGTGAAAAAGATATTCTACGATTTTCTGCATGTGAATGTAATTCCTACTGTATCTTTTGAAGAAGCAACAAGCAAGGAAATTATACAGATGACTCCTTTTATCACAGAGGAAGAAGAAAAAGAAATCCGTCCGTCTATCCCCACCTGCGAAATCGGACGCTGGTATCCCTCATTCGCAGACATAACAGCCAAAGGAGACACCAAGCAGAAAGGTATTGATGAAATCATCCGTTACTTCGGCATAAAGCTGGAAGAAACAATGGCATTCGGAGATGGAGGAAATGATATCACTATGCTTCGTCACGCAGCTATCGGAGTTGCTATGGGACAGGCTAAGGAAGACGTGAAAGCCGCTGCCGATTACGTTACGGCTCCCATTGACGAGGACGGAATAAGTAAGGCTATGAAACATTTCGGAATTATTTAATAATGTGCCGATTTACCAATGCGCCCAAAAAACTATTATCCCGCGATTTCATGACACAACGTATTGGCAAATTAGCACATCAACAAATTTGCATATTATTATATTATGAGCGTAGACACTAACAACGCTGAGTTTCAGGATGCACTGAATCTGATTCAATATACCCGCCAATCAGTCTTTCTGACAGGAAAAGCCGGTACGGGAAAATCTACATTCCTGCGTTATGTCTGCGAGCATACCAAGAAGAAGCATGTCGTACTTGCACCGACCGGAATTGCCGCAATCAATGCCGGTGGAAGTACGATGCATAGCTTCTTTAAATTACCTTTTTATCCGCTATTGCCGGATGATCCTAATTTAAGTCTCCAACGTGGCCGTATTCACGAGTTCTTCAAATACACCAAGCCACATCGTAAGTTGCTGGAACAAATAGAACTGGTCATTATCGACGAAATCTCTATGGTACGGGCAGACATCATCGATGCCATCGACCGTATCTTACGAGTTTATTCACATAATCTGCGCGAACCTTTCGGTGGAAAACAACTCTTATTGGTAGGAGACGTCTTCCAACTGGAACCCGTTGTAAAGAACGATGAGCGGGAAATATTGAACCGCTTCTATCCCACTCCTTACTTTTTCTCTGCCAGAGTGTTTGGACAAATAGACCTCGTCTCTATCGAACTTCAAAAAGTATATCGACAGACGGACCCTGTATTCGTCAGTGTCCTCGACCATATCCGCACCAATACAGCCGGAGCTGCAGATTTGCAACTACTCAACACCCGCTACGGAAGCCAGATTGAAGAATCTGAAGCGGATATGTACATCACACTCGCCACCCGAAGAGATACAGTCGACTCCATTAATGAGAAGAAATTAGCAGAACTCCCCGGAGAACCCATTACTTTTGAAGGGGTTATCGAAGGAGATTTTCCGGAAAGCAGTCTGCCTACTTCACAAGAGCTTGTACTCAAACCCGGTGCACAAATCATCTTCATCAAGAATGATTTCGATCGTAGGTGGGTAAACGGTACGATTGGTGTCATTGCCGGAATTGATGAGGAAGAAGAAACGATCTACGTCATCACCGACGATGGAAAAGAATGTGACGTAAAACTGGAATCATGGCGAAATATCCGCTACCACTACAACGAAAAAACAAAAGAAATAGAAGAAGAAGTATTAGGCAGCTTCACTCAATACCCTATCCGGTTAGCATGGGCCATCACTGTCCATAAAAGTCAGGGACTGACCTTCAGCCGTGTAGTCATCGACTTCACCGGCGGTGTATTTGCCGGAGGACAAGCATACGTAGCACTTAGCCGTTGTACCTCACTGGACGGCATCCAGCTCAAAAAGCCTGTTAATCGTGCCGATGTTTTCGTCCGCCCCGAAATCGTCAACTTTGCCGGACGCTTCAACAACCGCCAAGCCATCGACAAAGCCCTGAAACAAGCACAAGCCGATGTGCAATATGCCGCTGCCTCACGTGCCTTCGACAAAGGGGATATGGAAGAATGTCTGGAACAGTTTTTCCGTGCCATCCATTCACGCTACGATATTGAGAAACCTGTTCCCCGTCGTTTGATCCGCCGTAAACTCGGCATTATCAATACACTGAAAGAGCAGAACAAGAAGCTCAAAGAACAGATGCGCGAACAACAGGAACGTATACGACAATACGCCCACGAGTACCTGTTAATGGGAAACGAATGTATCACCCAAGCCCACGACGTACGTGCCGCCCTTGCCAACTACGACAAAGCCCTTAGCCTCGACCCCAACTATATAGATGCCTGGATAAGAAAAGGAATCACACTCTTCAACAGCAAAGAGTACTTCGACGCTGAAAACTGTTTCAACACCGCAGTCAGCCTCCATCCTGCAAACTTTAAAGCAGTCTATAACCGTGGAAAGCTCCGACTAAAAACAGAAAACACAGAAGGCGCCATCGCCGACCTGGACAAAGCCACCAGCCTGAAACCCGAACACGCCGGCGCACACGAACTTTTCGGGGATGCCCTGTTAAAAGCCGGAAAAGAAGTGGAAGCTGCGTTACAATGGAGAATTGCAGAGGAACTGAAAAAAAAGAAGAAGTAATAAATCTACATAAAAGAAGAAGACGGAAACCGTCCGTTTTCTTCCTCACCGACCAACACCCCGTTCCTCACCGAGGAAAGACCTGTTCCTCACCGAGAAAGAGAGCATTGCTCACCGAGGAACGGATCCCCCACCTACAACCCCTTGTAGAACCATTGTCTCCTTTGGCGAATCATACACAAATATATTTACAGACTAGATTCGGATCAATCCGAAAAAAAGATTACTTTATAGGCAATTCTCAAATTCTGTATAACCTATAGATCTGTGGTAAATTCTTTTTCATCCATCACGGTACAGGTTATTAGTTAAATGAAAATTTAGCGGTTAAATGGGAATTTAGCGGTTAAATGGGAATTTAGTGGTTAAATGGGAATTTTGCAGTTAGGCTGAAAGCCTTACAATTATATATTTATTGGGGTGCCCTGAAAGGGCTTAATTATATAGCGTAGGGCAACGCCCTACGAAAAAAACACACCAGCCACAAGCCCTGAAAGGGCGGAACCGTATACAATTATGCCCTTTCAGGGCGCAAATTCAGATTGTCGTTTTTACGTAGGGCGTTGCCCTACGCTATATAATTAAGCTCTTTCAGGGCACTCCGCAAAATGATCATTTATCTCATTTCTGCACCGATTTGAACTAAAACCGGAAGTTCGGATTAAGCCAGAAGCCAGTCCTTTGGATTCCGCTTAATTTAAAAATAAGAATCCCTAAAAATTTCTCTTTTATCTCTTATTATCAAAAAGTTTTATTAGTTTTGCTCTTCATTATATCTCAAACTCTTAAAATAGAAGCAAATGAAAAAAGGTTTGAAAATCGCAGCTATCACCGTAGGAGTAATTATCATTCTGATGTTCCTTCTTCCTTTCGCCTTCCAAGGAAAGATAGCCGACATTGTAAAAACAGAAGGCAACAAGATGCTTAACGCACAATTTGACTTTAAGAACCTTAACATTAGTCTGTTCCGCAATTTTCCACAGGCTTCTGTCACTCTCGAAGATTTCTGGCTGAAGGGTACGGGTGAATTTGCCAATGACACCCTTGTACAAGCCGGAGAAGTTACCGCCGCAGTCAACTTATTCTCCCTTTTCGGAGATAGCGGTTACGATATTTCTAAAATATTTATCGAAGACACGAAATTACATGCCATTATCTTGCCGGACGGACGTGCCAACTGGGATATCATGAAACCGGATACAATAGCAACAGTCGAAACGCCTGCAGAAGAAGAAGCCTCTTCTCCTTTCAAAGTCAAGCTGCAACGCTTTGTTATCAAAAACATGAATCTAATTTATGACGATCAACAAGGAAAGATGTATGCTGATATCCGCGACTTCAACACTATTTGTGCCGGAGACTTAGGAAGCGAACGTACCACTCTGAAACTGGAAGCGGAAACCAAATCACTCACCTACAAGATGAATGGAATCCCTTTCCTGGCAAATGCCAATATCTCCGCCAAGATGGACGTAGATGCTGACCTTGCCAATAACAAATACACATTAAAAGACAATACCATCCGCCTCAACGCCATTCAGGCAGGCATCGACGGCTGGGTAGCCTTGAAAGACCCGGCTATCGACATGGACTTGAAACTTAACACGAATGATATAGGCTTCAAGGAAATTTTGTCATTGATTCCCGCCATTTACGCCACAGAATTCTCCAGCCTGAAAACAGACGGAACTGCAACGCTCACTGCAACGGCCAAAGGTATCCTGCAAGGAGACACCGTTCCATCATTCAATATTGACATGCAAGTCAAGGATGCGATGTTCCGCTATCCGGCTTTACCGGCAGGAGTAGATCAAATCAACATCAGTGCCAACGTTCAAAATCCCGGAGGAAATATCGACCTGACTACGGTCAACATCAATCCGTTCAGTTTCCGCCTTGCCGGAAATCCGTTTAGCCTGACTGCTACAGTGAAAACGCCGATCAGTGATCCGGATTTTAAAGCAGAAGCGAAAGGAGTGCTCAACTTAGGTATGATCAAACAAGTCTACCCGCTTGGAGACATGGAGTTGAACGGTACCATCGACGCCGATATGCAAATGTCGGGACGCCTCTCATCCATCGAAAAAGAAGAATACGAACGTATACAAGCTTCGGGTACTATCGGACTGACGGGCATGAAACTCAAAATGAAAGATATGCCGGATGTAGAAATTAAAAAGTCTCTCTTCACCTTCACTCCGAAATACCTCCAGTTGAGTGAAACAACCGTCAACATCGGAAAGAACGATATCACCGCCGACAGCCGGTTTGAAAACTACATCGGTTATGTATTGAAAGGTAGCACATTGAAAGGAAACCTGAATATTCGTTCCAACTACTTCAATCTGAACGACTTCATCACCGCTTCTGCCGATGAAGCCTCCACATCAGAAGCTGCGTCCACCGACTCTGTAGCTACAGCCGCCACAGGTATTGTTGAAGTTCCCCGTAACATCGACTTCCAAATGGACGCTAACCTGAAACAGGTGTTATTCGACAAGATGTCTTTCAATAATATGAATGGCAAACTTGTTGTAAAAGATGGCAAAGTGGATATGAAAAACCTTTCCATGAACACCATGGGTGGTAATGTAGTGATGAACGGCTACTACTCCACCGCCAACGTAAAGAAGCCGGAAATGAAAGCCGGATTCAAGCTCTCCAATATCGGTTTCGCACAAGCTTACAAAGAACTGGATATGGTGCAGAAAATGGCTCCTATCTTCGAAAACCTGAAAGGTAATTTCTCCGGAAGCATCAATATCCTAACAGATTTGGATGCAGCCATGAGCCCCGTACTGAATACGATGCAGGGTGACGGTAGTCTTTCCACCCGCGACCTTAGTTTAAGCGGAGTAAAAGCAATCGACCAGATAGCCGATGCCGTGAAGCAACCCAGCCTGAAAGACATGAAAGTGAAAGACATGACATTGGATTTCACCATCAAAGACGGCCGCGTAGAAACCAAACCGTTTGATATCAAGATGGGAGACTACACACTGAATCTTTCCGGCAGCACAGGACTCGATCAAACCATCGACTATTCCGGTAAAGTGAAACTGCCCGCATCCGTAGGCAATATCTCTAAGTTAATGACTCTTGACTTGAAAATCGGAGGTTCGTTCACCTCTCCGAAAGTCAGCGTAGATACTAAAAGCATGGCCAACCAAGCTGTCGAAGCCGTAGCCGATGAAGCAATCAGCAAACTCGGACAGAAACTTGGACTGGACTCTGCCGCTACCGCCAACAAAGACTCAATCAAACAGAAAGTCACAGAGAAAGCTGCGGAAAAGGCACTGGATTTCTTGAAAAAGAAACTCAAATAAAAAGAGAAAATAATAACCATTTAACCCCACTCGTCCCTCCTCCTTCTCCTTTGCGAGAGGGAAGGGATGAAGCTTTTAATATGCTACTGAAACTATATGATAAAAACAATAACCCGCAGGATTTACAACGAATCATCGATATCCTGAATGACGGCGGACTTATCATCTATCCTACCGATACGATGTACGCCATCGGCTGCCATGGTCTGAAGGAACGTGCCATAGAACGGATCTGCCGGATTAAAGAGATAGACCCTCGAAAAAACAATCTGTCTATCATCTGTTATGACTTAAGCAGTATCAGCGAATACGCGAAAGTAGACAATAACGTATTCAAACTGATGAAGCATAATCTTCCGGGACCATTTACCTTTATTTTGAACGGCACCAACCGGTTACCGAAAATCTTTCGCAACCGGAAAGAAGTAGGTATCCGTATGCCGGACAACAACATCATCCGTGAAATCGCACGCCTGCTGGACGCTCCCATTATGACCACCACACTGCCATACGAAGAGCACGAGGACTTGGAATATATGACTGATCCCGAACTTATAGATGAAAAGTTCGGCGACATCGTCGATCTGGTCATTGACGGCGGTATCGGAGGTATAGAACCTTCAACGGTTGTGAAATGCACGGACAACGAACTGGAAATCGTCCGACAGGGAAAAGGCTGGCTGGAAGAGAATTAATTCCGCTGACAGCTATCTCTAACATACAAAATGGGCTGCAATCAATTCAACACTGATGCAGCCCATTCTCTTTTTATAGAATCAGTTTTATGCTTACTTAATCAAAGATTCCGGATCTAAATGAGCAGACTCGATATCTTTGAAGTAACGGTAAGTACCTACTTTCAATTCCGCCGTAGCAGCATCATCACAAACAATAATACCTTTTTCATGCATTTGCAACGCACTGATTGTCCACATCTGTGTGATAGCACCTTCTACTGCATGATACAAAGCACGAGCTTTGTTATGACCGTTTACAATAATCATCACTTCCTTTGCAGAAAGCACAGTACCCACTCCCACTGTCAAAGAAGTCTTAGGAACCTTATTGATGTCATTATCGAAGAAACGGGAGTTAGCAATGATGGTATCCATCGTCAATGTTTTCTGACGAGTGCGTGAAGTCAATGAAGATCCCGGTTCGTTGAACGCAATATGTCCGTCAGGACCGATACCGCCCATGAACAGGTCGATACCACCGTATGACTTGATCTTTTCTTCATAACGTGCACACTCTGCATCCAAATCCGGAGCATTACCATTCAGAATATTCGTATTCTCCGGTTTGATGTCGATATGACCGAAAAAGTTATTCCACATGAAAGAATAATAGCTTTCCGGATGTTCTTTCGGCAATCCTACATATTCGTCCATGTTGAATGTTACCACATTCTGGAAGGAAACGATTCCTTTCTTATTCAGGTCGATCAAAGCTTTATACATACCCAGAGGAGAAGATCCGGTGGGACAGCCCAATACAAATGGTTTTTCGGGGGTTGGATTGGCAGCTTTTATTTTAGCAGCAACATAATGTGCAGCCCACAGAGATACGGACTGATAGTCCGGCTGAATAATAAGTCTCATAAGTCGATTGTTTTATAGGTTAGTTAATAAATTATTATCTCATTCACAGTTTTAACGATCTTTCTTCAAACGATCCGCCATGGCACGTGCCAGGTTTTCACATTGAGTATAAGTCAGGTCTTTCATTGCCTGTTTCATCTCCACCGGATCACCGACCAATTCGAATTTGCTCTTTTCCGCAAACTCTGCCAGACGTTTCACAGCAGCACCTGCCCATGTGAAAGAACCGAAATAACCCAAATAGCGTCCCTTCACCTCACGCAGCAGAATCTTTGAGAGCAGCGCTTCCACTTCCGGGAATATCTGATTACTATAAGTGGGAGAACCGATAATCAATCCCTTGTAACGGAAAATATCCGCTATAATATAAGAAGGATGGCTCTTTGTCACATTATGCATGACAATGTTCTTAACACCCTGTGCCGAAAGCTCTTCTGCAATAGCTTCCGCCATTTGCTCCGTATTTCCATACATGCTTCCATAAGCAATAACAACACCTTCGTCTGCATCATAACGACTCAAACGGTCATAGATACCAATTACCTTGGCAATATTCTCTGTCCATACCGGACCATGTGTAGAACAGATGGCAGAAATAGGTAGTCCTCCCAATTTTTGCAAAGCTTTTTGCACGGGGCTTCCGTATTTGCCTACGATGTTAGAGTAGTAACGAACCATTTCCCCCCAATACTTATCCACATTGATCCGCGTATCTAGGAATCCGCCATCTACAGTGCCAAAGCATCCGAATCCGTCGCCGGAGAAAAGAACGCCGTCCGTTTCATCAAAAGTCATCATCGTTTCCGGCCAATGCACCATCGGAGTCATATAAAAACGCAGTTTATGATGTCCCAAAGCTAAGAAATCACCTTCCTTTACCAGATACTGTTCGCCGGTTACACCGTAGAAACCTTCAATCATACCGAATGTCTGCTTGTTACCCACGATAATAATTTCCGGATAATGTTGCTTAATCAGTCGGATAGATCCCGAATGATCCGGTTCCATGTGGTTTATAATCAAATAATTAATAGGACGTTCTCCAATCACTTGCTTGATCTTGCGCAAGTAGACTTCAAAATAACAAATATCTACCGTATCCACCAATGCCACCATTTCATCATCAATCAGATAAGAGTTATATGAAACTCCATAGGGCAATGGCCACATCCCTTCAAATCTGTGCTTGTTACGGTCATTCACTCCCACATAGTGGACATTTCCTTTAATTCTTGTTTTATGTTCCATTCTTCAAATCCATTTATATTTCTTCCACCATCTATATTCCGCTCAAACAGCTATTTATTCAGTGGTAAGTTTATCGTCTGCAAAAATAATCCTTTTTTCCGAATCCCTATACTTCTTACCTTGATAAGCACCTCTTTCTTTCATTCTTTTTTGTAAACGCGCTACAAATTCATAATTTTTCAATCCCCAGCCCGGAGCTATTAATAAATCTTTAGGAGATTGGGAAACAAAACGCTCCACAACTATATCGGGACGAAGATGTTCTACATAATCAATCACCAGACCAATGTATTCCTCCACCTCGTTAAACAAATGAAAACCATCAGGAGCTTCCTCATACTCATGTGCCATGCGTGTACCACGAATCAATTGCAACTGATGGATCTTGAGTGTAGCTAAAGGCAGGTCGGAAAGGATTTCCGCTTGTGCCACCATCGTATCATGCGTTTCTCCCGGAAGTCCGAGGATGATATGTCCGCCTGTCAGGATACCACAGGCGGCTGTCCGCCGGACGGCTTCCACCGTATCGGCATAAGTATGCCCCCGGTTAATGCGTTTTAAGGTTTCGTCGCAAGTGCTCTCGATCCCATATTCAACCATAAGGAAAGTATGTTTGTTCAATTCTTCCAAGTAACGCAACAAACTCTCCGGCATACAATCGGGGCGTGTACCTATTACCAATCCGACCACCCCGTCTACCGTCAACGCTTCTTCATATTTACGCTTCAAGCCTTCCAGTTCGGCATACGTATTGGTATAAGCCTGAAAGTAAGCCAAATATTTCATTTCCGGATATTTATGGGCAAAAAAGCATTTCCCTTCTTCCAATTGGGTAGTGATAGACTTCTCTGTCCAGCAGTAATCCGGATTAAAAGTCTGGTTATTGCAATATGTACATCCGCCCCATCCTTTTGTTCCGTCACGATTAGGACAAGTGAAACCTGCGTTCAATGAAATCTTTTGTACCTTGTAAGGAAAATATTTCCGCAAAAAAGTAGGAAAATCATTATATAATAGCTGCGTAGACATGTTCATTCACTTCTTTCTTTATTTTACCTACAAACATAAGCAAAATCAGCGAGTTATGGAAAGTTGACACAAAATATCTTCAATATATTAAAAATTTCATAAATTCCATAAGATAAATTAATAAACATTGCTATTCAAAAAACTATTTAATTAGCTTTGTAATGATTTTAGGCATTGGCAGGAGGATACTTGTGAAAGTCTTGTGCAATTATTCCCCAATTATGATTTCATCTCACCATACCCCATGCAACTCTTGTCAATAAAATTATCCTCTTTATATTCTGAATAAGATTATAAAGAGGATTTTTTTAACGAATATTATTCATTTCACTTTTTCAAAATAAAGAAGAGAGACCAATATTATTGCCCAACCGATCTGCTAAGTGAAACATTTATAATAGGGCTGTAGTGAGAGTATATTACAAAATCAGAATAAACAAACTTTATATCCCCAATCGTTCTTTCAATAATCGATAACCGGAAAGACTAACCCGAAGTTTCACTCCATTCTTCAATAATAACTGATAGGTTTCTTTTCCAAAAAGCTCGACCCGGGAAATCTGCGTAACATTCACAATCGTAGAACGATGCACCCGAACAAATGTATCCGGAGAGAGATGAGTTTCAAAATACTTCATGGTCTGCTCTTTCAGGTATTCGCCTGTGGGGGTTATCAGCATCACATAATCTCCACATGCTTGTATGTAAATCAATTCGTCTGCCTTCACCAAATGAATCCGGGAGCCGTCTTTCACTGTAATACGATCTATCCATTCAATGGGTGATTCTTCCTGCTGTTCAGCCACATTCACCTGATGTACAGCCAGTTCTTTTTCCAGTTCCTGATTTTGTACTTCTTCTTTTGTGACTATCAAGCGGTACCATAGAGTAATAGCAATTAAAACCGGTAGTCCGAACAATAACCGGAAAGGGATTGTCTGCGCAAAAGGAACATAGGACACTCCTACAATTCTCACCATTATGTCACAGACCATAAAACTTCCTGCCAGCCAAAGCAGACTTCCAACGATAATCATAATTACATCCGTCTGGAACAACGAGACAAGACCGACCACAAACCATGCCAGATAGGCGATAGCCGCCAACCAACCGATCGTTACTATTCCATCTACCAAAGCGGGAAGATAATCGTTTCCGGTGTATCCACAGACTAAAGCTACTTGGAATACAACCAGAATCAATGCCAGCACCAGTATCGGAATCCAACGAAAAGGAGATTCTATAATCGGATGTGCTTTCATACGCTAGCCTTTAACCTCCAAGCCTCCGAAAGAAAGTGTTCCCCGAATTACCAACACACTCTCCTTATTTATATTTCCATTCTGCCAACGTTTATCATCACATCCTCCAAAGAAAGCATTGCATTTAAACACGACTTTCCAGTCAGAAGGGACATATATCTCAACTCCTCCCCAACTGCAATCCAAATCTATGTATGTTTCTCCGGGTGCAATATGGGTATGGCGCAAATCAATCGTCGTTCCTCCGAAAGATGTGCGAATGACAGCTCCTTTAAACAATTCGTCAAGCACCACGTGACGGGCAGCTCCCCAAACATTCTCGGCACGTAGAAAACCATCTACTGACTCTGCCTGCTGTTGCTCACTTTCAAAATTCATGCCGGGTTGTCCCTGATGCATCTTCATCCATTTCTGACGATGTTGCATGGCATGATGGTGTGCCCAGTGCCCCCGCCTGTTCTTGCCGGATTTAAAAAAGAATAAGACACCTGCTGTTATCAGAGCGATAGGCCATACCATTGCCTGCGAATTTTCGGGCAACCATGAAAGCCCTCCAATCAAAAAATACAAACCTATCAACAAAAGGATGATTCCACCGATGAAATGGCGGCGAATCATAGAATATATACCTAATATAATAAGGAGTGAATGCCAGGATACGATCATATCGAAGACTTCAGATGTAATCCATCCCATATTACGGGCAAACAGCAGAATCCCGGAAAGGATAAAAAGCGAAGCTATCAGTATTTTACCGGAAAAGCCTGTAGCAGTGGGAAATTTTTGTTTCTCTTCCATTGTCTCTATTATTAATTGATTAATGGTTCAAAGATACATCATTTCCCACTGCTTCTACAGCCTTTTCTGTTGATTTCCGGTATAAATTCCGATGAATGCCGGATAAAAACCGGTGAAACTGACTATAAAGTATCTTACCTGATAAAGATAATTCTCAATACGATGTTTGCAGATTACTTCTTTCCACCGCTATTTTGTTTTTCAATAATGTCATGCACCAAACTATTCATATACATTTCCAGATTTGTATACTGGCCATATTTATCTATCGTTTTTCCATTGCCATCAGAAGCATCATGAGGATTTAATCCGAATTTTCTCTCCCATGCATCAGGCATACCATCATTATCAGAATCAATCAAGGTACTTCTCTGTAAAAGAACTGGCCATGCGGAAACATTTTCCGAAGTATTTAACGAGAGCAAATCATCCTGACTATCTATCAATCCTGGTTTCGGATATCCTTCACTTTTCCAAATACCTCCTTCTCCATTATGAACATTCAAACCTTTATATCCAGCTGTTCTCGTACGTGTTTCCTTCACAATACGTGCATCCACATCATCTCGATGCAATGAACACCCCGCATAATCCAACACTTGTTTATAAGCATTGAAAGCAGAATGTGTTGTTACCGATGCAAATTCATGAGGTTTGTCCAATCGAATCGAGTCTTTAGTTTTTTGCGTAACTACTTTCTTATAATTATTCGAAAATTGATTGTAGACTCCATATTCCCAATTATTAGCTGTAGCCTTTTGGCTGTTTTTATCATCTGCCCCTCCATCTACAACGTTACCATCGATATAATACTTTCCCCACAGATACCCCCCATTCCTATTTTCTGTTGCATCTATAGCAAAAATCCGTCCACGTTTAGAGCCTGTCACCGTTGCAGGACCTGGTTTATAATAATTGTTCACTATATTAATATTCATCCTTTCACCACCATACGAACTGTTCATACCCCAATTATAGATCACATTATTGCGAAAATCTACATAATCACCATCACATTCTCCATTCTTACGTACCTTAGCTCCTAATCCGAAACGGGGATTCCGGCTATCATGATGGGCTAATAAATTATGGTGATAAGAAGAGTGTTCACCTCCCCAAATTCCTCCATATCCATGAGGACCTTTGGTATGTCCACCTAATCTAAGACTTTCAGAAATAATGCACCACTGCATAGTAAAATCATCATTTTCATAAAAAGAGGCACATTCATCTGTACACCAGCTGATAGAGCAATGGTCTATAATCACATTCCTTGCCCCTTTTCCTCCTAAAGCATCTGCACCGTCAGGATGCACACATTCTTTATTACCCATACGGAAACGTAAAAAACGGAGAATTACATTACTAGCATAATTTGTCACCGGATAACCCGCTATGCAAATACCGTTTCCTGGTGCAGTTTGTCCCGCAATAGTCAAATCCCCTTTCCGTATTTTTAGGTCTTTATGCAGAAATATTGTACCGGACACTTGAAAAATGATAGTACGAGGACCATCCAACTTTTCTATACCATAACGTAAAGTGCCAGGCATCCCATCATCTGCTAAAGAAGTAACAATATACACTTCACCTCCACGTCCGCCTGTAGTCATACGTCCATATCCTTCTGCTCCGGGAAAAGCAGCCAACTCTCCAAAATCAAGAGTGTTACCAATACCAGCAGAGGCAAAAGCAGCCTCATTTCCGATCAGAGTTAATAAAACGGTTAAACAACGAAAGATCAAATTCATATTCATATTTTTATTTATGGAATAATACAAAAATACACCAAATTTATTTATTGTACTCCTCCTTTATTCTGTTCCTCAACAATCTTTTGTACCAAGCTATTCATATACATCTCCAGATTTGTATATGTTCCTTCCTCATCTACTGTTTTACCATTTCGGTCAGAAGCATCATTCGGATTCAAACCATACTTTTTTTCCCATTCATCAGGCATACCATCATTATCCGAATCCTTCAGAATAACACCTTGTACCAATTCAGGCCATGCTGAAGATTCTCCAACAGGAATCACATCATCCTGACTATCAATGATACCTTTCTTTGGATACCCCACGCTTTTCCAATCAATACCTTCAACAACTCCCTGACCATTGTGCTCGTTCATTCCCTGATAGTTCGCAGTCCCGGTACGAGTCTCCTGAACAATACGTTCATCCACTCTATCCCTGTGCAAAGAACAACCTGCATAATCCATAACACGCTCAAAAGCCATACGGGCATCATGAGTGGTAACAGTACCTGTTTCTACAGGAGTAGTACGTTTAAGAGCTTTTTTTGTACTTTCATCCAACGTTCCATACTTTTTATCAAACTGATTATAAACTCCGTACTCCCAGTTATCCTTTGTAGCCTTCATACAACGATCGTAATCAGCCGCACCATTAATTTGCCCATCATCCACCACATTTCCTTGGATAAAGAAATCTCCCCAAGTGTCAAAAATGGCCGGATATGATTTCTTATCCGAATCACTCACTTTTTTGTCAATGGCAATAATACGTCCACGTTTAGAAGTGCCAGTAGGAGTGGCAGGCCCCGGCTTATAAAAATTATTCACAATATTTACATGCATGGCTTCTCCACCATAACAAGAGTTTCCACACCAGTTATAAATGACATTATTACGCATATCAACAATTTCATTCTCTTTTGTCGAATTAACTCCAGGACCTAGACGAGGATTACGGCTATCATGATGTGCCAATAGATTATGGTGAAAAGAAGCTTTCATACCTCCCCATATACCACCATAACCATGAGGACCTTTCGTATGCCCACCTAAACGCAGACTTTCAGAAATAAGACACCATTGCAGTGTAAAATTCTCATTTTGATAGAAAGAAACACATTCGTCAGTACACCAACTCATAGAACAATGATCAATCATTATATTTTTATGATACCGACCGCCAAAGGCGTCGGCTCCGTCTGCACTGACATCTTCTTTATTTCCCATTCGAAAACGCATAAAACGGACAATAACATTGTCTGCTTCCAAGAAAACCGGATAACCAGCCAAACAAATACCATCCCCCGGAGCCGTCTGTCCTGCAATGGTCAAATCTCCATTCTTAATCTTTAAATCACCGTTTAAATGAATAGTTCCGGATACCTGGAAAATAATTGTACGTTTTCCGCTTAATTTCTCAATACCATAACGTAAAGTTCCGTTCTGCAACTTGTCCTCCAATGAAGTAACAATATATACATCGCCACCACGCCCACCGGTTGTGTAGCGTCCATGTCCTTCTGCCCCAGGAAAAGCTGGTATCTTTTCATCTTGAGTTTCTCCAGTCCCTTCAGGTTCTTTAGGCAATTCATTTGCGTCACCACCATCAGTACACGCCAGAATTCCAAAAGCAAACAAAATGGCCAAACACCATTTACTTAGAATTATATCCATTTTCATACATTATTAGATTAATGAGGACAAAAGTAGACAGGATAAAGAAAAGTCTTGTTCAAATTTTGTTTTTCCAAATCATTAAAATCGATAAAACAAGGCTTTTCAAGCTAGCATGTGTATTTTTTGTTTTAAAACTATTCTAAAAATGCCTGCCGGCTATTAAAAAACAAAAAATACTAGGTGAAAAACAAATATTGCACATATCTATATTCACATTCATATACTTTTGTACCGAGGAATTAACTCTAAATGTGAGTACAGAATCAAAACAATAACCATTAATTAATAAACATGCAAAGAATGTCTAACAAAGTGAAAAACATGCGCAGTTGGCTGCTAATGCTATTTGCAGCGATATCGCTTGGCGTATCAGCGCAAACAATTACCGTAAAAGGTAATGTGAAAGACACAACAGGAGAACCGATCATCGGAGCTTCTGTAGTAGAGAAAGGTAATACTACCAATGGTACAATTACTGATTTAGATGGTAACTATTCTATCAAGGTTCCTTCAAAAGCAACCCTTACAATTTCTTATATCGGAATGAAAACTCAGGATATTGCTGTAAAAGGACAAAGTCAAATTAATGTCACTCTTTCCGATGATACACAAGCATTGGACGAAGTTGTGGTAATTGGTTACGGAACCGTTGCAAAAAAGGATCTGACTGGTTCCGTATCTTCCGTTAGTGCCAAACAGATAGCTGCCATTCCGGTATCTTCTGCATCAGAAGCATTACAGGGAAAAATGGCTGGTGTATCTATCACAACGACTGAAGGTTCTCCTGATGCAGACGTAAAAATCCGCGTACGTGGTGGCGGTTCTCTATCTCAAGATAATTCACCGCTTTATATTGTAGACGGATTTCCCGTATCAAGTATCTCTGATATTGCTCCAACAGATATTCAATCGGTAGATGTATTGAAAGATGCTTCTTCTACTGCTATTTATGGTGCCCGTGGTGCAAACGGTGTTATCATCATTACTACTAAATCCGGTCAAGAAGGTAAGATTCAGGTAAATTTGGGGGCTTCGTTCGGTGTTCGTAAAGTTACTAAAATGGTAGATGTACTGAACCCTTACGAATATGTGTTATGGCAACAGGAAATAGACCAGGAAGGGATGAAATATGGTATGTTTGATGATTTGGATATTTACAAATCTATGAAAGGCACCGACTACCAGGATGAGATTTTTGGTCGTACAGGAAATCAACAGCAATACAATGTGAGTGTGAGTGGAGGTAATAAAGATACCAAATTCAGTGTTAGTTATGCCCATAACGAAGAAAAAAGTATCATGCTTGGTTCAGGTTTCTCAAAAGAGAATATTAATGCCAAACTTAATACCAATATCAACAAATGGTTAACAATGGACTTTAATGCCCGTTTTAGTTACCAAACGATTGATGGTATCAGTGGTGGAGCAGATGCAAACGAATCAAGTGCAGCCAATTCACTAATATCACGTTCCGTCATCTACAAACCGGTAGAGGAAATTAATACAACAAGTTCAGACAGCGATGATGATGAAAATGTGAACAATGCACAATATAACCCACTGGAACGTTTAAATGCAACTTACAAGAAACAAACCCGCTTGCAACAAAACTATAACGTAGGACTTAACTGGAAACCAATCAAAGGATTAACATTCAGAAGTGAGTTTGGTTATGGATGGAGATATAACAATACTGACCAAGTATGGGGAGTGGAAGCTACAAGTAATTCTAAATATGGTTATTATGGACAGCCACAAGCTCTGTTAAATAAGGTCGTTAATAAAAACTGGCGTAATGCAAATACAGTAACGTATGATACTAAGTTCTTGAATAACACTCACAAATTAAATGTTATGTTAGGACATGAAGTTTCAAGTAGTTACGATCATGAAACGATTAATACTTCTGTTGCTTTTTCCAAATATATGACTATCAGTGATGTCCTTTCTGGTATGAGTAACGGAACGGCATTGCCTACCTCTACTTATATTGGTTTCAAAGACAATCTATTATCGTTCTTCGGACGTGTCAACTATACGATACAAGACAAGTATCTGATGACTTTCACAATGCGTGCCGATGGCTCCAGCAAATTCTCAAAAGGAAACCAATGGGGATATTTCCCGTCATTAGCTTTAGCATGGAGAATATCTGACGAAGCATGGATGGAAAGAAGCAAAGAATGGTTATCCAACCTAAAACTTCGTTTAAGTGTAGGTACAGCTGGTAATAACCGTATTAAATCGGGTGCCATTAATTCTACTTTCTCATTAGCAGAGACAAGTGATAAGAACATTTATTTCAATGAAACAAGTGCTGTTGTATTACAACATGCTTCTAATCTTTCTAATCCTGACCTAAAATGGGAAACAACACTTACCCGTAACTTAGGTATTGACTTCGGATTCTGGAACAACCGTTTATCCGGTAGTATTGATGCATACTGGAATACAACTAAAGACTTGTTGATGAATGCAACAATACCTTCAAGCACTGGTTTTTCTACCCAATATAAGAACTTTGGACAGACATCAAATAAAGGTATAGAATTAGCATTAGACGCAGTCATAGTAGATACTAAAGATTTTGGTTTAAATGCCAACTTCAACATTTCTTATAATAGAGCCAAAATTGAT
The DNA here is from genome assembly GCF_019052435.1 of Bacteroides sp. MSK.20.12. Taxonomy (NCBI): domain Bacteria; kingdom Pseudomonadati; phylum Bacteroidota; class Bacteroidia; order Bacteroidales; family Bacteroidaceae; genus Bacteroides; species Bacteroides sp. MSK.20.12. The sequence goes on along the minus strand of NZ_JAHQVH010000010.1, from coordinate 113,651 downwards.
AAGTTAGCCGGAGGACAAACCTGGCAAAGTAGTAACTGGGGAGGCAAACCTGCCGGACAAAACGACTTCTTCATTGAAGAAGGAGGACGTCTGGGAGAAGTATATGGATATGAATTGGATGGCTTCTATACTACTGACGATTTTTCATGGGACGGCAGCAAGTGGATACTTAACGAGAATCTCACTGATCCGACAGAACTGATTAAATATAACAATTTTGGTCCGGGCTCACTAAAACTGAAAGCTGATGAAGATGGTAAATTTACGAAGAAACGTCTAGGAAATACTGTTCCAACTGTTACCGGTGGTTTCGGTATAAACATGCGTTACAAGAACTTTGATTTATCAGCCTTCTTCAATTACTCTCTTGGTAACAAGATTGTGAATGCAACCAAGTTAGGTTCAAGTTACTACAATGATACTAAAAAAGGATGGAATTTAAATGATAACTTTACATTAGCTAACCGTTATTCCTGGATTGATCCGTCAACAGGAGAAAACATGCTGAAAAGTTCATATATCAAGAGTAATGGGCTTGATTATACTATTAATCGCTTAAATGAAATAAATGCCGGAGCTTCCATGTATAATCCAGGTTCAATCACAGAAATGCCATTACTTGACTGGGCAGTAGAAGATGGTTCTTTCCTGCGTGTCAATAACATTTCAATCGGATATACATTACCTAAAGTTTTCGTAAACAAAATGTTTATGCAAAACGTACGTATCTACGTGACTGGTTACAACTTGTATTGTTTCACAAAATACTCGGGAGCAGATCCGGAAGTAGATACACGCCGCAGTACTCCAATGACTCCGGGCGTAGATTATTCTGCATATCCCAAAAGCCGCTCATTTGTAGGGGGTATTAATGTTACATTCTAACCCATAAATAGAAAGGAAATACATATATGAAAACTTATATAAAATTAGTATTACTAGGAACCGGATTGTTCAGCTTGCTTTCATGCAGTGACTTTCTCGACCAGTCATCCCCTTCGGAGTTGAAAGGAGAAAATGTTTTTAACTCCGTTGTGTATACAGAACAGGCGTTAAACAAGGTATATGCCGATTTGACATACGACCACACTTATGGTTCCCGTATTCCTATCAATTTCGGTAATAATACGGATATTGAACTGGCAAATGCAACCAAGCAATCGGAAGTTCATCAAAATTCAGAAAGAGGATTAGGGAATTACTATCTAAGCAAAGGATGGGATAAACTCGATACGAACTGGGAAAGATGTTTTGCTATTATTGAGAATGCCAATATCGTTATTGACGGTATTCGTAATAGTGACTTGTTAGCAGAAGGAACTACCACCCGTAAACCAATGCTCCGTTATTTAGGAGAAGCATTAACCATGCGTGCAATGGTATATTATGATATAGTTAAGAATTACGGAGATGTTCCGATGCGCTTTGAGCCTACCCAACCTGATGGTTCTAACATGTATGCAGCAAAAACAGACCGGGATATTATTTTAGACCAGTTGTTAGATGATCTGGACGAAGCTGCCAATTATCTTCCATGGGCAGGTGAAGATGGATATACAACGGAACATGCCACTGCTGGCTTTGCACACGGTCTATTTGCCCGTATCGCTTTATCACGTGCCGGATATAGTATTCGCGAACAGGCAAAAGCAGGTTATAGAAATCATCCGACTTGCAGCGACGGACAATTCCCTACTCAATGTCCGTCTGTAGCTGAAGTTCAAAAATTACACGAACGTGCATTAGCACATTTGGATATTGTAGTAAGCAAACAAGTTCATAAACTGAATCCATCTTTTGAAAACCAATGGGATTTAATCAATAAACGGACACTGGATACCAAATATTATGAAAATCTATATGAGGTAGCTCACGGATTAGGTAGATCTGGTGAAATGGGTTACAGTACCGGAGTTCGTATCAATGGTGCCAGCAACAAATATGGCGCAAAAGGTAATAGCAGTGGTAATATCAGACTTACAGCTTCTTATATTTTATCTTTTGATAATAACGACAGCCGTAGAGATATTACATGTGCTTACTATGAATTAAAACAAACGACAGTAGACAATAAAGCTGTGATAAAAGAGACATTGCTTTCTAACGCTCCTTTCAGTGCCTATGTAGCAAAATGGGACATTCGTAAAATGGATGATGCAATCATCTCTCTGGCACAAAATACAGACCAGAAGTGGGCTCCAGGTATTAACTGGGTAGTTATGCGTTATTCTGATATTTTATTAATGTATGCTGAAGTGATGTATAACTTGTATGGATTAGAAGGCAGCAATCCCAATGGTACCACTACAAAAACTGCACTTGAAGCTTTAACAGAAGTACATATTCGTGCCTTTGACACTGCTGCTCAAAATGCTGCTAAAACTGCAATCGAAGCATCTGCCCGAAACAATTTCATGGAAGCCCTTGACCAAGAACGTGCATGGGAGTTTGCAGGTGAATGTGTTCGCAAATATGACCTGATACGTTGGGGAACACTTTCCGAAAAGCTGGATCAATTCAGAACAGACTACAAAACTATGATTGAGACTGCTCCCAAATTCATCTTCTATAAAATGAAGACAGATGATCCGTATTCTATTGATATGAATAGTATCACTTGGCGTACTGAACAAATTCCTAATGAGCTTAGCAACCTTGAAGATCCAGATAAAGTGAAAGAAGCTGCTAAAACTGCAGGTTATGAATATGTTACCGGTTGGGGAACCAACTATGAATGGAAGAAGGGAGTAGCAGATACCAGTAAAACAACCAATGATTTAAATCTTGAGTATGTAGATGATATCAGCAGTGGTTTAAATGCTACAATCAAAAATAGACATCTATTACCGATAGGCTCCAAAACTGTCTCGGATGCCAACGGTTACATAGAGAACTCTTATAACTTCTAATAAATTATGAATATCATTCAATAATTGATCTCATGAACATGAATTTTATCAAATCAACAAAATACACGGTTTTATCAGGGCTTTTTATAGCCCTGACCGTACTGCTTTCATCGTGTGAGAAGGCAAATGATTGGGAAACAGATAGTGCCTATAATCGTCTGTTCCGTAGTACTAAACTGGCAGTCAGCCCTAGCATCAATGATGCTGAAGTTATATGGAATAATACAATCAATACTGATTATTATATCATTGAAGTGAATACTTCTGAACTTACAGCTGAAAATTATCAGGAAGGATCTGTTATCTTCGGAGAGGATAAGAGTATAAAAAGCTCTCCGTACACTATTGAAGGATTGGATGCAAATACCAGTTATTATATTCGTATCCGTTCATGCTCTGAAACAGCTTCACCTTCCAAATGGGTATATCCGGAAAATACAAGCTTTAAGACCAAGACAGAACAATTAATTGAGGAGATCTCAACCATCACTGGTTCTACTGCCATTATCACATGGAAAAAGAATCAGAGCGTAACCCACTTCTTACTGACGAACACAGAGACTTCAGCAGTAACAAACATTCCAATTTCTTCGGAAATGAATGCAGAAGGTAGTTATCAACTTACAGATCTGGCAGCTTCTACCACATACACTATCGGTATATACAATACTGTTAACGGTGAAGATATATTAAGAGGTGAGAAATCATTCCAAACTACAGAAAACTTCCCGGATGGTTACACACCTGTATATCTTACTGTTGCTGATGATCCAAACGAGGTACTTGCTGCACAAAGTGGAAATGTAGTTCTAGTTGTACCACATTCTACAGCAATCACATTCAGTAAAACTGTCATTGTACCTGAAGCTGTTACATCAATCGTATTCTGGGGAGCAAGTGGCGGAGCTGAACAGGCAACAATGACAACTAAGACTATTTTGACTTTAGGCAACAAAGATGTGGTACGTTTCTATAATTTAAATGTTGATGCACAAGGAGATTATTTCTTTAATCTTCAAAAAGGTGCAGATATGACAGATGATATATCAACCAATATCAACACTTTATTAATAGAAAGCTGTACGATTAGTAACTCTAAATCATTAGTAAGAGCCAAAGAAGGTATAAGCATCCAAATTAATAAAGTTAGTGTAAACAAATCTATTATCAATGGTTGTAGCGGAGATATGTTTGCTTATAAAGAATCAACGGTTGCCCAAATTCCTGTTACTGAAATAACTAATAGTACCTTGATAAAACCACAAGGACGCATCTTCTATGCAGGAAATGCTGCTTCTTTCTCCATCGATTATTGTACGATGTACGGCTGGGGAGGTTCAAAAGCTATGTTAGAACTGGGAGATAAAAATACCCTAGGCATGTCTTTAGCTATCAAAAATACAATCTTGGCTAATGGTGGAAGCAATAGAAAAGCTCATAATGCAAATGCAGCTGCTAATCTTAGTCTGACTATCGAGAAAGTTTATGGTACCAATGACATGACATTCCATAGCACTCTTGGTGACGTAACCAAATATGATAAGCCATCTACAGAAGTTTTTGAAAATCCGGAAGAAGGAAACTTCAAAATTATAGATGCCTTATTCCCAAGCAGCATTGGTGACCCTCGCTGGACAGAATAATAAAAGAGAGTAGAATGTCAGAAAAGACATATTGAATAAAAAAGGCTATCAGATAAATGATAGCCTTTCTTATTATCTTCCCACTTTATCCCGATACTCCGTAGGCGTCATTCCAACTTGCGCCTTGAAACATTTACTGAAATAACGTGGATCATTAATACCGACCATATATGAAATCTGCGTCATATTAAACTCTCCGGTTTCTATTAATTGCGTGGCCCGCTTGATACGCATTTCTTTGATAAATTCGATAGGAGCCAGTCCGGTTAGTGTTTTCAGTTTCTTAAAGAAGACAGAGCGACTGACAGCCAGTTCCCGAACCAAGTCATCTACCACCAGTTCACCATTATCCATATTCTGCTCCATTAATTCCACCAGTTTATCCATAAATTTACGGTCGTTGGGAGACATTTCGAGCGTTGCAGATACAGTTTCGGAGGTGTCTTCTTCTGCCGATGGCACATCCGTAGCAACAGGTGCATCCTCCTGACCGGCAGAGATATGGATATGCATCAGGCTATCCCGATAGAAACTTTGCAGTTTCTTACGCTGCATCAACAGATTTTCCACACGGGCTTGCAGATAGGTAGCACTGAAAGGTTTCGTGATATAATCATCCGCACCATATTCCAGTCCTTCCAGTTTACTTTCAATCGTAGTTTTGGCAGTAAGCAGGATAATAGGTATATGGCTGGTTGTCATATCCGCACGCAGTTCACGCGTCATTTCGATACCGTCTTTCTCGGGCATCATCACGTCACTGATAATAATATCCGGAAGATACTTCAATGCTTTATTTGCTCCTTCCCTACCATCGGCAGCTTCCACTACCCGGTACATCGGAGAAAATATACTACGCAAGAATTCACGTAACTCCTGATTATCTTCAACTAATAACATCAGTTCTTTGGAGTTTTCTTCTTTCGCAGCATCTTCCTCATAAACAGCTTCAATTTTCTCCGAATCATCGGGTATCAGCGTTTCAGACTGAATGGAAGAGTTGGCTATATCCACCACTTGCCCCATCCTTACCGGAGCTTCCGCATCTTCCAGGATAAACTCGGTTTCCTTATCATAATGTTCTTTCCCTTTCAGGAAATCGACTTTGAAACAACTTCCCTCTCCCAAACGACTATCCACGGAAATAGTAGCCTTGTGCATCTCCACAAGCTCTTTCACCAATGAAAGTCCGATACCCGTACTAGCCTGATTGAACAGATTCTTGTCCACCAGATTCTCAAAACGGACAAACAAGGACTTCTTTTTATTTTCCGCGATACCAATTCCCTGGTCTTGTACACCGATAGAAACTGTATTCTCATCTTCACGGATAAACATCGTTATCATCTTGCCATTCGGCGTATACTTAAATGCATTGGAAAGCAGGTTGAATACAATCTTTTCCAGCTTATCGGCGTCCACCCAAAGATAAAGATGCTCCTTTTCCGTCTGAAACAGGAAATCAATCCGATGCTCTTCGGCCACAGCTTCAAAATTATCCATCACCTTGCACACGAAAGGAACGATGTCTACACGCTGTACTTGCATCTTCATCTTCTTGTTCTGAATCTTACGGAAGTCCAATATCTGATTGACAAGACGAAGCATACGGCTGGTGTTCCGTTCCACCACCACCAACTGTTCACGGGCATCAGCCGGCAATTTATCATTCTTCAAGACCTGCTCTACCGGACCTGCTATCAACGTAAGCGGAGTACGCAACTCATGGGATATATTCGTAAAGAAGCGCAGTTTTATATCCGAAATCTGCTGTTCGACCGACACTTCATGCTTCAACCGGTAAATGGTGAACAGGATATAAACGGCCACAAGAATAATAATCAGAATGAAAAGTATATAAAGCACGTATGCTATCGGCGTTTCCCAGAAAGAAGGCAGAATGACAATATCCAAGATACGTTCGTTATCCACCCACACACCATCGCTATTGGTAGAACGGACGCGGAGCACATACTCTCCTTTCGGAAGATTCGTATAAGTCACGCTACGCTGTTTGTCGGCAAAGGTCCACTGTTTTTCAAATCCGTCGAGAATATAAGCATACTGTATATTCTGCGGATTGGTATAATCGAGTGCCGCGAAATGAACGGAGAAAATATTCTCTTTATGCGAAAGAACCAATTTATCAGCGTCGTCAATATCCACTTTCAACAATGAGTTGCCGCCGGGGGTAATGTCCTCATTAGCCACTGTCAGTTTGGAGAATACGATAGGCGGGATATAGCTGCTCTTACGAATAGAGTCAGGATTAAATATAAAGACTCCGCCGCTGGCACCGAAAAGCATGCTTCCTTTAGCTGTCAAGGCCGAAGCGGCTTCACTAAAGCGTACAGGGAAAGTGATACTACGCTCGTCATAACTTTCAAAACGTTCTTCAGAGGGGATGAACTTACAAATTCCATTCTCCGTACTAATCCATAGATTCTGCTTACTATCTTCGCGAATGGAAAGCAGGACATCGGAAGGAAGACCATCCAATACGGAATATGATTTGAATTCTCCGTGACCGTCCTTACTGATAGATACCAGCTTGTTGAGTCCGCCGCCGAAAGTAGCCAGGTAAAGTTCCTTTTTCTTGGTGGAGATAATCCAATGGACATCATTATTACTCAAGCTTTGCGTATCATTCGGCATACGGGAGAAATGATAGAACTTCACATCCTCCGGTTTCTTAAAATTCTCATCAAAAGCAACGGCCCCCGTAGTTGTTCCTACCCACAAGCGTCCGTTGTTATCGGAAGTGATGAAACGCGCTTTGTAACAAGGATCAATGGGATAACCTTTCAGGTTGTTCCGGTGATTGATAAACAATGTCTTTCCAGCTTCATTCTCCGTGATATAATTGATACCTCCGGCAAAAGTTGCCAGCCAGATACGACCATAATGATCTTCATAGACGCAATATACATTATTATCGCTCAAACTGTACATATCATCTTCACGATGAAGATAACGGGTCAGCTTATAAGACATTCCGTTGGAAGAAATCGGCTCGGCACGAACAAGGCCGTCTCCTTTTGTCGCAATCCAGATGATTCCTTTTGAATCCTGAATAACAAAATAAACGGTTCCCAGCATGGGAGTACCGGTGGTAGAGATCGTGCCGCTTTCGGTAAGGTATCCTTTATAAGTTTTGCCGGCATCATATATACGAAGTATACCGTCTTTCAAGCCAACCCACAAATTACCCAGTTTGTCTTCACACAGGGCACGTACCTCATTATGCAACGATTCGTGTTCATGAGGCATAGGGGTCATCATCGCAAAGGGTACATTTCGATAAGTCACTTTCTCCAATCCTTTAGAGTGGGTACAAAGCCACAGATTACCTTGTTTGTCGGAAAAGGCCGAATGAATCTTATTGGAAAAACGCCAGTCACGGCTACCCAGTCCGTTATAGAAAGGAACCAAGCATTTTTTTTGAGGATCGAAGTAAGAGAAACCTCCTCCGTAAGGATGTACCCAAAGATAACCGTTTACGTCTTCATGGATATGAAAAGCCGGACGGGAACGTTCGGGATTGCTGTATTCGATAGGAATTTGTTCACGGGTCACCACTCCGGTCGAGGGATTAAAATGAGCTACAACACCCGGTTCTTCCTGTTCGAACCACACTTCCGAAGAACGGTCTACGTATGCAGAAAGGATCGGCTTTGCGGGTAACGCCTTACAAGTCAGGAACGAGTAATGTACGTTTGTTTTTGTTCGCAGGTTGTAAGTAAAGAAGCCATCCGAATCGGTAGTAATAACGGATACGTCCGGTGCAATGGGATGAATGGAGGTGATCTGTCCTTTTGTGGGAAGCTCGATCAACGTAAACTCTCCGCTTTCTTTCTGATAAGACCAGATGCGTCCATGATCCGAGGCGAAGCAAATATCTTTATCACGTTCCTGCACAGCATAGAAAGCCTGATTCATTCCGCCAAACTTTCCTTTTGTCTCCGTAAAATAAGAATCCGGCTCTTTCTTTCCGGGATGGATCATACCGAGGCCATTATCCGTCAGCAACCAGTCATTGCCGGCTTTATCTTGATGAACTTTGAATACATGTAAAGAAGGAAACAGTTCTGTCTTGCTGGAATAAATATCCCATGTCAAGCGATTATTCTCATCCGGATGCGTCAGGATGCGGATGGCTCCGTCGTTTTCCGTCAGCAGCCAGACGGTTCCGTTCGGCATCACTTCAATGGTATGTACATTGAAAGCACTCCCCTCTTCTCCGGCAGCAGGCACTTGCTCGAATGTCTCTGTCTTCGGGTCGAAACGATGGACACGGTTGTCATAAGTCAGCAACCACAGAAAGCCGTAACGATCTTCATACATACGATCTACACGGTTATTGGTCAGACTGATGTAGTTTCCCTGACGGGCCTTGTATGTTTTGAAAGTATAACCGTTGAAACGGTTGATACCATCCCAGGTGGCAAACCAAAGGTTGTCTTTGTGATCCTGCAAGATGTTCATCACTGTATTTTGGGATAATCCATCTTCAGTAGAATAGTGGGTGAAAAAACAGTGCTGTTGCGCGTATGTTGAGAACGCAATAGCTAACAATAGAATTACTGAAATTAAGGTTTTCTTCATCATATCACTCGGTTCTGTGGCGTAAAGATAGAAAAATACTTGTAGTATCATGCAATCTTTAGCGGCTATTTAACAGAATCGGGCCAACATGACTTATGTCTCTATTTTTTTTAAAATATTAGGCAATGCGGCTATCATGTAAAAAGGAAGGTTGATAAGTTTGAAATGTTTTCCTTCATTAGTAGTAACTTCGTCTATAGCATAATTCCCCGACCAGATTCGAACTGCCAAATCATGCTCCGTTTCATTCATAAACTGATGAATGGATTTTAAGTGGGCGTTGTGTCCGTTTTTCACTTCAATTGGAATGATTTTCCCGCCATATATGTATACAAAGTCCACTTCTGCAGAACTCCCCCTTTTAGCCCGTACCCAAAACTTTTGCTTCTTACCTACTTCGTTGGAAAGAGCTTTTAATTCCTGCGCAACGATTTGTTCGGCAGCCATACCTCTCCATGTATCCGTCAAATCTTTACTAAGAAGATATTCTTTTTGTATTTCAGCCGCATAATTTACTAGTCCTGTATCCAGCCAGATCAATTTAGGAGCGCGTTTCAAATCTGTGGTAGCTGGCATTATCGTATGAGTGGTAGGATATACCAACTCCAGCAACAATGCTTTTTCCAGAGTACGGAAAGCCTCGCCCGTTTCACGGGCTTTGTAAGCGGACTGTGCAAATCCTCCTAAAGTGACAGCTTGCCCTGCATATCCCCAACCTTCTTCCAGTATGTAACGAATCACCGCAGCTTGCGTGTTTGTCTCCGCATACTTTTCCACATCATTCTTGTAGGCATTTAGCAGTTGATTGTAAGTATCGGACAAGGATACAACATCTCGGTTAGCAGCATACCTCGCTACAATTTCGGGCATCCCGCCTATCAGTGCATAACTATTAAAAAGTAGCATTAATTGTTGATGGAAAGCCTCCGGCAAGCGTGCTTCCAAAATCCAATCTACAAACCGTCCCTCTCCTATTGCCTGAAGAAACTCAATAAAGGAACACGGATGCAAAGCCATATACTCCACCCGTCCTACAGGCAACGAGATGTGTTTGTCCAACATATTTTCCAGAAGAGAACCTGCTGCAATAACATACAACTCCGGCAATTCCTCGTAAAAGTACCGCAACAATGCAACAGCTTGTGGCGACGACTGTATCTCGTCGATAAAAAGCAGGGTCCGTCCCGGCCTCTGCGGCTTATTATCATACAAAAACAATAAAGGCAGCAGCATCTTTACATCATCAGTAGACTCAAACAAATCCTTTGCCTCTTTCTTTTCAAGGTTTAAAGACAGGAAATTATCAAATTCTTTGCCAAACTGCTCAACAATAGTGGTCTTCCCTACTTGGCGGGCTCCTCTCAATATCAGAGGTTTTCTATTATTTTTCTCTGCCCACTCATGCAACTGATTCTGTATCCTTCGTTCAAACATATCGTAATTTGTTTATTTACAGTTACAAATATACAAATTTGTTTCATTGCAGGGGTGAATTTACTCATTTTTTGTTTCATTGCAGAGGTGAATTAGCTTAATTTTTGTTCCATTGTAGGGGCATATTGACTATCAGTTGTACCAGATCGATAAAGTTGTACCAGCTCAATAAAGTTGTACCAGCTCAATAAAGCAGTGTACCAGTTGAGCATATGCAGTTCCGCCCTTTCAGGGCTTATGTTTGGTGTATACCTATCACGTAGGGCAATGCCCTACGCTATATAATAGAAGGCTTTCAGCCTATTAAACTACTTCCGAAACTTGAGTAAACAATCATATCTGTTCGTCAGATCAACGCTTTACCGTTATCAGTTTATTTCCGTTCTCTATCGGATTCCATCCGTCTTCTCCTGCCAAAACTGCATTTATCTCATATCCTTTCAGATTCTTCAATTGTTGGGAGAAAGCAGCGCGCGCTTTCGGATGGGCTCCTTCGCCCCGACTTTCATATTCGGCATAAAAGACAGTTTTCTCGTTTTCCTTCTTGCCCCAGTTGTTCCAGCCAATGGGAAGAATGTGTTTCCCCAGTTCGCAACGGATGAATACAGCTTGTGCATACGGACGCCAGGGACGGGACAGATACACTTTTGTGGCTTCCGGTTCCGCAGTCAGTTTACAATCATAGAATACATAGCCATATTTTTTTCCTTTATCAGTAGAGGGAGCGGTGACATAACCATCCCGCTTACTATGAATGTAGCAACGGTTGAAAACAGCCGTAGACCAACCGAAGATAAAATCAACCGTTCCTTCGATATAGCAGTCTTCATAATATTGGCGGCTTTGCTTACTGTATGTATAGAGGGTATCCTGGAAACCTAAAAAACGACAGTTCTTAAAATAGACACGGTCGGCAGACACAAAGCAGGCAACTGCCTGTCCTACGGGACCTGATGAGTTCTCGAATGCGATATTCTCCGCATAAAAATCAGGGGCATAGATGTAACAGCTGGACGAACCGGAAGTTCCCATGTTCTCGCCGAATACATTTTTCTTGTTTGCAAAACCGTCATAAGTCAGTATCGCACCGTCTTCTCCAATCAAAGAGATATTAATCTTGGATTCGGGGATGATGAGCTTCTCTTTATAAGTTCCTTTACGAATCAGGATAGTGGTACGGACGTCTTTGCGAAAATCGGGAACAGCATTGATAGCTTCCTGCACAGTAAAGAAATCACCGCTACCGTCTTGGGCCACTACATAATCGAATTGACGGATATATTTCGCCAGTTCCGGAATTTCCTTGCCGATGGCATCCACTGCCAGTCCGGCAATTGTTCGTGCTCCGTATACGTTTAAGTGAGTATTGTCTTCACGACCTTTCGGGAAAGCCGGCACCTGATTGGGTTCGACAAACATGAATAGTTTCTTTGATTCTACTGGTCCCAGTCCCTGCACCAGGTCGTGGGTGATTTTGTTCATGTCGATGAAAGTCACTCCCAGTTCTTTTGCCACATTACGGGGAGCATCCAGATAGGCGCCATGTGTATCGAATAAAACGGTTCCCTCTTTCGGTTGTTCCTTTTCCCCCGGTGTACGGCGGACATCTTTTGCGATGGCATCATCCTTCGGCTGTACGAAGTTTCGACGGACGATAGAGTTGAACAACACCGGAATTCCACCTTTGGCGCGGGTTTCATTCACATACCGACGAAGATTTTCATCAAAAGTACTACCCGGATCGGTGTGACGGGTAGAGTCTGCTTTCTCATCATTATGGCCGAACTGGATAAAGACATAATCTCCTTTTTTCACTTTAGAAATTACTTTTTCCCAGCGTCCTTCGCTGATAAAACTCTTAGAACTTCGACCGTTGGCGGCATGATTGTCTATCCGTATGTCTTCGGAGAAGAATCCGGGAAGTACCATTCCCCAACCACGTTCGGGATTTCCTCCGTCTATTTTCTTGTTAGCCATTGTCGAATCACCTATCATAAAGATAGTGATGACCGGTTTGTCTGCACGAAATGCAGAAAAAAGAATAAGAGCCGTTGCAAGTAGCCCTACCATTTTAATCCTAAATGTTTTCATATTCTTCATCCCCTCTTACGAGTTTTATTTTTTGTTTTTATCTGCCACCTGCAACGTTTTGCTTGTATCTTACTTGCAATCAACTGATTGCAGCGTTGCAGATACTGTTGCAGATACCGTTGCAGATGTTTATCTGCAACACCTTATATAATCCTGTTTTGCACGCAGGCAAATTCAGTTTCCACGCATAGGAACTACAGTTTCCCCGGGAAGAAACGCTAGTTTCCACGTAGAGAAACGACAGTTCCCACATAGGGAAACTGCAGTTTCCTGCCTTGGAACAGGAGTTTTAAGCTAGGGAAAGCAAAGAGCCAAGCCCGGAAACAAAAATTTCAAGCTGCATAAACAGTCGGAAAACCTACGTATTTTTATTTATAGGGATACCAATTACTGCTTTCCTTAAAGATATTTTGCGGAGTATACTTCATTGCCTCCTTATTTGTCAACTGTTTAGCCCATGCCACACGCCCGGAAGTATCTGCGCCCGCACCCGTATTTCCGAATTCGGCATAACGGGCTGTCTTTTCGTTCTCCGGATTCTTCCAATTGTGCCATCCTTCGGGACGGATATGATTACCAAACTCACAATTGATAAAGACCGTTGCCGCATAAGGACGCCACGGACGACCCAAATATACTTTTTTCACTCCCGGAGCGGCCGTCAACTTACAGTTTTTGAAAACATAACCGAATTCTTCACTTTGAGGAGTGGAAGCGGCAGTGATATACGAATCACGTTTACTATGCAGTTCGCAGTATTCGAATAGAGCGGTGGAAGGACCAAAAATAAAATCGGTAGTTCCCTCGATATAGCAATTCGTGAATAAGAGACGCGCTCCTTCGGTTCCTGTATAAATAGTATCCTGATTTCCCAAGAAACGACAGTTGACAAACATCAGTCTGTCACCTTCGGTGTGAAGAGCTACCGCTTGCCCCAGTGGAGCCGCATTATTTTCAATCGTCAGGTCTTTGAAAGTGATGTCATTTCCCTCCACTTTTACCGTATAGGTGCGGAAAGTACCCATCTTATTGATATTGGCATGGTCATCATAAGTGATAATCGTTTTTTCTGCGCTTTCGCCCACTAATTGCACATTCTTTACCCAGGAAGGAATGACCAGTTTTTCTTTGTATATACCGTTCTTGATATAGATCGTCACCGTATAATCCATAAAAGCGCGGACAGCTTCCACGGCTTCCTGAATGTTACGATACTCCCCTGTCCCGTCGCGTGCCACGACTAATGTGTCTTTGCGTTGCTGTTGTTGTGCATAAACAGATGTTGCTCCCACACCCAGTAGAAGCAAACACATCATTCCTTTAAAAATAGTCCTTTTCATTGTCGGAAATTACTTTTGTAAACGTTCGTATTCCAAGCTAGCCATAATAAAAGGTCCTACGGCTTTAGGATCGTTATTGCGGATAGTTTCATTAATATAATAGTCATAATCGCCGGAACGATAGACCTTTCCTCCCAATCCTGCCACTGCACAAGCCTTGGTGATGGTTACCAATCCGTTCTTGTCCACTTCGATAAAATTATCCAGGAATCCTTTGTAGCCTTTCAATGCCACATCCAGATAAGACTTATCAATATATCCCAAACGAACCGCCTTAAAGAGCGAATAAATGAACATAGCGGAACAGGAAGATTCTACGTAATTACCCTTATCACCACTCCGGTCCATCACCTGATACCATCCTCCGGTCTTCGGGTCCTGAAGTTTCTTCACCTGCACAGCTACATTATTCAATATATCAAGCAGGGAATCTCTTCCGGCTTCATGCTGCGGAATAAATTCGAGCACATCCACCAATGCCATCGCATACCATCCCATCGCACGTCCCCACGTATGTTTCGACTGTCCGGTCACCGGGTCCGCCCAACGTTGAGTGCGGCTTACATCGCACGCATGACGATAAAGACCATTTTTAGGATCGTACGTATGACGGGCACAAGTGACAAACTGGTTGATTACATCTGCATAGTCCTGCGGAAGATTATTACGGAATGCATATTCCGCGTAGAAAGGAGCTCCCATGTAAATTCCGTCCAACCACATTTGGTGGGGATAAATCTTTTTATGCCAAAAACCGCCGTCCTCATTGCGCGGTTGTCCTTCAAACTGGCTATAAAGCAGGTCGAGCGCTTTCTTATATTTAGGATTTTTAGTCTGCTCATAAATACGGAAAAGGATTTTTCCGGAGTTGATACGGTCAAGACTGTAATCGGTTAATTTATAAGCGGTAATGCTTCCGTCTTCGTGCACCATTGTATCCGTATACGCGATGGCGTAATCGCGAATTTTCTTGTCGCCATAAGCGTCGTACACATCGAGCATGGCTCCCAGTTCAAGTCCGTGGCAATAATCCCACTTCAGTTTCGGCTGAAAGTCGAGCTGCCAGGATTCGGGGTAACGGATCATTTCCGATTCAGTCAGTCGCACAGACCAGGGAAGCTTGCTGTCTACCTGTTGTGCCGATACGGAAGCGGTCATTGTAACCAATAAAGCCACTATAAAAAAATTATAAAAAGGAGTTCGTCTCATGGTTTGTTATTTTAAGGATTCAACATAGTCTTTTTTCACGGTACGAAAGTAGTGTTTTTCCTCCAAACCCAGTGGGATTTTTTAGTCAAGTAGGTGCATTTTTTGTTTTTCGTGCACGGAAACGACTAATTTTGTGCACGCAAACGTCAAAAATGTCCATTTTTGATGCAATATCTCATAAATTAAGAGTTTCGTTTTGGAAGAAAGCAAAAAAGGTCTTACTTTTGGCACGGTTTACAACTAATACCCTCTGGGGAAACACAGGTAATTTATCATTAAAACAGAGAAAAAATAGAACAGAATGGAAGAAGTATTTAAGTACATTATCGGTCTTGGAGCGGCAGTAATGATGCCAATCATTTTCACGATTTTAGGAGTATGTATCGGTATTAAACTTCCCAAAGCGCTGAAGAGCGGTTTGTTGGTTGGTGTCGGTTTCGTTGGTTTATCAGTAGTGACGGCATTGCTCACCAGCAGTCTGGGTCCGGCATTAAGTAAAATGGTTGAAATCTACGGATTGGAATTGGGAATTTTCGACATGGGTTGGCCTTCTGCTGCGGCGGTAGCTTACAACACTTCAGTCGGTGCTTTCATCATCCCTGTTTGCTTGGGAGTTAACTTATTAATGTTGCTTACCAAAACAACCCGTACCGTTAATATCGACCTTTGGAACTATTGGCACTTCGCATTTATCGGTGCTATCGTGTACTTCGCTTCCGACAATATCTATTGGGGATTCTTCGCTGCCATCATCTGTTACATCATTACACTGGTAATGGCTGATATGACTGCTCCTGCTTTCCAGAAGTTCTATGATAAAATGGACGGTATCTCTATTCCTCAACCGTTCTGCCAAAGTTTCGTTCCGTTTGCTATTGTAATCAATAAACTATTGGATAAAATTCCGGGATTCGACAAGCTGAATATCGATTCTGAAGGTATGAAAAAGAAATTCGGATTGATGGGTGAACCGCTGTTCTTGGGTATCGTAATCGGTTGCGGTATCGGCGCATTGGGTTGTGCCAGCTGGAAAGAAGTATTGGATAATATTCCGGGCATTTTAGGACTGGGTATCAAGATGGGTGCGGTGATGGAATTGATTCCACGTATCACCAGCCTCTTTATCGAAGGTTTGAAACCGATCTCTGACGCTACCCGCGAACTGATCGCTAAGAAATATAAAAATAACACCGGTTTGAGTATCGGTATGAGCCCTGCACTGGTTATCGGTCACCCGACTACCCTGGTGGTATCTCTGCTGTTGATCCCTGTCACTATCTTCCTGGCTGTTATCCTTCCGGGCAACCGTTTCTTACCGCTGGCTTCTCTGGCAGGTATGTTCTACCTGTTCCCGATGATTCTGCCTATTACAAAAGGTAACGTAGTGAAATCATTTATTATCGGCCTGGTGGCATTGATTGTAGGTCTGTATTTCGTAACAGGACTGGCAGGCTTCTTTACACTGGCTGCTAAAGATGTATACGAAGCAACAGGCGACCCGACAGTAAATATCCCTGCGGGCTTTGAAGGCGGCGCGCTTGACTTTGCTTCCAGTCTCTTCTGCTGGGGTATCTTCCACCTTACTTACAGTCTGAAGATTATCGGCCCTGCCATCCTCGTGGCACTGGCACTCGGAATGGCTATCTACAACCGTATCCGCATGACTAGAAACGACGCAAAGAACGCATTGAACAGTAATAAGGAATAAGTAGAAAAGCCTTTAACTGATAATAATAAGTGGTATATAATATATAACTCAATAAAAAACTCGAAAGATGAAAAAATTAGCAATTGCAATGATGTTGGGTATCGCAGCAATGTCTGCCTCCGCCCAGGTGAATTACAAGATGCAAGTGGCTTGCAGCCCGCAAGACGTGAAAACGTATGATACTAACCGCTTGCGCAGTAGCTTCCTGATGGAAAAAGTAATGGTTCCAAACGAAATCAACGTTACTTATTCTATGTACGACCGTCTGATCTTCGGTGGCGCAGTGCCTGCAACAAAAGAATTGGTACTTGAAACAATCGACCCGCTGAAATCTAAATTCTTCCTCGAACGCCGCGAACTGGGTGTCATCAACATTGGTGGCGAAGGTATCGTAACCGTAGACGGTAAAGAATATACGCTGAAATTCAAAGATGCCCTGTACGTAGGTAGAGGCAAGCAGAAAGTGACTTTCAAGAGCAAAGATTCCAGCAATCCTGCCAAATTCTACATCAACTCGGCTACTGCCCACAAGGAATACAAGACTCAATTGATTACTATCGACGGACGTAAAGGTTCTCTGAAAGCAAACTCATTCGCTGCCGGAAAGCTGGAAGAAAGCAACGACCGCGTTATCAACCAGTTGATTGTTAACAACGTACTTGAAGAAGGCCCCTGCCAACTGCAAATGGGATTGACTGAACTGAAACCGGGTAGCGTATGGAACACCATGCCGGCACACACTCACTCTCGTCGTGTAGAAGCATACTTCTACTTCAATGTACCGGAAGGAAATGCTATCTGCCACTTCATGGGCGAACCTCAAGAAGAACGCGTCGTATGGATGCAGAACGAACAAGCTATCATGTCACCGGAATGGTCTATCCACGCTGCTGCCGGAACAAGCAACTACATGTTTATCTGGGGTATGGCAGGTGAAAACCTCGATTACGGAGACATGGACAAGATCAAATATACAGAAATGCGCTAACCGTTGCGTATTCCTGTATGACATATAATTTTTCAGACGCAGATAACGCGGATAGCACGGATCAAAAATAAGAATCCGCATTATCCGCGTCATCTGCGTCTAAAAGATAAGACTCATTTGCTCTTGATTCACAAACTCGTTTATCTTCTTTCTGTATTACCCCCAACGTTGCAAATGATAATGCTATGAGACATTTTTATATCCTTTGAAACAAATAGCATATATAATGCAACGAATAATACATGATTTTGACCAATTTTTACAAATAAAATTCAGTCGAAATACCGACCTTTGTCAACGAAACAAAATCTATTTAAATCCATTATCATGAATGCATTTCAAAAAACAGGCGAAAAGATGACAAACTACAGATGGACCATCTGTGCTATGCTATTTTTTGCTACTACAGTTAACTATCTCGACCGTCAAGTTCTCTCATTGACGTGGGATGAATTTATCAAACCGGAATTCCACTGGGACGAATCTCACTACGGTACTATTACTTCTGTTTTCTCCATTGTATACGCTATATGTATGCTGTTTGCCGGTCGTTTTGTCGACTGGATGGGAACTAAAAAAGGATTTTTATGGGCTATCGGTGTCTGGTCGGCAGGTGCTTGTCTTCATGCCGTTTGTGGTATTGTTACAGAAGCACAAGTTGGGCTTCATAGTGCAGCAGAACTGGCCGGTGCCACAGGAGATGTGGTAGTGACTATTGCTACGGTCAGTATGTACTGCTTCCTCGCTGCCCGCTGTATCCTTGCTTTAGGAGAAGCCGGTAACTTCCCTGCCGCTATTAAAGTAACCGCAGAGTACTTCCCTAAAAAAGACCGTGCTTATGCTACTTCTATCTTTAATGCTGGTGCATCTATCGGAGCATTGATCGCTCCTCTTACCATTCCTATCCTGGCAAAAATGTTCGGTTGGGAAATGGCATTTATCGTAATTGGTGGACTTGGCTTTATCTGGATGGGATTCTGGGTGTTTATGTATGATGCCCCGTCGAAAAGCAAACATGTCAATCAGGCAGAGCTTGACTACATCGAGCAAGATAATCGCGAAGCAGGCAGTGCTCCAATGACAGACGAAAAAGATGAAAAGAGAATGAAGTTCTGGCAATGTTTCAGCTACAAACAAACATGGGCCTTTGTATTCGGTAAGTTCATGACTGACGGCGTATGGTGGTTCTTCCTTTTCTGGACTCCGTCTTATCTGAATACACAATTCGGTATTAAAACCTCCGACCCGCTAGGTATGGCGTTGATCTTTACGCTTTATGCAGTGACTATGTTATCTATCTATGGTGGTAAACTACCTACTATCTTCATCAACAGAACAGGTATGAATCCGTATGCAGCCCGTATGAAAGCGATGCTAATCTTCGCCTTCTTCCCGCTGGTTGTACTATTAGCACAACCGTTAGGTACTGTTTCTCCATGGTTCCCGGTTATCTTAATCGGTATTGGTGGAGCTGCTCATCAATCCTGGTCGGCCAATATATTCTCTACCGTAGGCGATATGTTCCCAAGAACAGCTATTGCAAGTATCACCGGTATAGGTGGTATGGCAGGAGGCGTAGGCTCTATGATTCTTCAGAAAGTGGCAGGTAACTTGTTCGTATATGCTTCCGGAACAACGATGATCGACGGCAAAGAGGTGGAAATGACAAAAGAATTACTCGAACAAGGAGCACAATTCGTACACCCAGCCATGACATTCATGGGATTCGAAGGCAAACCAGCCGGATATTTCGTTATCTTCTGCGTATGTGCAGTAGCTTATCTGTTGGGTTGGGTTATCATGAAGGCATTAGTTCCGAAATACAAACCTATCGTATTAGAGTAAATCTATTCGAACAGATAGAATCATTAAAAACAAAAGAGTAACTCGTCGCCGAGTTACTCTTTTGTTTTAGCCAATTATTCAAAAAAAATGAAAAATGAAAAAATAAAAAAGCCTCTTCTCACGAAGAAGGCTTTTTAGGTTTACTTATCCTGCATCATCCTCCTGCAAAATTTTTAACCGAAACACTAGAAACAGTGTTTTTGCATTCCTATAATGAAGTATAGTAAACGTTAAGATGAAAAAAAGGGAAGTCTCACGACTTCCACAATTCTTCTAACCTTAAATCTAAATCTCTATGAAAAAAACGTGTTGCAAATATAGGCGTTTGTTCAACATAGAGGTGTTAATGAATTGCATAAAGAGAGAATAAAAACTAACATCTGCAAAATGATGCAATTTTTCAGAAGCTTTCTATTAATTTTAATAAACTTTTATAGAGTGGATTGCGTTCGAGTAGTTCGGGAACTCCTGTAATGAACATCTGTTTTCTTGCACGAGTCAAGGCAACATTCAGTTTCCGGTCGATCAAAACACCCTCTTCTTCCGTCAGATTGGATAGAAATTTTAGTTGGTAAGGGTAGTTGACACAGAAGGAATAGATTATTACATCACGCTCGCTTCCCTGGAACCGTTCTACTGTGTCAACTAGAATTCGGTTCAGAGCTGGAATACCTAATGATTCTATTTCTTTTTTTATCAATGCTATCTGACTCCGGTAAGGGGTAATGATCCCTAAAGTACGGGATTCGTCAAAATCTGTCTGATGCTCTTCATAAATGCGAGCAGCTAAGTCGGCAACAATACGTGCTTCCGAATAGTTGATCTTTGCAGATGCTCCAGCCTTTTCCGGCACAGAGGGATAAAAAGCCAAACGACAGATAGTATCGGATGATTCTATTTGGTGAGGCAGGCCGACAGGGATCAGACGCCCTCCATAAAAGGCACGATTAGCAAACAAAGCAACTTCCGGATGCATTCGCCCTTGACGGCACAGCATATCGTAGGAGCGTTGAACCGTTGCGGTACAGTTCCGGTAGAGGCGTTCAAACAAGGAATCTTTCAGATTGGTCAACCCGATAGACAGTAAAGATTCATCATAAATGGCCGATTGCTCCGTATTTTGCTGTACCACAGCAGGCAGTTGTTTATGATCTCCGATCAACACAAACTTATCTATTGCATCTTTTCCGTCTTCTCCACGTGCACAGAGGATGCCTAACAACTGCGGTTCCAATATTTGGGTAGCCTCATCAATAATGGCTACATCGAAATGCTTCAAACGAAACAGTTCCGGTTTGCCGGAAATAGCCGCTACCGTTCCCACAATAATCCGACAATTCCGGATGCGTTCGTACACTTCCGAACGACGGTTACAAGAGGATAATTCATTTTCAATCAGATGCCCGCGGTAGGCTTCATCACATGATAATTCACTTCCCACACGTATAAAATCAACAGCCGGAGCAATGGAAGCCAGCGACTTGCATATCTCATCGACAGCCCGGTTGGTGTATGAAAGCAAAAGAATCTGCGCATCTTTATCTGCATGAAAAGTCTCTACCATTTTCTTCAGGGCACATGAAGTTTTGCCTGTTCCCGGAGGCCCGATAAGAAGGAAATAATCCTGTGCGGCTTTTGCTTTCAAGGCGATTCGCGTAAAATCGTCTTCCGAACGGGAAATCATGGAATCCAATGATTCATCAAACCGAGGAGGACGCTGTGACAACAATAAGTCACGCCGCTCCTTCCTTGCAGAAAGATAAATATATAACCCCTGATACATCGAGCGGAATGTTGTATCCATCGTATCATGTTCTATCGCATAAAGGCTTTCGGCAGGAAGTACGGATGGGTTCTGCTGGGTAGCACGTAAGCGAATACCTATTTCGTTTTCTGTCAGGTATTCAATATTACCCTTGAAAACCATTTTATTGGTAACGTTATCTGTATCGCTGTTTCGTTCATAAAGGATTATGGCGTCGCCTTGACGGAAATTAGGGAGAGAAATCTCTGTTTCAAGAGCTTCACTTCTGACAGTCTTACTTGTAGAGGCTTCATTTCCAAGAATATCATTTCCAATAGCTTTATCTCCGGTAATGTCATTTACGGCAGCTTCATTCAACAAAGTTTTCCCAGCCTTTTCCTTTTTAAAGAAAGAAAAAGTAAGTCCGGCTTTATGTTCATCGGCCGCATGATTCTCCTTTATTTTCAAATCATAAATGATTTCTCCGGCCTCGCATTTCTCCGCTAATGTAGAAAGCCATAAAGAAGCTGCCCCGGTACGTCCCTCATAATCCACATCACCGGATTTTGAGGTATAAAGTTCCTTTGTAATAAAGTTATACACCGCATAGAAGTAATTCTTTTCCAGTGGAGAAAGAGCTTTCAGTTTCGATTGAAAGTTATCAATAGAGGGACGCAGGTATGTTTCCCAAAAACGTCCTTTCAATCCTCGTTCATTCAAGGTGGAGGCATTGATTTCTTCCAGTTTTTGTGCCGTATATTCCAGACTGTTGCGTAATTGGACGCCATATTCATCGGCCACAATGCGGTTACGCAAGTCAATCACCCGACGTACCATCGCCCACGAAGGACGGGAGGGATAAAGGAGCGGATAACGGGTATAAAGCAAATAGGCTTTCACTTTCCGGTGATCCATTCCCATCGAATATTGCAGGACTGCTTGATAAAGTAACATCTGTACTTTATTATTCTCCTTCGGCTCTACCTTGCCCCGGATAGCGTATTCATCCGCCTTGCCGGATTTCATTTCTATGAAAGAAGACATGTCCCGCTGCATATAGTCGAGACGTCCCTGAAGTCCGAGTGCTTCACAGATATAAGAAGGTTCGAGCACGGCATCCGTCTTGTCCAGTTCATAACCGGCTGCATGAAAGGTATCATTGACCGTTTCACGAATATGATCGAAGTGCAGTTTGCAGTCCTCAAAGAATTGGCGTTCTTTCTCTTTGTCGCGCAAATCGGAACAGGCAGCCAGCTCAATAGGATAACGCCGGAAGGCTTTCTGCATACAGGTACGATAATCTATGTCTTCACTCTTCGCATAAATCCATTCGTCCAGGAAAAGATTGGCTATATTTCCCAGCAACAGAGGCCGGGCATTTTCGATCGGTTGAAGACGGGACAGGAAATAATTGGCCGGATGATGCCCGTAGTCACGGAAACACTCTGCCAAAGAACTGATGTCAAGCAAATAATCCGGTTCGAGTACAATGAAAGAAGGAGTCAGGATTCCCGCCTCATCCACTGCAACATCCAATAAATTGACCTGGGCATGACGCCAAAGCAGTTTGCACGTCTCTGCAAACTCTTCATTGATTTGAGGGATATTATAACGAACTAAATATGGTTTCTCCGAGACTTCGTCCAAGGGAGTCACATACAAATATTGCTCATCGGCATACTGGAAGCAGACACGCATTCGCTGCACCCGTTCGCGGGCAGGAGGCGCAACCAGGTAGGTGGCATCCGCACGCGGAAGTAGGCGGTATAATTCCAAGGGAATATCCTCTTCCAAGAGTTTACGAATAAAAAAAGCTAATGTTTTCGCATCGCGCAAGAGTTGTTCCCGGTTGGGCTCCTGCTGGCGGTTCAAGATAGCATTCGAAGTGAGCCGGAAAGTATGCAGCCGGTTCTGCTCTGCAACAGAAAGACCGACCTTAGCCGCCACGAAACTGATTCGTGCGGAAAGGTCGGTCATCTGTAAGCTTTCGTTTTGCATTTGCGCGCGACAAATACGCTCCAGCAAGTCGCGCATTTGCTTATATCCTACGGCAAGATAAGCATCTTCCGTCCGGCAAACTGCTAAAAGGATTTCATAAGATTCTATCGCTTCACTCTTCGGACAGGGCAACTTCATCTCCAGCTTCATCTTCAACTTCCTCTTCTGTTTTCTTCTTGTCCTTTATCATCAAAATACTCATCTCGTACAACAGATAAAGCGGAATAGCAACAACACTCAAGGTGAACGGGTCTCCCGTCGGAGTAATAATAGCAGCAGCTATCACTATGACGACAACCGCATGACGGCGGTATTTCCGCAGGAAGGACTTGTTGACCACTCCCATTAAAGAAAGCAACCATGTAACCAATGGAAGTTCAAAAGCCAATCCCATGCAGAGAATCAGCATCATAAAATTGTCGATATAAGAATTGAGCGACAGGATATTCTCCACTTCCGAACTCAACTGATAAGTAGAAAGGAAACGGAGAGTCAACGGATAAACCATAAAGTAGCCCAACAGTACACCGATGAAGAACATCAGTGTTCCGATAGTCAATGCTTTACGCACGCCCTTTCTCTCATTCGGATAAAGGGCGGGATTGATGAAACGCCATATTTCAAAAAAGATATAAGGCATAGCCGTCACCACCGACATCCAGAATGCTGTCGACATGTGAATAAAGAAAGGAGCAGCCAAGTTGATATTGACCAGCTTCACATAAAATTGTTGCGTGAAGAAGTCATCGGTCAAATCAAATGTTTTACCGATATGCCGTAATAAATCGTAGAATATGAAATCATTGTGGCAAGGCGCAAGTATTACATGGTCGAAGAGGTAGGGCATAGCAATAAAATAGCCTATTGCCAATACAAACCAAACTCCAACTACCCGAAAAAGTACCTTACGCAATTCGTCCAAATGATCCCAAAAGGTCATTTCTGCCATCCGTATGTTGTGCTCTTTTAGTTCTTAGAAGGATCTACTGGTTTGTCCAACTCGTCTTTAGCCTTGTTTATTTCATCTTTCGCTTCGTTTACACCGTCTTTGAAGCTCTTTACGCCTTTGCCTAATCCGCGCATCAGTTCAGGAATTTTCTTTCCACCAAAAAGAAGAAGGATAACCAAAGCGATAATAATCCATTCGGAACCACTGGGCAAAAAGCCTAACAATAATAAGTTTGTCATAAGTTTATTTGATATAAGAGGTTTTTAATAGCTGATGCAAAGATAATTATTTTAATGAAGAATGAAGAATGAAGAATGAAAAATTCGCGATGTGAGTGATTCATCATAATCGCGTAGCCATTCTTCATTCATCATTCTTCATTCTTCATTAAAATTAGTCCTGATAATATACCCGTTTCACCCGTGTCGATATACTTGTCAACACTTCATAAGGGATCGTTTCCAGCTTATCGGACAACACCGTAATCGGCAGATCATCACCGAAGATGATAGCTTGATCGCCTTCCCGACAATCAATATCCGTCACATCGATCATGCAAACATCCATACAGATATTCCCCACATAAGGAGCTTTCTTTCCGTTCACCAGGCAATAGGCGTTACCGCGTCCCAAGTGGCGGTTCAGTCCATCCGCATAACCGATAGGAATAGCTGCAATGCGTGAAGGGCGTACCAAATGCCCCATCCGGCTATATCCTACCGTATCTTCTTGAGGAACATCCCGGATCTGAAGGATGGTGGTCTTGAGCGTACTTACATTATGTATTATCGAATTGTCTATCGGGCTGACTCCATAAAGTCCGATTCCCAAGCGCACCATATCGTACTGTGCTTCGGGGAAACGCTCGATTCCTGCCGTATTACAGATATGACGGAGAATCTTATGAGAGAAAGCGGCCTGCAATTCTTGCGAACCTTTCTCGAACAATTCAATCTGTCCGCGGGTGAAATCGTCGAACTGCGACGAATCACTTCCTACGAAATGAGAGAATACAGAACGGGGAATCACCGCACTCTGATTCTTCAGTCGACGGATAAGCAATGGAATATCCTCTACCGCAAAGCCCAAACGGTGCATACCTGTATCAAGTTTCACATGAATGGGGAAGTTGGTGATTCCTTCTTTCTCCGCAGCTTTGATAAGTGCGTCGAGCAGATGGAAATTATAGACTTCCGGTTCCAGTTTATAATCAAACATGGTTTTGAATGCGGTAAGTTCCGGGTCCATAATGATAATAGAGGCGGTAATGCCTGCCTTGCGGAGTTCGGAACCTTCGTCAGCAACAGCTACGGCCAGATAATCGACATGGTGTTCCTGTAAACTCTTGGCTATTTCATACGAACCGGCTCCGTAAGCTGATGCTTTCACCATACAGATCATCTTTGTTTCCGGATGGCGAAGCATAGAACGGTAATGGTTCAAGTTGGCTACCATCGCTCCGAGATTTACTTCAAGAATGGTTTCATGTACCTTCAATTCGAGGGTTTCGGATACCAAATCAAAGTTGAACACGCGGGAACCTTTCACCAGAATCACTTCCGAATGAAGCGATTTAAGTATATTGGATGCAAGGAGTGCTTCTGTATTAGGGAAGAAGTAGCGTTCGAGATCATCATCAAAACGAGCGGAACAAGAAGATATCTCCTGCCCTACACCAATCAGTTTATTAATCCCTTTGCTCTGTACCAATTGTGCTACACGCCGATAAAGCGTAGCGGTACTTTGTCCGGTTTCCAGTATATCCGACAGGATAAGCGTCCGTTTCAAGCCTTTCTTTTCCGAGCGGCGTACAAGGAAATCGAGAGCAATATCCAATGATGCCAGGTCTGAATTGTAGCTATCATTAATCAGTACACAGTTATTCTTCCCCTCTTTCACCTCCAGACGCATGGCAATCGGTTCGAGACGGGCCATCCGCTCGGTTATCTGGTCGGCAGGTGTCATCAGGTAAAGACAAGCTGCCAGACAATTCAGTGCATTTTCAATGGAAGCGTCATCGATGAAAGGGATACAGAAAGTATTATCCATCTCCAGATAACGATAAGATATAACGGTATGATCTTCTTTCTTGGTCACACGGCTGATATACAACGGGCGTTCAATGTCGGTACGGCTCCAAGCAATCTCACGTGCCGTCAGCATTGATTTTGCGACACAATTACTGATTAACTCGTTATCACCATTGTAAATCACGACATCACAGTCTTTGAAAAGCGTCAGCTTTTCCATGCATTTCTCCTGCAAGGAGAAGAAGTTTTCCTGATGGGCACCACCGATATTGGTCAGAATACCAATAGTAGGCTTAATCATTCGTTTCAAAGCTCCCATCTCCCCCATCTCGGAAATGCCGGCTTCGAAAATACCCAGTTCGGCTTC
This sequence comes from Bacteroides sp. MSK.20.12, assembly GCF_019052435.1. NCBI lineage: Bacteria > Pseudomonadati > Bacteroidota > Bacteroidia > Bacteroidales > Bacteroidaceae > Bacteroides > Bacteroides sp. MSK.20.12. The sequence goes on along the minus strand of NZ_JAHQVH010000010.1, from coordinate 86,791 downwards.
TTCAGAAAGTTGCCACACAGAAAGTGGGACTCCGATCTGCGAATTATAACTGCGTGGAGAACGAACGATGCAACGATCCGGGCTAAGCAACTGGTGCAACCACTCCTTCACAATGGTTTTTCCATTACTGCCGGTGATACCGATCACAGGGATCTTAAATTTATCACGATGTGTTTCGGCAAGCTTCTGCAAAGCTTTCAGAGGATTGGGAACGATGAGGAAGTTGAGAGTTGAGAGTTGAGAATTGAGAGTGGGCTGCGCACCATCATGCTGCATAGAACTCTCAACTCTCAACTCTCCATTCTCAACTTCTTTAAAGTCTTCTTCCGTAATTACAAAATTACGTACGCCCCGGTCATATAAATCGGGGATATAACGGGCTCCGCTGTTTCGTTTGGTAGTTAAAGCAAAAAAAAGAGTTTCTTCCGGAAAACTCAAAGAGCGGCTGTCTGTTAGCAGCCAATCAATAGTCGCTTTATGTTTGCCCACACGGCGGGCACCGATACTTTTGGCTATGGATTCAATCGCATATGACATAGTTCTGTTTCTTTTTGAAAATCTAAGTACGGGTATTTTCCAATAAGTCGTTCTATTTTTAACACTATTTGTCCTAAAAAGCGTTGATACGCTTCTGACTCGGGATGAAAGGGTTTGTGCGCCAAGTCCCGGCGGATGTCTTGCACAGCTACGATAACCTGCTTTGTTTCAGGAGAAAAGAAGGTTTCGGAGAAGCGTTCCCACAGGTAACGAATCGCCAGAGGAGACGGATGCAACATATCGTCGGCATAGAAGCGATAATCACGTAATTCGTCCAATATGATTTCATAAGAGGGGAAATAGAACACTCGTTCCGGGAACAGTTGTTGCAATCGGTCGATGGCGAGTAGCAGAGTCGATTTGCTTAACTGGTTGGCGTGCATCCCGTCGCGTATATGACGGATCGGGCTGACTGTAAACAGCCATTTTAGATCCGGATTCCGGGCGGCCATTTCGGTGATGAGTGCTGTATAATCTTCTACAATTTCTTCAACAGACAGAAGCCTACGATTAAATTTATTCTCAGGCAGTTTATGACAGTTAGACACTACCTTTCCCGTTTCTTTCTGCTCATAAACATAAGCAGTTCCAAAAGTCAACATCAGCCAGTCAAGTTTTTGCATAGCCTGATGAACTTGTAACAGCCGAATATTGATATTCTGCAATGTACTTTCCAAGGTAGGTCCAGAAAAAAGACCATGATGCATAGGACTATGCCAAAGGTCATTATGGAAAAACAAGTCACCCTTCTTATATACTTTTCTTTTTAAGATTTCAATCAGAACAGCAGAAAGAGAAGAAGGGTTGTAAAGAATACCAAAAGGATTCAAATCTAATTGAAATTTGGCATCTTTCAAAAAATTCCCTACATTTTGGACAAAGCAAGATCCCATCATGAGTATTTGTCCGGCATGAGTAATAGGCGGTAAACCAACAGGTAACTCTATTTGTGTACGGAAATCCATATTATTTTCTCTTTAAAAATTTCAAACTATTCTCCAAGCACTACCCAATACCCATATCGTTTGCTTCCTACGCGTTTTAATAAGCCCAACTCCTGTAAACGTGCCAAGTTATATTTTATACCATCGACTGTTATACCTTCAATATGACTATTTAAATCCGCCCGTGTGGCCTCCGGATGTTCTCTTAGATAACTTAAAATCATATTTTGGGCTTCTGTTAATTTCTGGGTAGTGTATTGGGTAGTAGATTGGGTAGTATGTTGGGTAGTATGTTGGGTAGTATATTGAGCCGGTCTTCGTTCATTATCGGCACTATCTTCCATATTTATATTCTCCTGATAGTTCTTTTTAATAAACTGTACTTGAAAAGACAAACCAACCTCCTTCCAACATAAATCAATTTCAGGATAAGATTTCATTTCTTCAGCCACCATTTTCAATCCATTACCCCATTGGTCAATGATGCCAAGTCTTTTAAACACAGGAGCTATTACTTTATTTCTTGCATCTGATTGGCGGCTCTCCATTGCCGAATAATCAATAGAGGGTGGTAAAAGACCAGGACTTGTGATCTCAACCATATCATCATATATGGCAACTTTGACATCTTTTCCTGTCAGAGAATAATCTCTATGTACAATCGCATTACGGATAATCTCCCTTATTGCCTTCACTGGATACTCCCAACGTGAAACCGTATATACTCCCTCTATATTTGCTGCTTTATTAATATGCCGAAGTACAAAGTTATAAGTTTCTTCCGCCTGTAACCCAATGTGGACAATAATGCTTTTTTGATCTAAAAACTCTTCCGTTCCTGTCCCTTTGAAACGGGCACATTCAACTTTGGCATTCGGAAACATAGAATTACGCAAATTATCATCCGAAAATAGAAGTAAAGCTTTTGTAGGATATTCTTTATCCTGTTCAGTCTTAACCAATTCCAGTTTACGAAGTACTTGAATATTTAAATCTTCACCTGTTTTCTCTTTGTAGAGTAACTTAAACCCACTTATATCCAATTCATCTGCGGACTTATCCATGACAACCTCACTATCAAAAGAAATATTTCTCCGTCTCCGCTCTAACTCTGCAATAATTGTTTCATCAGCTAGTTTATTGGTTGAACCAACCCTAATATAAGTTCCTTTCAGCTTCCCTTTATCTTTAAGATAGTAAGGGGGCATACTTCCACGATAAATACACACTTTAATAAGGTGTTTGTCCTCTATAGTTAAAAAAGAGACTTCAGGTAATATAATCGGATAACATCTATCATATATTAAATTACTAATTTGCTCTTCAATACGAGGTAATTCTTCTTCTGACAACCCTATTATCTGTCGCGGGTTATCATTGATACCTATATAAATTTCACCTCCCGCATCATTGGCAAAAGCCACTACAGTTTTTGCTAAATCAGAATTTGTAGGAAGCTCACCTTTAAATTCTAAACGCCGACCTTCAGACTGGTTTATAAGTTCATTAATAGACATCTATTGAATATATTGTTTTTTAAACTTTTTCTCGAAGCAAAAGTACAATAAAGATATGACAAATAATTGGAGAAGCAAAAGAACTTTCTTATCTTTGTCTTTATCTGATAATCAAACCAACAAACTGCAAAATATAATTATCCATAATATGAATAACATACAAGTTAGCCTAAAAGCAGATAACCAAAACGGAATACTATCCATACAAGGAGTTGATTTATTTAGTATCATAGATACCGACTGGAACTGGAACAATATTTCATTCATACAAATCAGCTATCAATGAATATTTCTAATCAATTATTGGATGAAATAGCCAAAGAGTGCCAACCATTATTTAAAGGAATAAAACAAGAAGACATACATGTAAAATGATTAGTTCATTGATAAAAAGTAACCATTTAGATTAACTGGATAGTTAACCTACTCTCATTTATTCATTTATTATTGGTACTACAGACTGATTAGACAGTAGGAAACAAAATAAGTTTTTCGCCGAAAAGGAGGTCGAATATACTTTCTTTTCGTATTTTTGCACTAAATTTCCTAGAATCATGAATAGTGAACCAACATATAACTTGTTAAACTCCATCAATTACCCCGAAGACCTACGTAAACTAACCGTAGAGCAACTGCCGGAAGTATGCGGTGAACTAAGGCAAGACATTATTAAAGAACTCTGCTGCAACCCCGGACACTTCGCCGCCAGCCTGGGAACCGTGGAACTAACCGTAGCTCTGCACTACGTCTACAATACACCATACGACCGTATTGTATGGGACGTGGGACATCAGGCATACGGCCACAAAATTCTGACAGGACGCCGTGAAGCATTTTCCACAAACAGGAAACTCGGAGGAATCCGCCCTTTCCCATCTCCGGAAGAAAGCGAATATGATACTTTCACGTGCGGACACGCTTCCAATTCTATTTCTGCCGCTCTCGGTATGGCTGTCGCAGCCGCCCGGAAAGGAGACGCCAAACGCCATGTAGTAGCCATTATCGGCGACGGATCAATGAGTGGCGGACTGGCTTTTGAAGGACTGAACAACGCATCTGCCACGTCGAACAACCTGCTCATTATCCTGAATGACAATGATATGGCAATCGACCGCAGCGTAGGAGGCATGAAGCAGTATCTTTTCAACTTAACGACTTCCAACCGCTATAATCAGCTACGTTTCAAGCTCTCGCGCATGCTGTTCAAGCTTGGCATTTTAAACGAAGAACGCCGCAAAGCACTCATCCGTTTCGGAAATAGCCTGAAATCAATGGCGGCACAGCAACAGAATATTTTTGAAGGGATGAATATCCGTTACTTCGGTCCGATAGACGGACACGACGTAAAGAACCTGGCAAGAGTATTACGTGATATCAAAGATATGCAAGGACCTAAAATCCTGCACCTGCACACTATCAAAGGAAAAGGATTCGGTCCGGCAGAGAAACACGCTACCGAATGGCATGCTCCCGGCAAATTCGATCCCGTCACCGGCGAACGTTTCATTGCCAACACCGAAGGAATGCCCCCGCTTTTCCAGGACGTATTCGGAAATACACTGGTGGAACTTGCCGAAGCCAACCCGAAGATTGTCGGTGTCACTCCCGCCATGCCCAGCGGCTGTTCGATGAATATACTGATGGAGAAAATGCCGAAACGCGCTTTCGATGTCGGCATTGCCGAAGGACATGCGGTTACCTTCTCCGGAGGGATGGCTAAAGACGGACTGCAACCGTTCTGCAATATCTATTCTTCTTTTATGCAACGGGCGCATGATAATATCATCCACGACGTAGCGATTCAGAATCTTCCTGTTGTTTTGTGTCTCGACCGCGCCGGACTGGTTGGCGAAGACGGTCCTACTCACCACGGAGCTTTTGATATGGCATGTTTACGCCCGATCCCTAATCTGACTATCAGTTCCCCCATGGACGAACACGAATTACGTCGCCTGATGTATACGGCACAATTGCCGGACAAGGGACCGTTCGTGATCCGCTACCCCCGTGGACGCGGTGTACTGGTAGACTGGAAATGTCCGCTGGAAGAAATTCCGGTAGGAAAAGGACGGAAACTGAAAGAGGGTAGCGACCTTGCAGTGATTACTATCGGACCGATAGGAAACGTAGCCACCCGTGCCATCACCCGGGCAGAAGCAGATTTAGGTCTGTCCATCGCCCATTACGATTTACGATTCCTGAAACCGCTGGATGAAGAGTTGTTGCATGAGGCAGGACGCAAATTCCAACGTATCCTGACCATCGAAGACGGAATTATCAAAGGCGGTATGGGTAGCGCTGTCCTCGAATTTATGGCAGACAACGAATACAAACCGACCGTGAAGCGTATCGGTATCCCTAATATATTTGTAGAACATGGGGCAGTCGCCGAACTATACCAACTGTGCGGCATGGATGAAGAAGGGATTCTGACTAAAATAAAAGAATTTATCAATTGACATGAAGATTATTATTGCCGGTGCCGGCAACGTAGGCACCCATTTGGCCAAACTGTTATCGCGCGAAAAGCAAGATATTATCTTGATGGATGATGACGAAGAGAAACTAAGTGCTCTTAGCGCCAACTTTGACTTGCTGACTGTTGCCGCTTCTCCTTCTTCCATCTCCGGATTGAAAGAAGTGGGCGTCAAAGAAGCCGACCTGTTTATCGCAGTCACACCGGACGAAAGCCGCAACATGACTGCCTGTATGCTGGCCACCAACCTGGGAGCCAAAAAGACAGTGGCGCGTATCGACAACTATGAATATCTTCTACCCAAAAATAAAGAGTTTTTCCAGAAGCTGGGAGTAGATTCGCTGATTTACCCGGAAATGCTGGCTGCTAAAGAAATCGTATCTTCCATGCGCATGAGCTGGGTACGCCAATGGTGGGAATTCTGTGGAGGTTCGCTGGTTCTGATTGGTACGAAGATGCGCGAAAAGGCTGAAATCCTGAATATACCGCTGCACCAATTAGGCGGTCCCAACATTCCTTACCATGTAGTAGCCATCAAACGCGGAACGGAAACGATTATCCCTCGCGGAGACGATGTTATTAAATTGCATGATATTGTTTATTTCACCACTACCCGCAAATACATTCCTTATATACGTAAGATAGCCGGCAAAGAAGACTATGCCGACGTACGCAATGTAATGATTATGGGAGGTAGCCGTATCGCAGTCCGTACCGCACAATATGTACCGGACTATATGCAGGTGAAAATAGTGGATAATGACCTGAACCGTTGCAACCGCCTGACAGAGCTACTGGATGACAAAACAATGATTATCAACGGAGACGGTCGCGACATGGACCTGCTTATCGAAGAAGGGCTAAAGAATACCGAAGCATTTGTAGCCTTGACCGGCAACTCGGAAACGAATATCCTGGCCTGTCTCGCCGCCAAACGTATGGGAGTGGAAAAGACGGTGGCAGAAGTGGAGAACATCGACTATATCGGTATGGCAGAGAGTCTTGACATCGGCACAGTTATCAATAAAAAAATGATTGCTGCCAGCCATATCTACCAAATGATGCTGGACGCCGACGTGTCTAATGTGAAATGCCTGACTTTTGCCAATGCGGACGTTGCAGAATTCACCGTACCGGAAGGGGCCAAAATAACCAAACACCTGATTAAAGACCTGGGACTTCCCAAAGGCACCACCATCGGAGGAATGATCCGTAACGGAGAAGGTATCCTGGTGACAGGTGATACGCAAATCCGCCCCGGCGACCATGTAGTCGTATTCTGCCTAAGCATGATGATTAAAAAGATTGAGAAGTTCTTTAACTAAGTATTAACAAATACTTGTATATGATTAACTCGAAGATGATATTCCGGATTCTGGGTTTTCTGCTTCTGATAGAAACAGTTATGCTATTATGTTGTGGGGGTGTTTCTCTTTTTTATAAGGAGAATGACTTGCAGAGTTTTCTGGTTTCATCGGCTATTACCACTAGCATCGGTATTCTGTTGCTCGCCATCGGGAAAGACGCAGTGAAATCCCTGAATCGCCGTGATGGATATGTCATAGTCAGTGTAGCATGGGTCACCTTTTCCCTTTTCGGAATGTTACCTTATTATATAGGAGGGTATATTCCAAGTGTTACGGATGCATTTTTTGAAACGATGTCCGGGTTCAGCAGTACGGGTGCCACCATCTTGAATAATATAGAGTCAATGCCTCATGGAATACTTTTTTGGCGGGCTATGACGCAATGGATAGGCGGTTTGGGTATTGTATTCTTCACCATTGCCGTTCTACCGATTTTCGGTGTGGGTGGAATTCAGGTGTTCGCAGCAGAAGCCAGCGGTCCTACTCATGACAAAGTGCATCCCCGTATTGGTATCACTGCCAAATGGATTTGGGGTATTTATGCCGGAATGACAGGAACATTGATTGTCTTATTAGTATTTGGAGGTATGAGTGTGTTTGACAGTATATGCCATGCTTTCACGACAACCAGCACTGGCGGATTTTCTACCAAACAAGCAAGTATCGAATATTATCACTCACCCTATATAGATTATGTAATCTCTATTTTCATGTTTCTTTCGGGCATCAACTTCACGCTATTACTGTTGATGTTCAATGGAAAAATAAAGAAGTTCATTCATGATGCAGAGCTAAAGTTCTATTTCTGGTGTGTCTCTTTCTTTACTATATTTATTGCAGTCTGGCTTCATCAGACTTCTTCTATGGAGATAGAAGAAGCGTTCCGTAAATCTCTTTTCCAAGTGATTTCCTTGCAAACTTCTACGGGATTTGCCACAGCCGATTATATGCTTTGGCCTTCTATCCTTTGGGGATGCCTTCTAATAGTGATGATAATCGGAGCCTGTGCCGGCAGTACAACAGGAGGTATAAAATGTATTCGTATGGTTATCCTGTTTCAGGTTGTGAAAAACGAATTCAAACATATTCTTCACCCTAATGCCGTGCTCCCGGTGCGAGTTAACAAACAGGTTATTTCTCCTTCCATCCAGTCTACAGTATTGGCCTTTACTTTTTTATATGCAGTCATCGCTATCATCAGCATACTTATCATGATGGGGCTGGGAGTCGGTTTTCTGGAATCAATCGGAACGGTTATCTCAAGTATGGGTAATATGGGACCGGGACTCGGTACATGCGGCCCGGCTTTTTCATGGAGTCAATTGCCTGATGCCGCCAAATGGCTGCTTTCTTTTTTAATGCTCTTGGGACGTTTGGAATTGTTTACAGTATTACTACTTTTCACTTCCGATTTCTGGAAAAAGAATTAAGAATTCAATAAAGGTAGTCTCTTTAATGCAAAAGCTACAATAAGACATACATTATCAAGCTATTACAAAGAGTACTTATCTATTCATATATTCTCAACGATACTCACTGTAATGAGAAAAAATACTCATCGCAATGAGAAAAAGTTCTCATTATAGTGAGAATTCTTTCTCATTACGGTGAGTATTCTATCGTATTTTTACGCTGTTATCACATCATATCTTTCTAAGTAAAATCTTTCTTACAACAGGCTTATTTATTTCATAAATCTTATTGATAAGAACATCCATTTCCTGTTGGCGAGCATCACGGACAGCTTCAAACATCATCTTTGAATACATATCACGACGTCCCTTCAACCAAACGTTTTTATCCAAGTTTTCATCCATCACCTCGATCGCTTTTCTGTCGTCAGCATACAGCAATCCCTTTTGCTGGAAAAAGCCGAATTCACACCACGCATATTCTCTGAATGTTCTTTCAATTTCCCAACGATATTCATTCAGGTGCATCACCGTCAATGCTTGTTGGTATTGGGGAGTTTTGGATTCAGCAGCAAGATTAATGCCCTTTGCCAGTTCATCTCCACTCCAGGTTCCAATTTCTTCATCGTCTATCAACAACTTATAATTGCCTTTCAGTCCTGTTACTTTCAACGTTTCACGGTTCATCTCTTCCATAAAAGGAACAACTTTCAGCACTTCTGCCTGGCTCTTTTTCTGTCCCCAACCACGAGCAATAGTATCTAAAGGATAAGGAAGAGCTTCTGCCAAATAGTCAAAACTCAAATCTTTTCCGTTCTTCTTTATATTTGAAACGGTACAATTTTCCGACTTAACGGCTTGTTTTTTATTAGCATTAATCTCCATATCCGCTACTTCTTTACCTACAAATCCCTGGGCTTTCAGGAAAAGATAGGCCATCACCATGTGCCCGTCGTTATCGGGATGAATACGGTCACTGCCACAAAGGGTAAAGGTAGGATCTTTCTGCTGATATTGCTGATTAATAGCTGTCATAGGAGCATTTAAATCGGTAAATTCCCAATTATTCTTAGCTGCCGATTCTTTCTGATATTCAACAAGCCGTTTGATGGTTTCATTCTTTGTCTTGAACGGTGTATTCTCTTTGAGTTGTACGGTTTCATCATACGGAGAAGTTCCGACCATCACGATACGGGTATCAGGAAGATCTTTAAAACGTTTCTCCATCTGCTGGTAATTCTTTATACTTTCCTGATATTTCTGCTCACCGAATTCTTTGGGCTTATCACCGTTATATTCAAAATATCCGGAATCATTCATACCAAAAGTAACCATCAACACGGAAGGTTTCATCGCAAAAATATCACCATCCAGACGTTTGTTCATATCATAGGCTGTATCTCCACCAATACCACCGTTGAAAACACGGATAGGCATATCTGGAAAGCGGGTCATATAATACAACCAGATGTATGAATGGTAATGACCACCATCCGTTATACTATTTCCCAGAAACACTGCTCTCTCACCCTCCTTAAAAGGTTTCACAGTTTGTGCAAACGCAGCAGTACATGTCATACAAGCCGCTGCAATCAATACAAAAAGTTTTTTCATGTCTTAATTTCTATTTTATAAACTGTTATTTTCATTATGAACGTTTTCTTTATTTTTTGAGAGGATCATATACGGCAACTGCCACGCGTGAATCGGCACAGCCATAATATAAGAACCATTTCTGATTGTGGAATACAAGTCCTTCTATAAATACGGTTCCGGCTGGATATTGTCCGCTCTTCTCAAAGTCTGATTCGGGAATATAGAAAGGTTTATCCAAGCGATCGATTAGTTTAGTAGGATCTTTGGCATCAAATAAGGCTTGTCCGGCGCAATAAGAGTTGGCTGTATACAGTGTGTCTCCTTCTGCGCCCGATTTATTTTTGCCGTTATAAAATAAAAGGATTCCTTTGTCAGTCAGGATGGCAGGAGGACCACATTCGGTCAGGTCACTGTCGAACTTACCTGAGCGGGGAGTCATCACTTTCAGGAATTCTCCATTTTCATCCAACATCGGTTCCCAGTTGACAAGGTCTGTGGAAGTGGCTACATTCACAAACTTTTCTCCCCAGTACATCCAGTATTTGCCATCAATCTTGGCAATCACTTGTTTGCCGTCGATTAATTGGGTTACGATAGAGGCAGATTTGGAAAATTCATCTATGAATCTTCCGTTATATGCTTTTGCGAAAGCCGGTCCATGTTTTTCCCACGTTTGAAGATCGCGCGAGGTGGCCACTGCCAAACGCGCCTGTTTGCGGTTCCATTGTGTGTAATGCATTACGTAAAGCCCGTCTTCTGTTACAGCAACACGTGGGTCTTCGCAACCGCCGGGATTTTCCAGTTCTTTCTGACTGTCGTCTGCCGGATAAAATACAGGTACGGACATTCGTTTGAAGTGTAGTCCGTCGTCAGAAGAGGCATATCCCAGACGGGAGGTACGTGATCCGATACCGGTTGCCGAGTTATCTTCAGCCCGGTAGAGGACTACTACTTTCCCATCATAAACAGTAGCAGCGGGATTAAACGTATCACTCGCTTCCCATGCTACTGAATCCTGTCTCATCGGACAATAGAAAAAGGTAGTAGTGTCAGGAGAAATAATCGGATTAATACCTTCCGGACGCTGGAAATCTGCCCACGCCCAATCCGGGAACTCTGCTGTTTGCTTCTTCTCGCCACAGGAAGTGATTAATGCGGCAGCCATCAGTAGATAAGCTATGTTTTGTAGTTTTCTTTTCATTTTCACGTTTGATGTTATAAATAAGTGCTCTTACAAAATTATCTTATATCATAAATTCATATACCTCGTTGATTTGCTTTAAGGAAAAGAGGGAGGCGTCACTTTAGTTCCCCACTTCACGTCAGGCTTGGACGAGGTAGTGTATTCTATCGTAGCCCCATTATTCAGTTGATCCCAATCGATCCATGTACTGTCATACGGTTTACCGTTCAGTTTCATGGACTTGATATAAATATTCTTTTCCGAACCGCCTTTTATCACCATATCCCCTTTCTTCAAATGAACTTTCACGGATGAGAATATCGGAGTGTTCACCGTAAAGCCTCCCACTCCCGGTATTTCGGGATAAAGACCGATACAAGCGAACACATACCAGGCGCCCATCGTCCCTAAATCATCATTGCCCGGCAGACCATCAATTTTACTTGAATATTGTTCATTCAATACACGGTTAATAATCTCCTGTGCTTTATAGGGAGTTCCTACCCAGTTGTATATCCAGGGAATGTGGAAGCTCGGTTCATTGCCGGAAGCGAACCAGGCATCATTATAACCGGCATCCAGGCGGGTAAAGAATTCATCCAGACGTTTTTCTGCCGCTGCTTTGCCTCCAATGATTTCTATCAGACCGGCAATGTCGTATGGTACCATCCAGAAATAATTCTTATAGGTCGATTCACGGAAATCTTCAGTCAGTGGTTTCCACGAACCATCCGGATTACGTGATTGCAACCATCCGGTTTCCGGGTTATACAGATTCTTCCATGAACGTGCAAAATGGAAATAACGCCAACTTGCAAACTCATCTCCTACGGCATGTAAGGCAAATTGTGCGATTGCAAAATCAGCGGAAGTATATTCTAGTTGTATAGAAGCGTTGTAATATCCTTTATCCAAATACTGTTTCAGTCCCGGACGAGCCTCAACCTCCTGTGACATTGCTCCCGGTTCTTCCGCTCCTTTTCTCATGGTTTTGAAAATCGGTTTCGGGTCATAATTGCGGGCACCAAAAGCGTAAGCATTGGATATTAGGATAGGAGTCGGATCTCCTTGCATCACGCCGGTCTCTATATTAGCCATCACCCAACGCGGGAAAGCACCACCAGCTTCTTCGGCAAACAATTGGTGAGAAATAACAATATCAGAGGCTACTTCAGGATCAAGGATTGACAATAGTTGAATCTGTGTACGATAGGTATCCCAGTTGCTAAAAGAAGTATAGTGCTTGGAACGGGATTTATGCACTCTGAAGTCAGCTCCCATGTATTCTCCGTTCACATCGCTGCATACATTCGGGTGAATGAATGAACGATACAGATGAGTATAAAATTGAGTGGTACGATCCGGATTGGTTCCTTCTACTTCAATCTTACCCAAATAATGATTCCATTTGGATTCTGCCTGATTCTGAATCTGCAGGAAATCCCATCCGGTATTCTCCGCTTTCAGATTCTCGCGTGCATTTTCTACTGATACATAAGAAACCCCAATCTTATATTGGATATTTTTCTTCTTATTTACATCAAAAGTAAAATAGACTCCGGAGTATTCTCCTTCAGCAAAAGTCGTGTTCGGCTTCAGTTCATCTCTTTTCCATGTTCCCGATTCCAACGCATCCGTATCAAACTCTGCTACAAAATAGACTTTATACGGTGTACGGAGTCCACAGAAATTACCGCCTTCTGCATATCCTTCACACTTATTCGGTGCAGTAATAACGATGGCGGCCTGCTCTATCGGAGTTGCGGAAATGCCTCCACCGATAATTACCGTACCATATTGCTGATCGGCCGGATATTCATAACTCGCCATACCGGTCCTTTCGGTTACTGTCAGTTTTGCATGAATATCTTCCTGCACCTTTGCTTCATAATAACCGGCGTGTCCTTTTTCTTCAGAAATATTGATGCGGTAGTTGAGGATATTGTCCGGAGACATCTTCAGTTTACCTTTTACCGGAAAAGTGGGAAAGTTGCCCATGTGCTCGCAACCGCCACCACTCAACTGATTGATGACGAATCCGGAACGTTTGGAAAAATAAGAGGGGGTGAACTGCACCATTCCGTATGGATAGGTGGCTCCGGGATAAAGATATCCCGAAGTCAAACCCACGCCCTTCGTTCCTATCAGGGTATTTACCTGACGGGCATAATTACTCCCGACGTTCTGCGCCGAGAGACTCCCCCACCCTCCAATCAAAACCAATAATAAACCTGTTAAAATTTTATTTTTCATACTGTATTCTTCTTATATCTTTTTAGTTTCTTATTCTTTCGACAATGAGAAAGGAGCAGCATACTTCGACGTACATCGTTCTTTATTCGGTTGACTTCCCATTTCAAAACGGATAATTCCTCCGTCTGCTATATCGTCGTATCTGATAAAATTCTTATCCAACACACGTCCATTTAAGGTAGCAGACTGGATATAGAGATTCTCTTTACTATTGTTGTTCGCTTCAATCACGAATTTATTGCCGTTTTCCATCGTTATAGTAGCTTTCTTAAATAACGGGCTACCAATTACATACTCATCCGTACCCGGACAAACGGCATAAATGCCTAATGAGCTCAAGATATACCATGATGACATACCACCCTGGTCTTCGTCTCCCGGATATCCTCTTTCTGTGGAATTATACAATCTTTCAACGATCTGGCGTACCCAATACTGTGTTTTCCATGGCTGGCCGGCATAGCTATACAAATAAGGCATGTGCTGAATCGGCTGATTGCCGTGTGCATATTGTCCCATACCCGCCAATTCCATTTCTTTCATTTCATGGATCACTCCTCCGTAAGTTCCCGGTTTAATAGTGCAGGGAAGGGTGAATACCGAATCCATTTTGGTCGTAAATCTTTGGTCGCTTCCGAACAAGTCTATTAATCCTTCTACATCATGGAATACGGACCAGGTATAATGCCAGGCATTACCTTCGCAGAAAGGTCCACCCCACTCCAATGGGTCAAACGGTTCCTGCCATTTACCATCAACGCCTTTTCCACGCATAAAACCGATAGACGGATCGAATACGTTTTTATAATTATACATCTGACGGGCAAAGACTTCCTGATAGTGTTTGTTTCCGGTCATTTTAGCCAGTTGGTAGCCACAGAAATCATCGTATGCATATTCCATTGTCTGTGCACTCGATCCCATTGATTCCGGATAAGGAACATATCCCAGTTCAAAATATTCTTTCCAGAAACCACGTCCGTTGGCACCTCCCCAAGGACCTTTATTCATGGCTTCGTGTGCGTAGGCTTTCAGAGCTTTCTCCGGATCAAAAGTCCGAATCCCTTTTGCCCACGCATCTGCCAATAATGAAATGGAGTGATTACCCAACATTCCTCCTGTTTCTCCGGGTGCTGACCAGGAAGGTAACCATCCGCATTGTTCTTGTGCGGCAAGCAAGGCATTCATGTAACGTCCCTGCATAGTAGGATGAAGAATATTAGTTAATGGAAATTGAGAACGGAAAGTGTCCCAGAAACCATTATCTGTATACATATATCCGTCATATACTTTACCGTCATAAGGACTATAATAATAAGGTTCTCCATTTGCTTTACGTTCATAGAATTTGCGTGAGAAGAGATTGGCACGGAACAGGCAGGAGTAGAAAGTTTTCATTTGTTCGTCTGTTCCACCTTCTACCTGGATTCTGTTCAATAATTCATTCCACGTTTTATGTCCACGTATTTTGGTGGCTTCCAAATTCTTATCTTTACCCAGTTCGTCGTTCAGTGTAATCACAGCCTGCTCTGCGCTGATATAGGAAGAGGCAGCCTTTGCCTGTACTTTCGATCCTTTCTTAAATTTGATATAAGCACCATAGCCTTTGCCTTCTCCTTCCAACTTTTTAGGATAAATCTCATCTTTCTGATTTTCCCACATACCGTAATCCTCAAATGCTTTGTCGAACTGCACTACAAAGTAACTACGGAATGTCTTAGAGTTATTTACAAAACGTTGGTTATTCACCCAACCGGAGATTTGTCTCTTTGCCGGATCAATCTTGATTTCACTCATATCTGTATATCCGTCAATTACCAGATAGGCGTCTTCGGTAGAGGGATAAGAAAAGCGTAAATGTACACCACGAGTAGTTGGAGCCATCTCGGTTGTAATTCCATTATCCAGCATCACTTTATAATAATGCGGCTTGGCTATTTCATTATCATGGCTGAACTTCGTTGCCCGCATCTCCTGATTTACAACTAATTTCCCCACCATCGGCATAAAGGAATACACTGCATAATCACTCATCCACGGACTGCATTGGTGAGACTGGCAGAATCCTCTGATATTATCTACTGCATATTGATATTTCCAGCCTTCTCCATTTTTCCCTGTCTGGGCAGACCACGTATGCATGGCATAAGGCATACCTGTAGTAGGATATGTATTTCCATAACTTAATCCGAAATGAGAGTCGGTACCTTGCAGTGTATTGACATATTGCACAAGGTCTTTCATTTGGGCATATATACCTGTTGAGAAAAAAGAGAAGATCACTAAATAAATGAGCTTGTTCATGGTTATTTTTTTATGTGTTACATCTATTTCACTTGACAAATCGAAACAACTATATCTATTTATTACCATAAGTAATACCCTGCCAGTCATCTGTACGGAAAGGGGACGCCGGAAGGTTAACTCCATTGTATAAATTACAAATTGGATTATCTGCCCAAGCATAACGCACTGCTATTGGGAAAGCAACTTCAGGAGATGAGACGATGATGGAATTACCATCAATCACAGCATCAGCCCAGTGAAACTTATGATCAACGCCAGAGATAGTAAATCCTTTTAGAGTTTCATTATTTTGAGTTTTCAGTCCCCCGTCTGTATGCTTAAAGTAAATGCGTATCTTATTACCTTCAATCTGATAAGTATCATACATAGGACCAGAATAAGGAATCTTTTCTCCATAGGTTTGCGTCCGGGCAACTAACGCCAAGCGTCTTCCTACTTCCTGTTTGTTCTTCGGATGAATATCAAAAGCATCACCTATATCAATTGTCACAGCCATACCTGTATTTGCAAGATGCAAGGTTCTTGTCTGAGCTTCTCGTAACTCTGCCCAGGTTGCGTCTACCGGAACAGTTTGTTGAGCTGTGAAACTAGCTAACTGTACCATATAAAATGGGAAATCATATCCCCAACGATCCCGCCAGTCTTTTATCATTAATGGCATCAATTCGCGATATTGATATGCTTGCCTTGTATTAGCCTCTCCTTGATACCAGATCGCACCCTTAATAGCATAAGGAATTAGGGGATTCAACATTGCATTGAACAGAAAACTGGGAACATTCGGTTCATTAGCAGTATTAACTGGCATCTGTGGAATATCCTTAATATTCAAAGAAATCTGATACTTCCAATCTCCAGCCAATTGTATGACATCTGATTGGGAACGATGAAGTGAAATACTTTCCGAACTACCATTAATTCCTCCTGTACCGCCTGTATCCATTACCCGTACAGCAATCACAGCCTTTCCTATCTTAACTAACCCTTTCGGAATTTTATAACTTCTTGGAGCCATCCATCCTTCTGTATGACCTACTTGCACACCATTAAAGTAAGTAAAATCATTATCATCAATTACCCCTACATTCAATGTCAGCTCTTTACCTGCCCAGTTAGCTGGAATATCTATCGTTTTCCTAAACCAAACAATACCATTAAATCCTTTCAAATCTTGATCTTGCATCAAACCAGGTACTTTCATTGTTTTCCATGTGCTATCTTCCAAATCTACAGCCGCCCATACAGCTTTACTATTGACAAACCCTTTATCAATCTTCTCTACATCCTTTTTCCAATCTTCCAGATCCGAATGAAATTTCCTTTCACGATCTTCTTTGGTTATTGGAAGTTCATTCAACACATCCAGTTTCTTTTGCATATCTGGCATTGTTGCCAACGCTTCCTTGCTCGTCCAAGTTTCTATATACGTACCTCCCCAAGATGTGTCAACCAGTCCGATTGGTACATTCTGATATTTATGCAAATCGCGTCCGAAGAAATAACCAGCTGCTGAAAAGTCTGCCACACTTTTTGACGAACAAACTTGCCAGCCATTTCCTGCTGCTTTTATATCACTAACAGGCAATGGACTTGTAGCTTTTTCTATCAATAGGAAACGAATATTTGGATAGCTATTTGCTTCTTCTTTTTCTTGTTGGTAGTTCATTACTTTACCCCAACCTTCTACCTGCATTTCCATATTTGATTGACCGGAACATACCCATACCTCCCCAATCATCACATTAGAAAGCTTCACTTGTTTCCCATCGGAAATTGTAATATCATAAGGACCTCCTGCTGCTGGAGTGGTTACTTTTGTTTTCCACTTTCCTCGCGCATCAGCTTGGATAGTATATCTCTTCTGATCCCATGAAGTAATAATCTCTATCTCTTTATTGGGTTTAGACTCACCCCATATAGGGGCTTGTGTTTGTTGCTGCAACACCATGTTATCCGAGAATATTGGAAGCAAGTTCACTTGCGCTGAAACACTAGTCACACATAATGACCAGAATAATGAAAACATATACAACTTATTCATTCCTAAATATACTTTTATCAATTTACAAGATATTTATTATAAGAACGAATAAAAGAACATTTACCACTAATATCCATTTTTTAGTTTTCCCAATTAGCCTACCTGAGAATAGCCCAAAATACATCTTTAACAATATTTAAGAGGACCATTTCCTGTTTATAAAGTCAAGAAATGATCCTCTTAAATGAACGATATTAATGCCTATCAAACTTATTCTTTATAAAGCATTTCCCAATTGTATACACGATAGAAGTAAGGACGATAAAGATCTGCACTACCTATTGCATTAAAATTTCCTCCAAAGCCATCTGCAGGGTCTGTATTAGTAGAAAAGACTAATTCACCTTCTCGTGATAAATGAGGATGTAAATTCACCATATATAAATTACCATAAGTCTGTACCCCCAATTTATCCAAAGTATTTGGAAATCCGAATAAAGTTTTACGATCTACAAAAGGTCCATAAGGCTTATCACTCCTGAAAATATACATTTCGCGTCCAAACCATTTGGCCTGTGCTACCATATAATAACTGTCTCCTTTTTTAAATACCCAAGGCATACTACAATCTTCTGCTTGAATTTTTGAAAGAGCAACTTGTTCTTGCGTTGGATAAGCATTTTGCCAGGAGTATTCTCCTTCTTCATTACACACATAATATTCCCATGGACTATCTAAACTATGTGTAGCCGTACGTGCAACTATAATATCATAATTATTATATGTACCATACAAATAAATATGTCCGTCTTCATCTTCATACAAAGTAGAACCATATCCATAAATATCAACATCATTAAAATGATGATTTGCACTAATGAGTTTCATGTAGTTTTCATCACCCGGTTTACCTTCTAAACTATAAGTAGCCAGACAAATCCCTTCATGTCTCATCAAATGTTCTTCATCCGTATTATCCACCCCATTCCAAAGAACTTGCAATTGATTATTATATACTGTAGCATCACCAGCCCAATATAACCAGTCTTGATCAATCTCTCCTTCTTGAATCTGTTCATCTGTTTTGGATGCCCTCGGATGACGAATATGAGTACGTGCCTGATAATAGCGTGGAGCATTAGGATCAGTAGTCTGGATAAAATCAGCCAACCAAACAAGATTCTCCTCCTTATCACCTGGTGTTTGTACCATAATCGTGTTACGTGGGAAGTTCACCTTGTTTCCATCACGTGACCGGGTTTCTCCATCTACAACTCCATAAAAACTATCATTAAATGACCAAAAGGTATTTCCATCAGGCAATTGAGTCGTCAGCACTCCATCCCCTCCATTCCATCCTAAAGTACGAGTAAATAATTTATCATATTTCTTATCTTTAAAAGCTACCACATAATCATTACGTTCCAACAGTTCTAATTCCCATGCCGGGTCTATATTATTTAATACATTTTCTACAGCATCATCTTGCGGAGTATTCTTGTATTCCAAAGGAAAAGCTTCAAATTTGTCACAAGCTTCAATTGTTCCACACAACAAAGGAAGTAATAAGAACTTTCCAATCTTATATTTATTCATAACTATATCTTTTATCAATTAATTAGAATGTCAATTGCACACCCAAATTCACAACACGTTGGTTCATGTATGCATCACCAGCCGTATTTGTTTTTATTTCCGGGTCTTGCTGATACTTATCATAACCTGTAAATGTTAGCAAATTGTAAGCATTTACATAGAAACGAATATTATCGATAGCTTTCGGCAATATCTTCTTTGGAAGCTGATATCCCAAATCAACAGTTTTCAAGCGAATATACCAAGCATTAATCAACCAAAAATCAGACATATAGGTACTAGCACTATTAATTGTAGAAGGATTGGTCGTCAAGCGCGGGAAACTAATTTCTTCACCATTTTGATAGCGTTCCAATGTCCAACGGCTAGTATGAATAGGCTGAAACTGACTCTTAAATGATTCAATACCTGTACCATTAATAGCAAAGCTATAATCAAATGAGCCCTGAAATAATACATTGAAGCTAAATCCTCGCCAATAACCACCAAACGACCATCCCAAAGTAGTAGAAGGCAAATTCGGTTTACCAATAGCTCCTTTATCATAATCATCGATTGTTCCATCATTATTCAAATCGGCATATTTTAAATCACCGGCTTGTACTGGAATATCTGTATATGGAGTCGCCGGAGCATCTGGAGCACCAGACTGTATTTTTGTAATATCTTCTGGAGTATAATACCCAATCCATTTATAACCAAAAGGTTGGTTCAAAGGTTTCCCTGTCTCTGCTAACCATGGATATTTTTGCTGAGCTTCAGCTTTATAATCGACTCTATTCTTTGCATAAGAAAAGACTAGATTCGTATTAAAATCAAAATCACCAAAACGGTCCTGATAACTAATCTGACCATCGAACCCTTGGTTGGTTGTCTTAGCTATATTATTGGGAGAAAATCCGATACCAAGAACCAGCGGAATGTCATTTCTCGTCACCAATTGATCATAACGTTTATCTAAAAAGTAGTCAATAGTAAACGAAAATTTATTCAAAAAATTCATATCCAAACCAACATCAAATTTCTTCGCCTTTTCCCAAGTAGCATTAGGAGTTCCCAAATCACCTTCCTTATAAGAGTCAGTAAGTTTTGGATAATCACCAAAAGAGTAACCATCACCCTTCTGATATACCTGATCATACAAATAACGATTGCCCGCTGCCACATCCGAACCAACAAGACCGTAAGAAGCTCTAACTTTCAAAAGTTGTACTTTATCTGCCAGCCAATCTACATTCTTAAAAAAGTCTTCTTCTGAAATAGCATAACCAATACCTACAGCCGGAAAGAATCCGAAACGATTACTCCTTCCAAAACGATCGGTTCCATTATAAGCCATATTGAGATCTATCAAATATTTGCTTTTATACTTATATCCCATTGTTAAGGTATATCCCTCAAAATTACTGGGAACAGCTGCTGATACAAGACCATCCCTGTCTACTGTCGTAGTTTGAAGATTATACAGAAACATAGCACTGACATCATGATCTCCTCCATTAAATACGCGAGCATAGTTCAGCGATGCCTGAATATTCAAATCTTTTGTAGCC
Source organism: Bacteroides sp. MSK.20.12 (assembly GCF_019052435.1). Taxonomy (NCBI): domain Bacteria; kingdom Pseudomonadati; phylum Bacteroidota; class Bacteroidia; order Bacteroidales; family Bacteroidaceae; genus Bacteroides; species Bacteroides sp. MSK.20.12. The sequence continues at coordinate 66,069 of NZ_JAHQVH010000010.1, read as the reverse complement.
TTTTCCGTACCACTAGTCACAGAAAACGTTCCATAATCATATACTTTATTGGGATTAATTACATATCCATTAGTTGACGAATCATAATGATAAGTAGGATATTGAGATCGGTTTGCCTGACGATGATTTTCGTCTACACTCGAATATGCCAAGCGGTAATTGGCAGAAAGTCCCTGTGTCAGAAAATCCATTTTCCAAGTAGCTCCATATAGAATATTATTATCATTACGACGGGTACGCTTATATCCTTCATTTGCTAAACGAGCATTCAACGTTGGTCTATACCCCTCCGTATCATTCAAATAAGCATAAGAGCCATCCGGGTTCAATACTGGAGCTGAATAAGGATGCATTTTTGAAAAATCATAAATTTCCCCTGTCGCATTCATATTACAAGGCTCATTGATATTCATAAAACGCGATGATATATCCAAGCGCATGCTCAAATTATCCGTTACAGCAAAGTCTATATTAGTACGATAATTAAAACGACGGTAGAAATAATTAGAATTCACTCCACTATCCTTCGTCCCAAAGTCTTTCACCATACCATCTTGCGTAAAGTAACCAGCAGAAACAAAATATTTCAGCCTTTTAGAACCACCGGAAACATCCACATTCACATTTTCCTGAAAAGCACTTTTCTTAAAAATCTCATCATACCAATTTACATCAGGATGACCGTAAGGATCTGTATGATCTCTGAAAGCCATCACATCTGCCTTTGAGAATGGTCTAGGCATACCATCATTCTCGTAAGCTTCATTCACCAAAATGGACGTATTGTATGAGTCTAAAAATTTCGGAGTACGTACTGGAATCTGCATACCACCTTCTAAACGTACATTGATTTGAGGCTTACCCTGTTCTCCTCTTCGGGTCTTCACCACCAATACTCCATTAGCTCCTTTAATACCATAGATAGCCGTTGTAGAAGCATCTTTCAAGATAGATATACTTTCGATTTCATTCACATTAATTTGAGACAACTGATCATACGTATACTGAACATCGTCCACTATAATCAATGGCTTATTACCATCCGTATTCAATGAACTCACACCACGAATAAAGAAATCAGAAGCATCTTTACCCGGCTGTCCGGATTGTTGTTGGCTAAAAAAGCCCGGTAATTTTCCGGTTAATGCATTCTGCAAACTACTAGTCGGTACATTACGAATTTCACGTGCTTGTATACCACTAACAGCTCCAGTCATCGTAATACGCTTAGCTTTACCATAAGCTACTACCACTACCTCATCAAGATTCGTCAAGTCTGGCGTTAGCTCTACGTTCCAATCCCGCTGATTCCCAACCTTCACAGTAAGTTTCTTAAAACCAATATAAGTGAATTCCAACACTTCACCTTTATTTACCTTCAACTGATAATTACCGTCAAAATCCGTAATTGTACCAATTGTCGCATCCTTCACTTTTACATTTACTCCCGGAAGCAGTTCACCATCTGTGGAAGACACCTTTCCTTTTACTGTTATCGATTGTCCAAAGGCAAACGCAAACAGGTTTATACTTAATAATATTAAAAGTATTCTTTTCATAACATATTACCAATTCGGGTTTTGAACCATATTTTTATTCTTTATCACTTCCGAGTACGGAATAGGATAGAAGTAACGTTTCACATTAAACGTAGTAGACAATACATTTATCTTATAATAAGTCGTTACGGCACCAGAAATTTGAATATTTAAACCTTCCAGAGGTTTCTCAAAAACTTCTTCAGCTATTCTCCAACGACGGATATCCCAATAGCGTTGTTCTTCAAAAGCCATCTCAATACGTCGTTCGTTTTGAATAATTTTACGCATCTCAGTTTTATTTATCGCCCCTAATGCTCCTAAGCCATAATTATCATCTTCATCGATACCCGCACGTTTCCTCAACGCGATAATAGCATTATATACATCTTGTGAAGGTGTCGACTGATATTCATTCAACGCTTCAGCATAATTTAGCAATACCTCTCCATATCGATACATCACCCACAAGTGTAGTGCTTCATTATCATACTCGCTTTTCGTTTTATAATCTTTCATAAACTTAGATATATAATAACTAGTTCGGCTATATTCGGCCCCTGAAGGATTATTCGCTCCACCGAAATTTGTTTGAAGCTGCGTATTCAACCAAGAAGAACCATGATGCAATACTGTTAACTCTAAACGGGGATCGCGATCTCTATACGGATCATTCTTCTCATTATATTCATATTTTGTACTATTACCGGGAGTTTTTCCATCTTTCATTAAAAATGATTCCACTAAATTTTGTGTCGGATTAGTATTTCCATATCCCAATGCATTTCCAGAAAATCCCAATGGTCCATTAGCTGTTTCAAATCCTTTACCTTTACCTATAGGACGAAAAAAAATCAATTCCGGATTATTTGTTGAGCTATAAAATTCTGTAGATATATTACGGAAATCAGCTGTCAAATCTAACGTCTTTTTACCATTAGGACCAAACTCTTCAATCAGATCCTTGGCTGCTTGAGCCGCCAGATTCCATCGCTCCGGATCATAAGAAGCATATCCTATCAATTCATTTCCAGGTTCTATAGGTCTTTCATTAAACAACGGACTAGCTGCATACAACAATACTCTGGCTTTCATTGCCATACAAGCTTCTTTTGTAGGTGCATGTGCATAGTCACCACCATCCGACATCGGTAATGAACGAAGATCGTTTTTAATTTCATCCAGTTCACGAACAATATAATCAACGCATTGAGCAAATGTATTCCGAGGAAGCTCTATATCATCGTTCAAATCGTATACTTGATCTCCCACCAAAGTAACACCACCATAACGTTTCACTAGTTCAAAGTAAAAGTGAGCTCTCAAAAAACGAGCTTCCGCTTTCATTGTATAATTCAACGGTTTTACCTCTCCCAACGCATTCGTATATTTCAGGTTAAAAGGCACCACGTCAATATTATTAATCAAGATATTCGCTTTACGGATTCCTTGATAATATTCACCCCATTCCATATCTGTCACACGAGTTAATGCCGAATAGCGTCCCATTAGCAATTTATAGACAGCTGGATCATTATTATTGACAGAGACAGCATCATCCGAGGCTGCATCCAAAAAATCACCATCTACCCGGTTGTATCCACTATATAAATGTTCATAATAGATATTGTTCAGAAATCGTCTGGATTGTACTCCAGCCGAATCGACTCTGGAAAACAAATAATCAAGCGTAAATTGTTCCACCGGTTCTTTTTCATATCCATCGTTACAAGCCGAAGCCATGAACAACAAGCCTGCACACAAAAATGTTAAATATTTATTTCGTACCATACAATAATTCATTAAAATCTGATATTAATACCTGTACTAATGCAACGTTGTAACGGATAGCTTGTGAAACTAACTTCCGGGTCAACTAAATCGCACGCAGACTTTGTAAACAAGTTCTGTCCATTGACAAATAATTTCACACGCAAGCCACCTAAATTGTTACGGCAAAATGAATCGGGCAAGTTATATCCCAAACTGATATTTTTCAAACGGATATAGTTTCCGGAACGTAACCAGAAAGAGGAGTTCCAGCCATTACCACGATTATAATTATTTCCACCAGCCGTCAGTCTTGGGAACGTAGCAGTTTCAGCTGTTTCCGGAGTCCATCTCCCCAACATATTTTCATAAGCCTGACCATAAAATTGACCATTTTGTTGGAAACCCTCGGTCAAAGTCACATCACCTAAATAATAATCACGGTTATAAGCTCCTTGCCAAAGCATAGAGAACTCTAGTCCTTTCCACTCAAAACCCAAATTAATTCCAAAATAGGAATACGGTTTATCACCACCAATTACAGTACGATCAAACTCATTAATCACTTTATCACCATTCAAATCTTTGTATTTGATATCACCCGGCTGAATATTTTTAAAACCTTCGATAACCGGACTATTTTCTATTTCTTCTTTGGAAGTAAAGAATCCATCGGCTACCAATCCGTACATTACTCCTACAGGACGACCTGTTTGACGTAGATATTCTTCCGGAACATACTGTTCGTCCATATAGAGCAATTTACTTTGATCACAACTCCAGTTAGCAGAAATATAATAATTGAAATTACTCACACGGTCTTGATAAGTCAACGAGAGTTCTCCACCAAAACGACGTACCTTACCTATATTTTCTGCCGGATAATACTGTCCAATTAACTGGATACTTTTACCTCTGCTTTGGAGCAAATCAAAATATTTATCATTATAATAATCTGCAGTCAGTTTTAAACGGTTATTAAATAATGACAAATCAACTCCTACATTCAACTTATACGCTTTTTCCCATGTCAAGTAGGGATTAGCTAACGGGGTATTTTCTGTTGTAAGATTCCCCATGCCCAGATTTGTTCCCATTGGGTAACCAGCTGCCACATTGCTAGAAAAAGTTTGTCGATATCCATAATAACCAGAGTTATCCATACCATTACCTGTCTTACCAAATATTCCACGTATTTTTAACTGATCTAGCCAATTAGCATCTTCCATAAAATTTTCTTTGCTTATATCCCAACCAAGGCCAAACGCGTAGAAAGTTCCCCAACGGTTACCTGGCGCATAACGATTGAAATAGCTTTCACTCAAAGCAGCCTGTACAAAATACTTCTCTGCATAATCATAAGCCACATCACCTATTATATTGGAAGGTAACTGAGGTAAATCATAGTTGACCAATGTTTGACGAGTGTCACTCATTAAAGTAGCTTTTACTCCATGTTTTCCAAAGCGCCGATTGTAGTCGACAGCAATCTGACCATACATCTGCTGATAACTAGTCACTGAATTAAAGAAATTAGATTGTGTATTTGTGGCCCCATGTAGAGTATAAAATTCTTTCCCTTCTTTATCAAATCCATAAGCATATACCGGAGCACGTTTGCTTCTTTGAACATACGAACGGTTCTGAATAGAAACATTACCCACCATACGAACTGACAGACCTTCCACTAATTTGCCAAAATCATATTTCAAGTTAATGCCTCCTACCATATCTCTCGCGCTATCCTTGATATAACCTGAATTAATCGACTGAGACATCAGGTTATTGTCAAACGTTTTATTCCCTCCCCACGTTCCATTTGGGTTTTTAATAGGATAAGCATTATTAGGAGTATTATAAATAGAATTTAATAAATTCCCATAAGATACGCCAGGTTGATTACCATCTTCTACACGACCAAGTAAAGTTACTTTTGCTGTAAAATCATCAGTAATATTGATGTTCACCTTCGAAGAAATCATATAACGTGAATATGATAAATTCGTATCATGAGCATCATTATCTGTGGGATTTGCAAACAACCCTTTTTCACCCTGATAACCTACACTGACAAAATATTGTGTAACCTTATTACCTCCTGTCACATTTAGATTATAAGCTTGTGTAATAGCATTTTTGTTCAATATTTCATCGAACCAATTTATATCAGGATGCGTGTATGGATTAGAGTGTGTACGAAACTTATTAAAGTCATCGTATGAATAAAGCGGATCCTTTCCGTCATTTTGTAATGCTTCATTCAACAAATATGCATATTGATATGCTGATAGAGGCTTAGGAGTTTTTAACGCACTCTGTACACCAAAACGTCCCGTAAAAGACAATTGAAAACCTTCTTTAATCGGTTCTTTAGTTGTAATCAGTAAAGTTCCACGCGAACTACGCATGCCCAAAAACATTGATGACAACGCATCTTTCTGTACAGATACCGATTCGATAGCTTCCGGGTCAAGTGAATATAGTTCTCTTTGGATACCATCAACAACTACTACCGGAGCATTGCCACGTGAACCGACGCTGAATTCAGTGTTGTCACTATAAAATCCCTGACCAAACAGAGGTATAGCACCAATCAAATCATTTCTTGAATTAGCAGCAATCTGATGTGCACGAGCTCCTGCATATTGACTAACATTCAAACCAGCCATACGACCTTGCAGAGCCGGTAAGATAGTTGTCCCCATCATAGACGATAACTCGTCCGTATACACAGTAGCAGCAGATCCTAAATAGTTTTTCTTATTTTTAGGTTCATAAGGTCCACTAATAGTTTCTTTATTTTTTATAAACTGTTCATTTAATGTTACCTTGAATACACGCTCAGTATTCTTCAACTTATTAACCTTAACTTCTTTGTGAATGAACTCCGGATGTGACAAACGCAATACATCTCCTTTTTTCATTTGAAATGTAAAAGCCCCATCAATCCCTGTTATAACTTTAAAATCACTATTCTTTATGGTGATCGTTACATCCGGAACTGGATTACCGTATTGGTCAACCACCTTACCAGTAATATTAGCACCACCTACTTCCTGCGCAAATACTTTCGGAGACATCATTCCCCAAAGCATACTCATAGCAAGCAATACAAAATAAAACCGTCTACTTATTTTAGTTACTATATTATACATACAATTTATCTATCTTTTTTAATATTAATAAAAAGAACAAACGCTTGATGTCTTTATTCACAGGCAAGTTCGCAAATAAAAGGTTCTTTTTCACCTTCTACCTCTCCCCCTTCTGCAGCTATTTTATCATCAGTACCCGTAATGCTAAGCGTACCGTCCTCATTTGTAAAGATGTACTCAATACGGGTGATGGTTTCCCCCTCTTGAATTCCAAAATATTCTGCCGGCCAAATTGTTAAGTTAAAGATATTACTAAGAATACTGTCTTCCTTAGGCATCAACGTTTTTGCATTCTTTTCTTTTACTTCATACGCATTGCCATTATCCGTATATGCTATAGCTTCCAGATAGACAGCATCAGCCTCCTTAAGTTTATTGTCATATGTATCACCTAGGAAAGTGAATGTCACAAAGTCATCTTGTAATGCTGCTAGTGGTTCAACTTTATTATAGTGAAAAGCACAGAAATCAGTTACTTCACCTACTCCTTCTACCACTTCGAAGCAATCATTACTAGATACATATTTCTTATATTTCATACCGTGTTCATCATTCGCAGGAAAGTCGTCTTCCGCAAAATTAATAAAGAAAGCAGGTTTAAAACGGAGATTTTTAGGTCCGGTTTTACATTTCAAAGTTATTTTGAAAGTAGCGTCCTCATGCTCAAGCATCGTATAGATCTTATTCGTACTAAAGGCTACCCATTCCATATCGTTCAATACATTGGTACCCACACCATATTCAGCCCTTAATACTTCCGACCAAGGTACATCCACATTTTTAGGTACTAATTGAGGATCAACAGGTGACATGGAAAACAAAGTTACTCCATCTTCCTTACCAGTAGCCGTATAAGTCACAGTTGTATTCTCACGTGCATTCCAACTTTTCGGGACCAAGATTGCCATAAGAAATTTTCTCGTTTGATTTTCTGCACATTCGATATGTCCATCAATAGTAAAAGTTGCAATTTCTCCTGCTTTTGCCCAATAAATGGGATTCTCTTCTGTACCTTGGTTGATATTAACCTTATCAAGATAAACACATCCGACTACAACAAGCGCCATCAGAATGCTACTGCTTACCCAAGCAATCCTATTTTTTTTGATATTCATTTTCATAAAATTACTTTAAAACGTTATTCTGTTACTTGCTTAAAAGTATAGATATACTTATTTGTATGACACCCCGGACTCAAAGTGATGGTCATCTGACGTTTTCCATTTACTGTTCGAAACCCAATTAGCGTCTTTATTTCCCTCTCTGTCCCATTTTCTTTAAAAAAAAGATGGAACGGATATATAGGATCATCCACACTCCAGCTACCATTACCTTTTACGATAAAAGGTAAATAGTTTTCTAGTTCGTATGTATTATCTTCATTCAGCACAATATGGAAACGTGTAAAATCCATCATGTCCGTAATGTCTACTCCATTTCGAGAAACAGCCGATAATTGCCAGTTGGCATTTATATTTTTAACTACTTCTGAATAATTTTCAGGGGTTATTTCGTCTTTAAACGTATTGCAAGAGCTAACAATTACTGTTAATGTAAGAAAAGCCCCCATTATAAATCGCACATTTAATTTCATACTATACTTTATTTCTTAAATTATTCATAATAAGGATTTTGTATCAAATCTTCAGATTTCACCGTTTCTTTATAAGGAATAGGAAAGAAGTACATCGCTTTACGGAAAGTATGTTTACGTACCGGAACCACCTTGCCTTTTTCTGTTATATTTTTGGTAATTTCGAATCCGTGCATTTGCATATTTTCAGTTTCTTCAGCAATCATCCAACGACGCACATCAAAGAAACGATGTCCCTCAAAAGCCAGCTCAATACGACGTTCCAAACGAATAGCGTCTTTCATTTTTTGGTAATCTGTTTCTACGCCCTCTTCCAATCCATACCTACCGTCATCTCCAGCATCGATACCAGCACGTTCACGAAGTACTTTCAATACTTCATACGGACTTATAATTTGTTCTCCTAAAATATCTTTATGATCAGGCCCATAATATTCGTTGACTGCTTCTGCATAATTCAATAGGATTTCAGCATAGCGAATCAAGTCAAACGCCTGTGAAGTACCTACAAACCAATTTCCCGCTAATTGGCGATGACTAAATTTCCGAATATAATATCCGGTCGGCGTACCACTTCCAAAAGCATCAGTAGTCGATCCCACCCCCTTATGAGTATAGACGACGTGATCTTTATCACCTCCACTCATCATTACACTACCATTCCAAACAACAGTATTAGCAAAACGTGGGTCACGTCCTTCTGCTGGTTTCATGGGATCATAAGGATATTTATCGCTCTTTCCTATTTTCTTTCCATCCTTCATCGGAAACTGTTCTACCAAATCGTGATAAATATAACCTCCATTACCATTACCACCACACGTAGGAGGACCAAACAATGCCTCACGTTGATTGCCTTCCCCTGGCCTGCATTCAAATATCATTTCACAATACGATCCATTTGAATACGTCACATAGGCCCCATCCGGCACCTTACCAAAGTCATTATTATGAAAGATTGCATAAAATCCCCATCCTGGTTCTGTTCTTCCGGGATTGTACCCATCAGCTTCTATATGGCGTGTGTAAATAGCATAACGATTTAGCTTTATCACATCAAGAGCTGCATCAACAGCTGCCTTCCAACGTTCTTTATCATAATCAGGATGACCGATCAACTCTTTTGGACAATTAGTAGATATACCAAAATCACTACCATTGAATAATTTACTAGCTTCATATAAACGAATACGAGAAATCAACCCTTTACATGCACCAGCCGTAGCGCGTCCATTATTTATACCGCTAAATACAACAGGCAAATCTTTTGCAGCCAACTCACATTCCTCTACAATATATTTCACACAATCAGCATATGTGTCACGCTTTGTTTTCATATCATCCGCCACTTCATATATGGTATCACCAAGCAAAGGTACTCCACCATAATGACGCAACATCATTGCATAATACCACGCACGCAAGAAACGTGCTTCCGCTTTATATTGAATCTTAGTGGATTCAAGTAACGGAGCACCATCCACATACTTCATAAATAAATTCACCCTTCGTATATTAGTATATGCTTTCTTCCAAACATCATCTTCCAATACATTAAGTGAATTAATAGTCCCTGTTGCAAACATCACATCATTAGTAACATCAGAGACTACTTTATAAGCAGCCTCGTCACAAGCAGTCTGTAAGCCCCCATGTTCTTTTGTTACCCCAAAAGCATTAGTAGTGTATCGATTGGGCTTAACATCATAACCAACATCTACATAAATTTGAGAAAGGAATCCTGCTGTATATGCACTATCTGCAAAAACAGATTCCCGATCAAGATCTGTTGTTTCAACCTGCTCTAAATTTGCACAAGATGAAAACAACCATACACCTACAATAGGTAAGAATAAATAAAACAAGCTTTTCATATACGATAGAAATAGCGGTTAATAAATCGTTTATAAACTCTGTGAACAGTAATATTCATTATTATTAGTTTTTTTTTATTAGATTACATTTATCTACTTTATTATTAAGACGATTAAAAAACAATACACCACTAAACAACATTGCTTTTTTGTAGTATACAATATCTCTTTATTAAATATGTACTTCAGGAATATCTTGAAAACCAATATTTAGACAAAGAATGGTTATAAATGAAAATACCACATATAAGGATAAAAAACAGTTCATTCGAGCTTAACTATTTCATAATCGAAAGTATGTATTTCCACCGGACCAAGCAATCCTGAAGACTGCAAAGGCGAATCAGCCTTCCATGGATTGATTGTCGTCCATGTCATACGTTGATCTTCTGGAAGATGTTGATCACCGATAAGACGGTTCTGCCAATTGTTGACTACTGTTACTTCTAATGTATTATCACCCTTCTTCAGATATTCTGTCACATTCAGACGATATGGGAAAGTCCATACTCCACCTACATATTGCCCGTTCAGTGTCACTTTTGCCATTACCATTACATTACTCAAATCAATATACAAGCTCTTCTGCGGAAGTTTTTCCAATGTGAAAGTCGTTTCATAAACAGCCTGTCCGGAAAAGTATTTTATACTGTCATTCTCTGAATTCATCCAATCTTTCAATTGAGACCAAACTACCGGTGTCTTCGGTCCATGTTTACCTGCTTCAAATGTGATCTTCCAAGGGGTATCTATCTTATAAACTATTGCTTTCTGCGGAAAATTATCTTTCTTTTCTGTTACTTTGTTAGTCTTGCGAAAAACAATAAAGGCGCTTTCATTTCTTTCCAACTCAACAGGTAAAGATATATAGCCTTTTTTACTTTTAAAATCTGGTAAATAACGAATCTCTCCTGTTACAGGATTCCAAAGTTCCGGAGAGAATTCCTGCGACACACGAAATTCTCCGTTAAAAACCACTTTCTCATTATGCTGATTGGACACAAAATAAATTTCCGCATCCAGTAAAGTTCGATGTATAAACAAAATTGGCATATCTTTTTCACACCTAAAATCAGGATGTATATTCAGTGTATCCAACACATCTTGTAAAATAATACCCCGTTGAAACACTCTTCCTTTTCCATAATGATCGTTAGCAAACAATTCTGTACCAATATGTGATACTTCCTTATCTGCTTCAGGATAGCCGGACAGGCTAGGAGAATATTCAGGAGCATCACCATAAACAGCCAAGCCATCGTGTACCAATTCACTAATCTTTCTCAGTACTTCGGGGCGCATTGATTTTTGATTTGGCAATACCAGTAAACGGTACTTCATTCCATCAGGCAGGGTCAAACAACCATCTTTAACGATAGCCCTCGTTAAAAGAACCTCGGCATTAATAAAGTCAAAAGAATATCCTTTTGGTAATTGAGGATCTATTGAACCTGTCATTTTGGGAGCATCTTCACCGATGAAATAAGCGACATCCGCCACATAAGTACCTTGCTGTAAAAGGAAGTTCGACCTCCGCAGATAGTCTGTAAATAAATCCATTTGACTAAACCAAGTGTTTTTACGATGAAAATCATTTCCAAACCAAGCACTCACACCGGGATTACGATCTTCATAAGGTTGGTGAATATACAAATGGAGTAGTGAAGCATTGATACCTTCAGCGAAAAAACGATCAATACGTGCTTTCATATTGCCCGGATAATGGGTGAAATTAGGTCCTCCACTTGTACATGATTCTGCCCAAATACGCTTTTTACCGTAAATATGCCCACAAGAGGAAGCACAACGATTTTCAATTAGCCCCAAATCCCCAAAGCTCCAAAATTCACCACTAATCTCATCAGATTGACCGCCATATTGCAAGAACTCTCCCGGAAATCCCCAATGCCCATAATTTTCCAACCAAGTTGTGAGTCCATGTTGATGACAAATATCTCTCAATCCACCTACATAATCGTATGAAACTCCATCTGCAATCAGACGGCGCAGATCCCAAAGAAAACGAGAAGACATATCTTCATTCCCTACTACTTTACCATAGAGAGTAGGTAGATAAGGAAGTGGATCATATCCATAAGCTTTCTTGAAGCGCTCCAGCATATCATCCGTCCAATTTTGGCTACCCGTCTCATAACTGTCTTGCACTGCTATTTTCAGGCTCTTACGATCAGCTTCAGGTATACGGCGAAGAATTTCACCCATATAAGCATCAAAGTGTGCGTTGACATGTTGCTTACTCATTTTATCCACTTCAAGTCCGGTAGCTTCAGGTGTGGCAGGTGTATTTGTCACACCTGTCGTTTTCATTTCCAAACAGGAAATAATCCAGTCACCTTCCGGTACATTCCAAGTCAAAGTCCCATCTGAAGAAAGAAAAGCAGTCAAATCTATTACTTTATCCTGTGGTATCACAAAGCCCTCCGAATCGTTATACCAATCCTGATTAGTCCACATATATGAATCCCATTTAGGATCGGGACGTTGATACATCTTCGCCAAAGATTGTTCCGGATATCGTTCTACCGTTCTTGCGGAAGAAAGAGTGACCGTGGCCTCTACATCCCCATAAGAATTAATTGGCTTATCCAACAATAAACGAAAGTCCGCAGATTCCGTTGCAGGAAGAGAAAGAACAACCGGAGCATTGGTGAAAAATCCGACAGAACGCATACCATTAGTACGGTCTATCTCAAACTTCCGGATCGTTTTATAAGCATCACCGACTTTAGCTTGGAGCTCCGCTTCCGTCCAGACATAATTGTTTGTAGCAAAAATGAAACTACGAATTGGCTGTGGTTCATCAAGATGCATTTCAAAAACTACGGGTTCATATCCTTTCTGTTGCACTTTCCATTCTTTTTGAAACATGTCGCTTTGGACAGGATAAGCAATAATACGAACTAACTGCATAGAATCCGAATATCCTGGTACTGTGTACGAAAAAGTTTGCTGACCTTTCACCCTCGTATCGGTAGCTGCCAGATAACGCATACTCTGTTCCGGTTTCACCCACGGTCCTCCCGACTGACTCCACCCGGGACTATTAAACATTCCTATTTCTATGTCCAGTTCTGTCGCAGTTTTCAGTGCTGCATGTATGGCATCCCACCATTCGGGCGTAAATATCTTCACATCTCCATAAGCATTTCCTCCTATATCAATATTTCCTATATATGCACGGGTGATCCCTGCCTTTTTCATAGCATACAGGTCTTTAATCACTCCCTCTTTTGAGATATTATCTGAAATCCAATACCAATAACATCCCACTCGGATACTATCGGGAATTTCCCGAAAGCCTTTTTCAATAGTTACTATAGAAGGTACACCTTTTACATTCGAGCACGCTGACAAAAAACAAATCAAGGCACACGTAATCATTACTAAAACATTTTTCATAATATCATATTTTTCACTTTAGTCAAACGAAACTTCCAGCAACTCCTCCAGCCAATTAATAAAAAGATAATATATAGACCGGAGGAATATTGTGGAATTTCAAACACCAATCCTAACTTTTTACCTATATCTATTGAACTTTATACTATGAACGCTTGAAATTTAAGAAACCACTAAAGAGAAATTTAAAAAGAATCATATAAAAATAATAATCAAAGCGATTAACTTCAAGTCCATTCACAAGACAATTTTCCTAAAATTAATTTTGTTTCTGTACAGACTTAAATTAAATGATAAATTAGTTTATTACGGTGCATTTTTAAATGTATCAATAAAAAATTCAGCAGCCTCTAGAGAAGATTTTTCATTTTCATTTCTCATATTCTCATAGGTAACTGATAAACAGCAAATAATCAAATAAATAGCTTATGAGAAATACTTTCTAAGACGGCATTTCTCATAATACACCTTCTATTTTAGCTTAAAATTCACCTTATTCTCATAGTATTTCAGAGTGTTTCTCATAGTTAAATACTATACTTCTCCTTTTTTCTGGTTGAAGATAAACTGTAGTTCCGATTGTCCCATATATTATGGGAAAATGTTCCCTAATATTATGAGAATTTATTCCCACAAAATAAGAGAATCTTTTCCCTACTAGTAGGGAATACTTTCCCACAATATATGGGACAAGGAGAATATGTACTTCCCTGATAATGGTTGACTAGTTGTTTCTTTATTCTTGTATAGGTTGATTGGAAAAACACTATGAGAAATGAATCCAACAAGTATGAGAAACAAGGTAAAATACGGGGTATTTGACGGAAAAACTATGAGAAATGCCGTCTTAGAAATCATTTCTCATAGTCTATTCTATTAGTTTTCTGCTATTTATGATTAATGAATGAGAATATGAGAAATGAAAATCATAAATACACTCTAGTAGGGTATCTATTTCAAATTAAATAGAAAATCATAATGCCCTGCTTCTACATCAACAGTCTGTTCCTTAACGCTCACTTTCTTCTTATTCTTTTTACATGAGACAGCATTATTAGGGATGCAAACTGTAGCTGTTGTTCCGGCAGGAACTGTCAATTGAAGATTCAACTGATTATCATCTTTCAACTTCCAATTAACAGCAATTGTGCCATAAGGTGATTCTTTCGTTACTTTTACCCAGGTCACACCGTTTGGAATTTGAGGATCAACATAGAAGTGACGATATCCAGGGTTAGCCTCGTCAAGACGTATTCCTCCTACAGCCTGATAAAACCAAGTACCAATTCCATTGTAACAATTGTGCACACGACTTCGTTCTCCGCTCCAATATTCCCAAGTCGCTGTCGCACCATGGTCAATCATATATAGATAACCGGGATAATCACGTTTCTTCATCATTTGATAGAAGAAATCCACTTGTTTATTCCGAACAGCCCATTCTGTCAAAATAGGTACTCCAACCAAACCAACAGCAATATGTCCTTTATATTTTTCTTCAGTCATGGCAATGACATTCTTTTTCACTTTATTGTATAAAGAATCAGGCACAACCCCTACTAACATAGGATAGCACATATCCAATTGTGAGCCGGTAGAATAGATTCCTTTATCCGCACGGTAGAACGTCCGATGAATCAACTTGTTGAGTTTTTCTCTACGCATAACAAACTCTTCCGCCTCTTCTTTGTTTCCTAATGTTAAGGCTGTCTTATACATAGTGCTCAAGCATTCGCTGATAAAACAGTTACTTACCAAATCCACTGAAGCCTGATTACCTGCATCTACTCCCATGGGTGCCAGCCAGTCACCCAAATACCAGTCACGGTATTTGGTATCGGGCCAACGTTTCAGCAAACCATCTACTGTATATTTATCAACATACTTAAACCACTCTTTCATTTGAGAATAATATTTCTCAATCAAGCGGGGATCATTATAGTTGACATACGTTCTCCAGGGAGCCTGTACAAAGAATCCGCACCAATACGGACCGCCGCCACCGGCACCCGGATTAGGACCAACATGCGGCAAACTTCCTCCTTCACGCATGGAGTCTCCCCATGTTTGCACCCAGTTTTCAAATGTTGGAGCTACATCGTACATCGTTTGCAAAGACATCGTTGAGGAGTTTCCATCACCACCATATCCTGCACGTTCCAAATGCGGACAGTCTACCATATATCCACTAAAAGTCAGACATTTCATCGTATACTGAATCATTTGGTGAATAGCATTCAAGTCGGCATCCGAACATTCAAAAGTTGCGGTCTGTTTATAATCTCCATAAATTTGCAGAGATTTCATTGCACCTGTTTCCGGTTTCTGAGGAAGATTGGAGATGCGCACATATCGAAAAGCGTGATGATTGAATTTATTTCTGAAGTATTCTCCTTGCTTACCACCAGATATATAAATATCACTTTCACCTTGCTTGTCAAATTCACCGTCTTTCGTCAAATTATCACTATATTCCATAATAACTTCATGACCCGCCGGCAATATAGGCATTTGCATCTCAAACCATCCGGTCTGAACCTTCCCCATATCTACCAGCCAGAGACTTTCACCCAGCTTCTTTACAGACACAGCCTGCAAAATCTGATGTATCTTGTTTACCTCACACATTTGAGGGGAAGCGATATGATCGGGAACATTCACTTTCACAACAGGAGTCCATTTCATTTTGTCTAAAGCCTGTGTTGAAAGATCTCGCGAAAGAATCCTTCCATCCACCCTCTCACCTCCAAACTGCAAAGCACGCCAAGTACCTGTATCCGAATAGCCACTTTCACGTCCGTACCATGCTCCGTCTGTCTTCGTTACGACTTCCCATTTACCATTTCTCAACACATCCAATTCTGCTTTTACCAGCGGACCTTCATAAGCTGTTCCGAAAGTCGTCGTTTTATACCAACCTTGTCCCAGCCAGATAAGCAGATCATTTTCTCCTTCTCTTAAATAAGGAGTAATATCATAAGTAACAATTAGTGAACGTTTAGATAAATGTGATACAGCAGGGGTCAGAACGTCCTCCCCAACCTTTCTCCCATTGATATAAATTTCGTGATAACCTAACGTATTTACATGCAGGAAAGAAGTCTCTCCCTGAGTCAATTTCACTTTCTTGCGAAGAATAGGAGCACAAATCTTACCACCTTCAACAGAAGCCCCTATATATTCTCCTTGCATCTGTGATTTATTCAAGATACCAACTCCAAAACGGGCAACAGGACTCCATGAAGAAATTTGTTTTTTATCATCCCAAACGCGTACCCGCCAATAACACAAAGAACGAGAAGTTAAAGCTTTTCCCTGATAAGGTACCATAACCGAAGTATTGGATTTCAATTTTCCGGTATTCCATAAATCAGCTTTGTCCTGCACCAACAAAATACTATCCGAAGCTACCTGTATTTCATAATAAGTTTGCCCGCCTTTCCAGCCGTTCCCCTTTAACTTCCAACTGAAGTGAGGAGTCACATTATCAATCCCCAAAGGTTCAATTAGATTTTCACATTTTAATTCCGACAAATAAAATGATGATGTTTTCTTATTTCCATACACTATCACTGACAGCCAACAGAAACAACCAACCAAACACAATAACCGTTTCATACTATTCATATCATATTTCATATTTTACTTATTTAAGAATGACAAAATTATACGAGCCCGACGAAACTTCCATCCGAGCTGGATTAACTTTATCCACTACAATATTACTATTTCTACTTATCTGTCTGCCTGATTCCAATATCACTCTGCTCCCCCAATCCGGAATCGTCACCGTAGCCGATGTATTTGCTGGTACTTCTATTTGAAAATTCAGATTTCCACACTCATCTATTTTCCAATCAGAACGGATTTGACCGTACAGACTATCATAGATAGCTCTACAATACTTCAAATCGGGAACTATTATCGGCTCAATATAAAAATGCTTCATACCCGGATTTGACAAATTAGGTTTTATACCCGCCAATGAATTATAAAACCATGCCACAACACTCCCAAACATCGGATGACAATGTCCGCATCCCTCATCGTTTCCATCCCCATTCCATGTTTCCCAAAGTGTATTATTTTTTTTGTCAGCCAAATAACCATAACTTGGAAAATCCCGCTGATTCATCAATTTATAGGCAATGTCAGCTCTTCCATTTTCTGTCAGCACTTTCAGTAAAAGTGGAGTAGCCAGTATACCTGTATCAAAGTGATAATTAATCATTTTCAAATGTTCGAGTAAAGCCGAGAACACTTTTCCTTGCTTACCTTCCGGAACAAGTCCGAATGCCAACGCAAATACATCGGCTCCTTGTTTTCCCTCCCAATAATGACAGGTTGCTTCATTGTAGAATGCAGCGTTGAAGTTCTTTCTGATCGTTTCGGCAAGTGTACGCAGATAATGCTCATCATCTTTCTTGTCCAAAATACCCGCAATATCTGCCATGATGCAAGTAACATGATAAAAGTATGCCGTATTCACCAATGAGGCAGGAATTTCAATTCTGTTGTGAGGAGTAGACCACTCACCTAAACACCATCCATTCGGTTCCTCCCTCACGACTATCCCCTTGTCATCAGTACGAGTCTGAAGATATTCAACCCAATGCTTCATTCCCTGATAATGTTCCCGTAAAAGTGTAGTGTCACCATAGTGGCAGAAATAGTTCCAAGGTATGACTACATAAGCCGATCCCCATGCAGGTCCTCCGCCTCCACCGCCAAAAGGTGCGGTATGGGGAACATAGCCTGTATTTTTATTGCTCGCATCACTAATATCAGTCACAAACTTCCTGAGAAGACGAGTCATGTCAAATGAATAGAGCAGGCTTTCCGTGATGACTTGCCCGTCACCAGTATAAGCCAATCGTTCGCGATGCGGATCGCTACTTATTATACCTTTGAAATTGGCATGCATTGTACGGTTATAAGCCTCACAGATATTATTAAACAGTTCGTTAGAACATTCAAATTTTCCCGTACTCCTGATATCTGTATAAATGGATTTCACCCGTATGCTTTGCCCGGAGATTTCGATTCCCTCTGTTGCGATAACTTCTACCTTTTTAAATGCATGCCAGGTAAACTTGGGTTCCCATCTTTCTTCCTGACCGCCTTTCAGTATATATACATCTTCCTGACCATAATCCAAGCCCTCATCACTAATGAAACGCAGCTTCACAGAGTCCCCTGCCCTACCTTTCACAGTAAGTTCACACCAGCCCGAAACGGTTTCAGGCAGAGTGAAGATATACAAAGAGTCGTTTACCTGTTCACAATGGGTATTTACCGTTCCCATCACTTTCGTAAATGGAATTGTCTGTGCCTGCAAGGTCCCCGTAGGAGGACGAACCACCAAAGCCGGTTTCCAGGTAGAGTCATCATACCCCTCCTGATTCCACGAACCAAGTTCAAGACGGGCATCATAAACTTCACCTGTAAATATTGCATCATGCAAAATCGGTCCCGTAGTCGTTTTCCATGATGAATCAGACACAATCGTTTCCCTACTTCCGTCTTTGTATTCAATCTCCAGTTGTAGTATCAGCTTAGGAATATCATACCACATATAACCTTCCACAACACGGTCGCGTTGATTATACCAGCCATTACCTAATACGACCCCAATCACATTGTTCTGTTTCTTCAAATGGGAAGTGACATCAAATACATTATAAAGAACTCTCTGTGACGACTGGTCATCATAATGATACAAAAGTTTTTTCAACGATCTCTTATCATAATTCGTAACGGCAGGAGCCAATACCTGATCTCCTATTTTATTTCCGTTAAAAGTCATTTCATAAAAACCCAATCCACAGACATATACTACAGCCTTTTTGACAGCTTTCTTAATTGCAAACTCTTTACGAAAATACGGTGCCGGATATGTCAGTGTCGAGTCCGGATATAGATCTTCTGTCTGTCCTATCCATTTTGTCTTCCAGTCGGATGATTTTAATAATCCCATATTCCAGCTCGACACATCACTCCATTTAGTAGGAGTGTTATCTTCATCCCATACCATCACTTTCCAATAAAGCTGTGCTTCGGATGGCAAAAGTTTTCCCCGATAGTTAATAACAGACTCTGATGAATTGACCTTACCGGAATCCCAATAATCACCTTTCCCTTTATTGAGCTGTTTCAGACTGCTGGATACCATAACACGATAGGCCGTTTGCCTTTTTCCTCTTTGATCCGACACTAGTTGCCATTGAAGTATCGGTTGTCGGCTCTCAATAACTATCGGATTCTCCATATTATCACAACGCAGATTCACGACACGGGTATTGCCTCTTCCATAAATAAAGGAAGAAAATATCATCAATAACAAGAAGGTTTCAAATAATCTATTCATATTGCCCAATTTAAAGAGTTTATGCAATTTATGTACAATGAGCATTACTCAATCCTTGTCAGCCTCACTTTATGAGTGACAGGTTTATTGATTTTATAAATTGTTTCAACAAGACTCTTCATATAATTGCTCCAAACCTCCCGTATTTCGGGATTCATCGCTTTTATATACCAATCGTAGCTCATCCTAAGAAAACCATCTTTAGGCAAGTATTCTTTTAGCTTATCGATAGCTTTTTTATCATCTGCAAACAGTAATCCTTCCTTTTTCAGGAATGAATATTCGGTCCACAAGTATTCTCTAAAACGTTTCTCCACTTCAAACCGTTCTTCATTCAGATACATGATTTTCGCAGCTTGTTGATATTGGGGAGTATTTGGGTAATCTGCCAAATTCACTCCATTCGCCAACTTTTCGGATGAGAGATTGTCAATAAACTGATTGTCTATAGTTAACCGATACATTCCTTTCTCTAAGTTTGTTACCTGAAAACGTTCCTGATTAAACTCTTCCATAAATGGAACCAACTGCATTGCATCGCGTTGTGACCTTTTATTTCCCCAGCCACTTCTAGAAATAGAATCCAGCGGATAAGGAAGAGCATACGCCAGATAATCAAAAGTCAGATCAGCTCCGTTCTTTTTTAGTTTTGAAATTTTACAGTTCTTATGGGTTATTACAGATGAATGATATGCATCAATAGATACTGACGACACTTCATCCCCAGCCAATCCCTGTGCTTTCAGAAACAAATAGGCCATAACCATCTGTCCGTCATTATCCGGATGAATTCTATCTATCCTGCAGAATGTAAATGTAGAATCTGCCTCCTGCTCCTTTCTGCTTATCTCACGCATCGGTTGGTTAAAATCAACAAAACCCCAGCCATTCTTTTTAGCCGATGTACGTTGGGCATCTATGATTTTTAAAATGGCGTTGTTCTTATTACGCAATATAAAATTATTAAACCGGGAAGTCTCATCATAAGGAGAACCACCAATCAAAACTTTCTTTATTTTATTTTTAGCCAATAAACGTTCTTCTATTTCCCGATAGCTTTCCAATGACTTTGCAATCCGTTGTTCCGACAGTTCTTTTGCATCGTCTTTCATGTAAATATCATAACCGGTATCATTCATACCGAAAGTTAGAGTCACATAAGTTGGTTTCCTGTTGAAAACATCATAGTCCAAGCGATCCTTCATATCCCACGCACTCTCTCCACCAATTCCGGCATTCATGATAGTAATCGGTTTATCCGGGAAACGAGTCATGTAATACAACCAGATAAATGAATGATAATGTCCGCCGTGAGTAATGCTGTTTCCTACAAATACCACACGTTCCCCTTCTTCAAACCGAGGTATTGTTATTTGTGCCTGTAAGTAATCGCAATTTATATAAACTAAAGATAACAACAAGAGTATCCTCATTTTTAGTCTATTAGCCATTTTCTTTATTCTTTTAATCAAACCATAAAGATAACCGTACAACAATCAATCTGCTATATCCAGCTTATTCTTCTCTGCTTTCCCATACTGTTTCACCAATACACTTACGCCTCCTTTCAACAGTTCGGGAGTTGCCTCCATAGTGATAACCTTTTCTTCACCAGGCATCAACGTCGCATAATTATCGGACATAATTATTGGAAGTATTCTTTTCTGCGTAGCCTTATTAACAAGCCTCACCCGATTAGCAAAAGCCACAGTCTCGGAATTGTTCTTTACAGCGATCTTCATCTTTCCGTCAGACATCGATTTATCCACCAATCGGCAAGACAAATCGGCCTCTGGGAGTGTATTCAGCAATGTATAATCAAGATCATTCACACCATTCCGCCAATAGAAGTTTTCAGAGATTAGATTACCTTTGACATCTGTCAGTTCCAACTTGATAAAATGAAGCGGAGTCAGTTCTTTTATCTCTTTTGGTTTCTCACCGTAGATTTCGAATTCGAACAATGAATATCCGAACTGTGTGGCACGGCTGATGCCTGCCAATTTCACATAACGTGCTGTAACAGGTTCCAATTCAATCTGTTCAGTACCACCTCTTCCATCTTTGTTGGCATAAACGGTTTTCCATTCTTGCGCATCATTCGATACTTGCAGTTCGTATTTCTTAGCACAAGCTGCCTCCCATTTCAAAATAGCCTTTTCTATCTTTTCTTCTTTACCAAGATCAATGTATATCCATTGAGGATCACTGTATGCACTTTCCCAACGACTTCCCGCTCCTCCGTCAGTAACCATTGAAGCACTTTTAGAGGCACCTGTTGAAGAAGAAGCTACAGCCTTCTTTCCATAAGCCAGATTGAAAGGGTTAAAGTTCAAAGAAAATGCTTCTGCAATGTTGCTGGCTGCCACATCGACCTGTTTTGCCTGTCCGTATGCAGGCACTTCTTTTCCATTCAAGTTGTAAATTGCAGCTTTAGCTATTGCACCTTTCAAGTCCTTTGCTGTAGTATTTATTACTTTTATATTGTTATTGGAAGCATTCCATTGGATATGTAAAGGTTCACAAGCCTTTTTTGCTCCCCAATAAGCACCTGTAGGATCGTAATAATAGTCATAAGTCTGCCATACAAACGAGGGATAAGCCGGATGGCTCATCCAGATCAGAAGTCCGGCTGCATCATTCCACATCTTATCGTTCCAAGCCTCATACATACCTTTCATCACTTCGATATTCAGCATTTGCGCTTTCTCGCAGAATTCTTCCAATCCGGATGATTCTCCGTACTGTGTGTTCACTGAATTCTTATAATTAACCGGGTTGGCATTAGACGCTTCCTTACCGAAGAAATGTTTGTTCCATACATTGTCATCATCATTCTTCAACTGCTCATCAGTAGGCAGAGGCCACCAGTCTTTTTGCGGGATAAACTCTTTGATGCTTTCAAATGTGGGGAAAGTGGCCGTTCCTATTTCTGTACGCATACCGTAACCGTGATCAATACCGTATGGATAAGCCGGTGTATTAAATGCCAGATTACTGCCTGAAGTTTCAAAATGGTGTCTTGGAGGTTGATTTCCCCACCAACCACTTCCGGACAGTCCATCCTGATTGGAGCAAGACTTATACATACGGTCATTATTGTCCTCCTTCGCAATCATTTCACGCAGGTAATTATCCAAATCAGGTGTCGGATGCGTTTCATTTGCTCCACACCAAATAGCAATAGAAGGATGGTTTCTAAGGCGTCTGACTTTATCAAGGGCATTCGCTTTAAATGCTTCCGGTTGAGCCACGTCATTGTATGCTACATATAACCAGAAATCATTCCATACCATAATCCCATATTTATCACAATAATCATAAAATTCATCATCAGTAACACACCCTGTCCATAGACGGATCATATTGTAATTCATTTCCTTATGAAGTCTGATTTTCGTTTCATACTCTTTACCCTGACAGCGAAGCAGATATTCGCTCATTCCCCAGTTTCCACCTTTCAGATAGATCTTCTGTCCGTTGATAAAGAATGTAAGAACAGGATATCCCACTACATTATCGACCATTTTATACTCATACTTCTTGATACCGAATGTCATTTCTTTTACATCCGACACTTTTCCATCTACAGAACAAGTCAGCTTACAAGTATAAAGATTGGGATCACCATAACCATTCGGCCACCAAAGTTTCGGATGGTCAACGACCAATTGTGCTATGTCATCTTTGTTAATAGATAGTCTGGCGGTTGTTCCTCCTTCTACCCGAATGTCTTTAGAGAAAGAAATATTCCCCGGCTGAATCACTCCGGATACAACGACATCTTTGAGGGAAGAAGAAGCATTTCTAATATCTGTTGAGACAGAAAGCTCTGCTTTCTGCAAGGTCGGTAACTCTGAACGTACCCAAGGATCTTCCATCACTACATCTCCCGTTACCACAAGATAAGCATTGCCTGTGATACCAGCCAGACGTCCCGGTACGTATGGCATCCAGTCCCAACCGGCACCAGCCAGATAACTGGGGCTACACGCAACTCCATACGGGTCTTTAGCCTTACGCGTCTTTTTCTGATCGGCATCGGTAATCAGAACAGCTATCACATTCTTACCGGATTTCTTTATCAGATTAGTTACATCAAACTTCGAACGTAACATGTGACCGCTTACATCTTTAGTAGATGTTTTTGTTCCTGATATCTTCTCGCCATTAAAATAAAAATCGGCAAAACGGTTCGTATTGTCGAAATGAAGCCATACCCGCTTCCCTTCCGAATAAGAAGACGGGAGTTCGAATTCCGTACGATACCAGAAAGGACGGTTATAAAACGTTTCGTCTACTTTATAAATATTATCGGCATAATTAGGATCAGGAACGATTCCTGCTTCAACATAAGCAGTAAAAACAGTTCCGGGAACCACACCTTTAACGTAATCGGACATTTTAAATTCCGGAGTAGAAATCTGTTCTCCGGTTATGTTCTCTAAATCTGCCTGGGGTTTCACTTCCCAGATAATCCGAGGATTAGAGCTGTTCAAAGACATCCATGTACTCTGCTCTGCACACCCTGTCTGGATTAGAGCTAATATAACCGATACAATGATAAGCCCAAGTTTATTCATCATACTATCAAGATTTTAAAGTAACAATTTGTTTTAGAGTATGTTATTCAATCAAAGTCCCCACTCAACATTAGGTTTATCACCCATAAACAGCTCTAATGTACCTCCGGCTGCAATGTCCGCAAAATCAAGATAACATTTATTGTATTCCTGACCGTTCAACAAGGCCTTTTGTATGTAGACGTTATTTATGCTGTTATTATGAGCTATCACCGTGAATTTCTTACCAGTATAATAGCTGGGATCAAGATTGAACTCTACTTTATCAAAAACCGGACTTGTAATCTCCATACGTGTATTTCCCGGACAGGAAGGATGAATACCGGAAGCAGCCAACACATACCACGCCGACATCTGACCTACATCTTCATTGCCAACAATCCCTTCAACTTTGTTTGCATAAGCCTTTTCACATGTATAGCGTGTCCATTTTTGAGTATACCAGGGAACTTCAAGCTGATTGAACAAAAAAGGAACAAAGTGCACAGGTTCATTCGCATGGTTATAATATTCATTCCACAGCATATTAGAAGGAGTTTTATTAAAGAAATCTGTTAAATCCGCAATAACTTTCTCCTTACCACCCATCAAATTCACCATTCCCGGAACATCGTGAGGTACAAACCAACCTTGCTGATAAGAGTTTGCTTCTATACACCCATACCATTCTTTAAGACGTGCATTCTCCGGCCATTCTACCCATGTTCCATCTGCTTTGCGAGGACGGAACCATCCCTTTTCTTTATCAAAAATAGAATGATATGCCTGTCCCTTTTCATAGAAACATTTGGCATCGTCTTCTTTCCCCATAGCTTTCGCTAATTGAGATATACACCAATCAGTATAAGCATACTCCAAAGTGGTTGAAATACTCAATGGTTCCGGAGCATACCCCAATGAATCATTACCAAAACGACGGGATGTGTTAACGGCATAACGATATGCTTTCTCTGCATCATACGTACGAATCCCTTTGATATAAGCATCCGCCAAAACAGACAAAGCAGGATTTCCCAACATACAGCCGGAATAGGAATTCAGCAATTCCCAACGTTTATAGTATTCGCGCCCACTCTGATCTGCCATAGTAATCAATGAGTTCAGTTCATCACTTACTAAACGCGGATTAATTATAGTCTGCAAAGGAAACTGACTACGAAATACATCCCATCCACTGAATATAGTACGTTTTGTAAAAGTGCTGTCAGCCGTATGTATTTTATAATCACCGCCTACATAACGTCCGTCTACATCTGTATAGATACGAGGATCAATCATCGTATGATACATGGCAGTATAGAATATCGTTTTTTCATCATCCGTACCACCGGATATCCGGACACGATTAAGTTCTTTATTCCACAATTCAGTAGCTTCCTGCTTTACTTGTCCAAAATTTTTAGAGGCTATTTCTTGTTCAAAGTTATTTGCAGCACCCTCCATATCAACAAAAGAGATACCAACTTTCATTTCTACAGTCTCTCCCTCCTTCGTTG
This sequence comes from Bacteroides sp. MSK.20.12, assembly GCF_019052435.1. Classification (NCBI taxonomy): domain Bacteria; kingdom Pseudomonadati; phylum Bacteroidota; class Bacteroidia; order Bacteroidales; family Bacteroidaceae; genus Bacteroides; species Bacteroides sp. MSK.20.12. The sequence goes on along the minus strand of NZ_JAHQVH010000010.1, from coordinate 40,272 downwards.
GAAATTCAGTAAAAAAGCCCAAGTGTTTACCCGTCAGTTCTTTCTTGTCTTTTATAACCGGAGCTTGTGATACACGAGTCAAATAAGGAATACTCACTACTTCATCACGTTTCCGAACCCAATGTTCGGGAATATCTGCACTCCAAAAGCCATAATTAGTCAAAGGTTTACTAAATTGTGCATAATAATAAACGGTATAATCAGCTTTTCCTTCACCATTACCCCATCCACCACCATCAGGTGTACACTTCATCCATCCTTGAATAGTGTAATCATCTACAACTTTAATATACTGCGAAGTAGATGTTCCCCCTACTCTACGAGCTAAATCAATCTGAATACGCGATTGGTCACTAGAAGGATAAGTAAAATGTAAAATTCCACAGTGTGGTGTCGCGCTACTTTCTACTTTGATATGATAATCAGTCAATTCTACCGAATAATATCCGGCCTTAGCCGTTTCAGTGGCTTTGTTATAAGCCGAACGATATCCTTTTATACTATCATTATTCTCTTTACCTGCCACTTTATATAATTCACCAGTTGTAGGCATCACAAGAAAATTGCCCAAATCACCAAACCATCCCACACCACTCATCTGGGTAAAGGCAAATCCTTCGATTGTCTTATGTTCATCACTGTATCCGGAACCGTTATCACCTCCCGTTATTGTATTAGGACTAACCTGTACCATACCATACGGAGTCGTAGCTCCGGGAAAAGTTTTACCTAATCCGTGATAAACACCGGCAGCCCCTACACTAGTACTGGCACCAATAAACGGGTTTACATAATCGGTCGGAACCAAATCTTCCGATACGGTATTGGTTGATGAGCAACCCGTCATCCAACACAAAAAGCAAACAATTAAAAGATTAGCAGTCGCTTTATACATAACAATAATCTAATTATTTTAAGTCAAACTAAGAACGAAAGTCTTAATACCAAACCGAGGCATTGAAATCATCATTTCCGATTTACCTGCACGTGTTTTTATCTTCTTTCTTTCGATACATTGTCCATTCAAATCAACTTCCTCCACTCCGGATAATGGCATGTCAATGGTAACCTTTTGTAATTTTTCGTCCCCTTCAGAATTGAACAGGCGCAATAGTACCTTTCCATCTTTCATTTGAAGAGCACTCACTTGATAACCAGTATTCTGTAAATCAATAAATGATTTCGATTCCGGTTTTGCCACTGGATAGCAAGAATACAGCAATGGTTCATTCCAACAATCGCTATCATCTGCGATTGATGCTTTGTCCCATTTGCCACGATGAGGTATAATTGCATACTTCATCCTCAAAGGGTGTGTTATTTTATAATCAGGTCCCCAAAGTCCTCCACCCGAATATTGAGCAGTCAATCCTAGCGGATAGCCCTCTCCATAAGAATAAGAAGTAGTATGGTCTGATAATAAGGCCAAAGCATAGTCGCCTTCCTGTTCAGCCAAGTCAACCCAATGAAGTATAATATTATGTTTGATTTGATCCCAAGAACCAAAGAAAGTATCAGTCAGTTTGCTTTCGCATACGTCAAACGGTGCATTTTTATAGACACGAGGAGAATGTAAATCAGTCGGGAATAATACACTTAGTTTAAACCGATCGTCACAATAAGCCCGACGATTATCACGCCAACGTTCCTCTTTATATTCACCAATACCTACATTCTTTTTCCAGTCAACCGTCAAATCAAAATCGATTCGTCTCGTTCCTTTAGTGAGAGTGATTACCTGTGTAAACGGATGGGAAGCAATCTCACCCTCTATCTTAATTTTTTGCTCATACACATTATCCCTTATTACTGTCAGCTTGGCCGGAGTCTCTATAGAAGAACGAAATTTACCTTCTTCATAAAAAAAGCCTCGTAGCTCCCCTAAAGCATATTTCTCCGTTTTACCTGCAAAATCCTTGTTCCCTTCTTTTTTAGCTATCAGGCTTTTTATGGTTCCTCCCTTTGATAAGTCAAAAACAATTTTATACATATCATTTTCAACCACGTATTCCTGTTTATTCACCTTATTACCTTCCAAAACGAATCTACTCTCCGAAGCCTCTTTCTTATCGGCTTCTTTCTTTTTTATACAATACGTGGAATAACCAAAGGGAGGAATCTCTGCCTCAAAAAATAATCTTATCTCTTTACCTTCATTTTCTACCAAACAACCTATATCTTTACCTTTCCAGTCATAAACACTTAAATCCGCATTTTCAGATTCCGTAGGCAGAAGAACACTTACGATTTCCTTTCTTCTCATTCCTAATGTATTAAAAACACGTATATATTGCTGTTGAGCATTATTTTGCGGAATAAACTTTTCATTAAAGCTCTGCATAGATGCCTCAATAATTCCATCTGCAAGATGATTGGTACTGTCTGTCCATCGCTTAATCTGATCAGCCCATGTTCCTTTTCTATTCAGTCCATTATAAGGCACAATCCACGAATCATGATGTTGTGCCAACATCAGTGTACGCCAAGCCTCATCCATATCTGCCTGTCGACAAATATATTTATTTTCCAGATAAGCCATTACAGACATTTTCTCTGCCATGACAATTCTATTTTCTGAAGCACGTACTTCTTGCGCTATTTTTTGCAAAACCTGACTTCCCCACATAAGATTCACATGTATATCTTCCTGTGAAAAATACCAGTTATCATCCGTTTTTCCGATGGAGACATTTTCAATGTAATCTCTCCATGTCATATATATAGAGTTATTTTTTGTGTTCTTTCCACTTCCCAACCATGGGCCGTTCTTCCATCCCGCATCCTGAAAACACATACCAACGGGGTGTTTGATACCTGCGTTACGGCAATCTTTTAAATAAGCATCCGAGTTTCCCCAAGCAGTTGTCTGCCAAGTTGATCCCGGCTCTAGTTTTTCACAAGCATATCTGGGAACGGTCAAGATTGCAGTCCCGTCCGGTCCCACCCAATTAACCAATTCTCCGCCATAAGCAGCAGTATACCCTCCCCAACAGGTATTGGGACATTTTAATACAGCATATTTAAAGCCGAATTGTTTAAGGATTTGTGGCAAGCAACTTGTGAAGCAAGGTTCTTCTACCGAATAGGTTACAAAATCGACCCCCGGAAAATGTTTGTTTATTTTAGCAATACCATATTGAAACTGTCTTATTATACTCTCTCCCGAGATATTATAACAATAAGGCTGTGCATAAGTAGGATTCGTAAACTCTACCTGATTACTAGTAGCCATCTCTTTAAAACGCAAATAAGCCTCCGGAGTCTGTACTCTGACTGTATCCCATGTTTCAGGCTCTATCTCCATACAAATCCGCCAGTCCGGATGCATAGCCAGCTGATCCACAATGAATTGAGTTTTCCACTTTACCGGATAATGTCCATATATCCCGCCATGATACCCATCAACAAAATAAGCTTGTTGAGAATAAACATTTGCACAAAAGAAAACAGTCAGTAATATGATATAAATTTTATTCATGGTATCCTAAACCTATTTATCTTTGTGTTGCTCCATTCTACACATAAATTCATATAATTTATTTTGGACAACTTCTTTATTATTTTCATATTCCGGAGATATCCAATCAACGAGTGCCAGCAAAGTCTGATTTTCTATAAATTCTTCCTTCAGCCTTTCGTTGTTTTCCACTTCTATGAGAAACTCTGTTTTTTCATCAGAAGTAAATTCATCCGCAAAATATTTATTCAGACAATTCTCCATATACACAGTCCTTTTTTATCAAAGAACGATTATCTCAATAAATACCCCTAAAAAATACCGATAAAATCATTAAAAAGTTATGCAGCCAATGTTACATTGAGTTTTGCTCTCAACTTTTTTAGTGCTATTCCCATCTGACATTCCACTGTATTTACCGAAATGCCTAAACGTTCGGATATTTCCCTATACTTCAATCCTTCCATGCGACTTAACAAAAATATGTCACGACATCTTTTAGGCAAACTATTGATAGCATCCCGTATCAGTTTCTCCATCTGATTTCTTTCTGATATATCATATACATCAAAACGATCCAAAGATTGCAATTTCAGATTCAACTCAATCTCAAAAGAAGCCTTCACATTCTCGACATACTTTTGCTCGAATACTTTATGCTTTAAATAATCCAAACATTTGTTTCTCACAAGTCTGAAAAGATAAGCATTCATATTCTCAATATGATTCATTGACTCTCTCTTTTCCCATAAGTCTGTAAACACATCTTGCGTTATGTTCTCAGCATCCTCTTCCGACATCACAAATTCTTTTGCAAACCGAACTAGCTTGGGATAATAAATAAGATACAATTCTGAAAAACTCATAGTTGTGTGTTTCTTTAGATTAGTATTCAGTTATCAAAAATCTTGTGATGCAAATATAGAGATGAAAAAAGCCTACTTCTTAGTGGAAGTAGGCGGGAAAGTAAACGTTTTATAGATCAATTATTATATATACATTTAATAATCAACAGTTTATAACAAGATCATTTTTTAGTTTTGGTAAACTGGATAGAATCATTTTTGAGACAAAGAACCAAGCTTTTTTACCTCCTCCTCAAAGATATTACTATCAAGAGTGGACATTCTCTTCACTTTACTCTTATAATTATAGATTGTCTGCACAGAATAATGCAAAAATACAGCAATCTGTCCAACATCGGTAATTCCTAATCGTATCAATGCAAATATGCGTAATTCTGTATTCAGTTGGTCCTTTTCCAGTTTATAACGCTCCTCCGGTTTCAACAAAGAATTGAACTTTTCCACAAAGTTAGGATACAATTTAAGGAACGCTTTATCAAAGTTATGATATAGTTCTTCAAGTTCCTTTTCAAAAGGTCGGGAGGATGACTTATATAAATCATCAATCTGTCCGGTCTTGATTTTCCTGTTCACATTCTTCCTGTACTCATCTAGTTTATTAATATAAACGGCACATTGATTCATAAAATACCCCACATATTTTTCCTTAATCAGATTAGCTTCGTCGAGATTCTTATTCAGCCCGACCAGTTCCTCATTCATAGCTTTAAGATGCCGTTTAGCCCGGGATACAATTTTTGTTTGTTTATATGTAAAATACAGGGTGATAGCAAGAGCTACCACAAACAAGCTAGTCAGAAATATATAGAAACGGAGGTTCTGCTTTTGTTTTTCCAACCGGATCAAGTATGTATTTTCAATAATCGGATGGATGCGGGCAATTACCGTATTCTTAAAACGGGAATTATAAAAGATGGCATCATCCAACGCTACTTTAATATAATTATAAGCCCTGTCTATATCTCCTTTATGATACAAATTAACCGCCAATGTCAATAATGCCTCATTCTCTTTGACAGCCAGTTTTGTATCTGTCATAGCAGCCAGCATTAGAAACTTTTCTTCCAGTGCATAATTCCCAATCAACCGATAAGCTCTGGCAAGCCCCATAGCCATCATAGCATATCCATGAGATGCCGGCTCTTGTTTATCATATATCTCTGTCAAAATCAGAAGAGCCTCTTTGGTACTTCCCTTATCTTGAAGCTTCACAGCTTTTTCTTTTCTATATTCATCCGACTGGTCAAATAAGATGCTCATCACAGTATCCCGATAAGCCTCTTTTTCCGATATATACTCGTTTGAAAACCGTACATCGTCCGTGTATTTAATGAGATTTTCATAATAACGTATACGATTCCAGCAATACAAAGCTTTCAAATGATCGGGTAAATCCGCACATTTTATCGACTTAAAAATATCATTTGCTTGAATAAACAAACCGGATAAAGAATAGACAAAAGCCAACCGGAGCTGCTCTTCCAAAAGATATTCTTTATTACCAATCGTTTTTGCTATATCAATATTCTCATGAATATATTGTTCTGCCGAGTCACAGACAAAAGTCTCATATTGATGGATAATCTCTTTATTTAAATTGTATATATCCTCCAACGAATTAAGGCCAACTTTCTTTTTCTTTAATTCTTTTATGGTAGCTTCTTTTTTCTGGGTATATATCAAACGTTCAGAAATCACTTTGTCTAACACCTTCAACAAAGAATCATTCTCACTATCTGCATAGAGGTAAAACAAGGAGTTTAGAAGGAAAAATATAAACCAAAGTGTGCGTTTCATAATCATGTATTCTTTCTTAATCTGCAAAAAAATGTATTTTCTTTGTGTTATTCGCCAAAAAGAGCGTAAATCATTCTTTTTATTGCATCTTTTAACAAATGAAGATGGAGAAATTACCCCATTCTAAATGATATTTGTGAAACCATGCTGACTAAAAAATGAATCTAAAAGATATGGAGTTAAAAAAAGCTTTTTTGCTATACGGACTTTGCAAAAAGTATAAATATTAGTTCTATATTTGCAGCCGTTAAAAGAGAAAGATGAAACAAAGCTTAAAATTCGGACTACTTTTAGTGTTGGCTTTGCTCATCCATTGTGCAACTAATGGAGCAATGGAAGATATGTGCAAAGTTTCCTCCCCGACTTATCGGCAGGAGAAATGCTATGTATCACAAGATCGTCCGATTCAGGATGCTTTGGAACGTCTTTATAATCTTTATACGACGCAAACCTGTGACATGAGTCATACAGACGTCGCACATGTTCCGACAGATAAAAGCATGTTTTTGTTAATCGCTTATTTCTGTGACCATTACAAACATCAAAGTCCACCTTACCCTGTCTCATCCCATTCTCCTACATACTATTACGATCCTATCTCCTATTATATATATGGGTTGAGAAAGATTGTCATTTAGCCTACAGTACAGTAGACTCTTTTGCTCGTCATTTATTACAGTTGGTTTTATTCTCCATAGGGCGAATAGACTAATTGCTTATTTCTATATAATATTCAATCTAAACAGCTATTGAATTATGAATTTTACATTTTTAGTTGTTGTTTTACTGACAGCGCTTGCTTTTGTCGGTGTAGTAATAGCCCTCTCGCGTGCTATCTCTCCCCGTTCATACAACCTGCAAAAGTTTGAGGCTTATGAATGTGGTATACCGACACGTGGTAAATCATGGATGCAGTTCCGTGTAGGCTACTACTTGTTTGCCATCCTATTCCTTATGTTCGATGTCGAAACAGCTTTTCTGTTTCCGTGGGCGGTAGTTATGCGTGACATGGGACCACAGGGACTTATTAGTGTTCTCTTCTTCTTTATCATTTTAGTTCTGGGTCTTGCTTATGCCTGGAGGAAAGGAGCTTTGGAATGGAAATAACCAAAAAGCCAAAAATAAAATCTATTCCGTATGATGAGTTTATCGACAATGAATCATTGGAAAAGTTGGTCAAAGAACTTAATGCTGGAGGAGCCAATGTTGCCCTCGGAGTACTTGACGACTTTATCAACTGGGGACGCAGCAATTCACTGTGGCCGCTTACCTTTGCAACCAGTTGTTGTGGTATCGAATTTATGGCACTGGGTGCCGCGCGTTATGACATGGCCCGCTTTGGGTTTGAGGTAGCACGTGCCAGCCCGCGTCAGGCTGATATGATTATGGTATGCGGAACAATCACCAATAAAATGGCTCCGGTACTGAAACGACTTTACGACCAGATGCCCGATCCGAAGTATGTGGTTGCCGTAGGCGGATGCGCTGTCAGCGGAGGTCCTTTCAAGAAGTCCTATCACGTAGTAAACGGGGTGGACAAGATTCTTCCGGTAGATGTATATATTCCCGGATGCCCGCCACGTCCTGAAGCTTTCTATTATGGCATGATGCAATTGCAACGCAAAGTGAAAATAGAAAAGTTCTTTGGTGGAGTAAACAGAAAAGAGAAGAAACCGGATTATTTAAGAAATGAAGAATGATGAATGATGAATGAAGAATTCGCATGCAACATCCCGGCAGATTTTTCATTCTTAATTTTTCATTCTTAATTTAATTTGATTTATGCAAGAAATACAATTTATAGCTCCTGCAGCGTTACACGACGAGATGCTGCGCTTGCGAAATGAAAAACAGATGGACTTTCTCGAAAGCCTCACCGGTATGGACTGGGGAGTAGCCGATGAGAAAGACGCTCCGGAAAAACTCCGCGGCTTAGGCGTAGTCTACCATCTGGAATCTACCATTACAGGCGAACGGATAGCACTAAAAACAGCGACAACCAACCGCGAGCTACCGGAAATACCGTCTGTCAGCGACATCTGGAAGATAGCCGACTTCTACGAACGTGAAGTTTTTGATTTTTATGGCATCACCTTTGTCGGTCATCCTGATATGCGCCGGCTCTACCTGCGCAACGATTGGATTGGTTATCCGATGCGTAAAGATAACGACCCGGAAAAGGATAACCCACTGTGCATGACCAATGAAGAGACGTTTGATACGACTCAAGAAATAGAACTGAACCCGGACGGAACCATCAAGAACAAAGAGACGAAACTGTTCGGCGAAGAAGAATATGTAGTCAACATCGGTCCGCAACACCCTGCTACTCATGGTGTAATGCGCTTCCGTGTTTCTCTGGAAGGTGAAATTATTCGTAAGATTGATGCGAACTGCGGGTATATCCACCGAGGTATCGAGAAAATGAATGAAAGCCTCACTTACCCTCAAACATTAGCTTTGACAGACCGTCTGGACTATTTGGGCGCGCATCAAAATCGTCACGCATTGTGTATGTGTATTGAAAAAGCCATGGGCATTGAGGTCAGTGAACGCGTACAGTACATCCGTACCATAATGGACGAGTTGCAACGTATCGATTCTCACTTGCTGTTCTACTCTTGTCTTGCTATGGACTTAGGAGCGTTGACAGCATTCTTTTATGGATTCCGTGACCGCGAGAAAATTCTCGATATCTTTGAAGAAACTTGCGGCGGACGTCTGATTATGAACTACAATACGATTGGCGGTGTACAGGCTGATCTTCATCCTAACTTCGTCAAACGAGTAAAAGAGTTCATTCCATATATGAGAGGAATTATCCACGAATATCACGATATATTCACGGGTAACATCATCGCACAGAGCCGTATGAAAGGCGTCGGTGTGTTAAGCCGTGAAGATGCCATCTCTTTCGGTTGTACCGGAGGTACAGGCCGTGCATCAGGATGGGCGTGTGACGTACGTAAACGAATGCCATACGGTGTATATGACAAAGTCGATTTCAAAGAAATCGTTTATACGGAAGGTGACTGCTTTGCCCGTTACCTGGTGCGTATGGATGAGATCATGGAAAGTCTGAACATCATTGAGCAATTAATAGACAATATTCCCGAGGGACCTTATCAGGAGAAGATGAAACCTATCATCCGTGTTCCGGAAGGCAGTTACTATGCAGCAGTAGAAGGAAGTCGTGGTGAATTTGGTGTCTTCCTGGAAAGTCAGGGTGACAAAACGCCTTACCGTCTGCACTACCGTGCTACGGGATTGCCGCTTGTTGCTGCAATTGACACCATTTGCCGGGGCACAAAGATTGCCGACTTAATTGCTATTGGCGGAACAATAGATTATGTCGTTCCGGATATTGACAGATAATACTTAATTATTAAAAATATATGTTCGACTTTAGTATAGTAACAAACTGGATACATGAGCTACTGCTCTCCATTATGCCGGAGGGATTAGCCATCTTTATAGAATGTGTAGCTGTCGGCGTGTGCCTCGTAGCACTGTATGCCATCCTGGCTATCATATTGATCTACATGGAGCGTAAGGTCTGCGGTTTCTTCCAGTGTCGTCTTGGACCGAACCGTGTTGGTAAATGGGGTTCTATCCAAGTGGTCTGCGACGTGCTCAAAATGCTGACCAAAGAAATCTTCATGCCGAAGGGTGCCGACCATTTCCTTTACAATCTTGCTCCATTCATGGTGATTATCGCTTCATTCCTGACTTTCGCTTGTATTCCTTTTAATAAAGGTGCGGCGATTCTGGACTTTAATGTGGGCGTGTTCTTCCTGTTGGCAGCTTCCAGCATTGGAGTTGTCGGTATCTTGCTGGCCGGTTGGGGTAGTAACAACAAATTCTCTTTGATCGGTGCCATGCGAAGCGGTGCACAGATTATCAGTTATGAACTTTCTGTTGGTATGAGTATCATGACAATGGTAGTGCTGACGGGAACCATGCAATTTTCTGAAATCGTAGAAGGACAAGCTAATGGTTGGTTCATCTTCAAGGGACATATTCCTGCGGTCATTGCTTTCATCATCTATCTGATTGCCGGAAATGCAGAATGTAACCGTGGCCCGTTCGACCTTCCCGAAGCAGAAAGTGAGTTGACTGCCGGATATCATACTGAATACTCTGGTATGGGCTTCGGTTTCTTCTATCTGGCAGAATATTTGAATCTGTTTATCGTAGCCAGTGTTGCCGCCACCATCTTCCTGGGAGGATGGATGCCGCTGCACATTGTTGGTTTGGATGGATTTAATGCTGTAATGGATTATATTCCGGGCTTTATCTGGTTCTTCGCCAAAGCATTCTTTGTGGTATTCCTTCTGATGTGGATCAAATGGACTTTCCCACGCTTGCGTATCGACCAGATCTTGAATCTGGAATGGAAATACCTGGTCCCAATTTCTATGGTAAATCTATTACTAATGGCATGCTGCGTAGCTTTCGGCTTCCACTTTTGATAAATGAAAATTATGGAATATAAAGATAAAAAATATACGTACTTAGGTGGTCTGGTGCATGGCATCAGTACACTGGCAACGGGTATGAAAACCAGCATCAAGGTATACTTCCGTAAGAAAGTGACCGAGCAATATCCCGAAAACCGGAAAGAGCTGAAAATGTTCGACCGTTTCCGTGGTACGCTGAATATGCCCCACAATGAGAATAATGAACATCGCTGTGTAGCTTGCGGACTGTGTCAAATGGCCTGTCCGAACGATACAATCAAAGTGACCAGCGAAACCGTCGAAACAGAAGATGGAAAGAAGAAGAAAATCCTGGCAACCTATGAATATGATTTGGGTGCCTGTATGTTCTGCCAGCTCTGTGTCAATGCTTGTCCGCACGATGCCATCACGTTCGATCAGAACTTCGAACATGCAGTCTTCGACCGGACGAAACTTGTCCTGAAGTTGAACCACGACGGTAGTAAAGTAATAGAAAAGAAAAAAGAAGTTTAGATATGGGATCAACACTTGAAACAGTAGTATTCTACTTTTTGGCAGCATTTATTATTGCTATGTCCATCATGACGGTGACTACCCAACGTATCGTACGCTCGGCCACCTACCTGCTCTTCGTGCTCTTCGGCACGGCCGGCATCTATTTTTTGCTGGGTTACACCTTTCTGGGTTCCGTTCAGATTATGGTTTATGCCGGTGGTATCGTCGTTCTTTATGTATTCTCCATCCTGTTGACCAGTGGAGAAGGCGACCGGGCCGAGAAAGCAAAACGAAGTAAAGTCTTAGCCGGACTCTTCACTATGATTGCCGGTTTAGCCATTATCCTTTTTATCACACTGAAGCACGATTTCATGCAGACAGCTAATTTGGCCCCGCAAGAAATTAGCATTCATGCTATCGGGAACGCTTTATTAAGTAGTGACAAATACGGTTATGTATTGCCTTTCGAAGCTGTCAGCATATTATTGCTGGCGTGTATCATCGGTGGCATCATGATTGCACGTAAGAGATAGGAATTTTAAGTATTAACTATCAAAATAGAGTTCGAATATGATACACATGGAATATTACCTGGTAGTTTCTACCATCATGATGTTTGCAGGAATCTATGGATTCTTTACCCGCCGAAATACACTGGCTATCCTGATTTCTGTAGAGTTAATGCTGAATGCTACGGACATCAACTTCGCCGTATTCAATCGTTTCCTTTTTCCGGGGGGAATGGAGGGTTATTTCTTTGCACTCTTTTCCATCGCCATCTCGGCTGCGGAAACTGCAATAGCTATCGCCATCATGATTAACATTTATCGTAATCTTCGAAGCATTCAGGTGCGCAATCTGGACGAGTTGAAGTGGTGATTTGTTTCATTCCCAGGAACAAGGTGTTTCATCCCTTGAAACACTTCGTTTCACACCGAGAAACAAAGTGTTTCTCACCGAGGAACAACTAGTTTCACACCGGGAAACCAAACAGAAGGTCCGAGTATAGTGATTATCAGCTATAAGACCAAGAATTAATAATAATAACTCAAGTAATTAAATAAAACTGTATGGAACTAACAATTCTAATACTCCTTCTTCCTTTCTTCTCCTTTCTCATATTGGGAATCGGAGGTAAATGGATGTCCCACCGGACAGCGGGTACAATCGGTACGCTGATACTGGGAGCAGTAGCAGTACTATCCTACGTTACAGCTATCCAATATTTCTCCGCTCCACGACTGGAAGACGGAACATTCGCCACACTGATGCCTTACAACTTCACGTGGCTTCCTTTTACAGAGACTTTACACTTCGACTTGGGCATCTTGCTCGATCCTATATCGGTAATGATGTTGATCGTCATCTCTACAGTGTCACTGATGGTACATATCTACTCTTTCGGTTACATGAAAGGAGAAGTCGGTTTTCAACGTTATTACGCTTTCCTATCCCTATTTACCATGTCTATGCTGGGATTGGTCGTTGCAACCAACATCTTCCAGATGTACCTTTTTTGGGAGCTGGTGGGGGTAAGTTCTTACCTGCTAATCGGTTTTTATTATACAAAACCGGCTGCCATCGCTGCTTCCAAGAAAGCGTTTATTGTTACTCGCTTTGCTGACTTGGGCTTCCTGATCGGTATCCTGATTTACGGATATTACGGTGGTACATTCGGATTCACTCCGGATACAGTATCCTTGATAAGCGGTGGAGCTTCTATGCTTCCGTTGGCTCTCGGACTGATGTTTGTCGGTGGTGCCGGTAAAAGTGCCATGTTCCCGTTGCATATCTGGTTGCCGGATGCAATGGAAGGTCCTACTCCGGTCAGCGCATTGATTCATGCGGCTACCATGGTAGTTGCCGGTGTATATCTGGTGGCACGTATGTTCCCACTTTTCATTACATACGCACCGAATACGCTGCACATGGTTGCTTGGGTAGGTGCATTTACAGCATTCTACGCGGCAAGTGTGGCTTGCGTACAATCAGACATTAAACGTGTACTGGCTTTCTCTACCATTTCACAAATTGGCTTTATGATGGTAGCTCTGGGTGTTTGTACTTCCATGAATCCACACGAAGGAGGTTTGGGCTACATGGCTTCCATGTTCCACCTTTTCACACATGCCATGTTTAAGGCATTGCTCTTCCTCGGTGCAGGTAGCATCATTCATGCCGTACATTCTAATGAAATGTCCGCTATGGGAGGTTTACGCAAATATATGCCGATCACTCACTGGACATTCCTGATTGCTTGTCTGGCTATTGCCGGTATTCCTCCGTTCTCGGGCTTCTTCTCGAAAGATGAAATTCTGGCTGCTTGTTTCCAATACAGCCCTGTAATGGGATGGGTGATGACAGTCATCGCTGCAATGACAGCTTTCTATATGTTCCGCCTTTACTACGGTATTTTTTGGGGCAAGGAAAACAAAGAACTTCATGCACATCACACACCACACGAAAGTCCGTTGGCTATGACTTTCCCGTTAATGTTCCTGGCTGTTGTAACTTGTGGAGCAGGATTTATTCCTTTCGGACACTTCATCAGTTCGAATGGTGAATCTTATTCTATCCATCTCGATCCGTCAGTAGCTATTACGAGCGTTGTTATTGCGATTATTTCGATTGCAATCGCTACATGGATGTACAAGAATGCCAAACAGCCTGTTGCTGATTCGTTGGCAAAACGATTCAAAGGTCTGCACAAGGCAGCCTATAATCGCTTCTATATTGATGATATCTACCAGTTTATTACGCATAAGATTATCTTCCGCTGCATCTCTACTCCTATCGCATGGTTCGACCGTCATGTAGTGGATGGATTCTTTGACTTCCTGGCATGGGCCACCAACACAACAAGCGACGAGATTCGTGGTTTGCAGAGCGGTCAGGTACAACAATATGCGTATGTGTTCCTTTGCGGTGCATTGGCACTTATCCTACTGCTGATTCTCTAAATAGTAAATAGTAAATCTTTAAATAGTAAATCATAAAGATGAATTTCTTATCCATATTCGTACTTATCCCCTTATTGATGCTGGCCGGACTTTGGGCAGCACGAGGAATCAAAGCCATCCGGGGGGTTATGGTTACTGGCGCATCGGCACTTCTGATTGCCTCCGTCGTACTTACATTCCTGTATCTGGGAGAGCGTAGCGCCGGAAACACGGCAGAAATGCTTTTCCGTGCAGATACGCTTTGGTATGCCCCGCTTCACATATCTTATTCAGTAGGTGTTGACGGAATTTCGGTAGCCATGTTGTTATTGTCTGCTGTCATCGTATTCACCGGTACATTCGCTTCCTGGCGCCTGCAACCGCTGACGAAAGAATATTTCCTCTGGTTCACCCTGTTGTCTATGGGAGTATTCGGATTCTTTATATCCGTCGATTTGTTCACCATGTTCATGTTTTATGAAATTGCGTTGATACCGATGTACCTGCTGATTGGTGTATGGGGATCAGGACGTAAAGAATATGCAGCCATGAAACTGACCCTTATGTTGATGGGCGGTTCCGCTTTCCTATTGATCGGTATTCTCGGAATCTATTTCGGCTCGGGAGCAACCACCATGAACCTTCTCGAAATTGCACAGTTGCACAACATACCTTTTGCACAGCAATGCATCTGGTTCCCGCTGACTTTCCTCGGCTTCGGTGTATTGGGCGCCCTTTTCCCGTTCCACACATGGAGTCCTGACGGTCACGCTTCTGCCCCGACTGCCGTATCCATGCTTCATGCCGGAGTATTGATGAAACTGGGAGGTTACGGATGTTTCCGTATCGCCATGTATCTGATGCCGGAAGCAGCCAACGAACTTTCCTGGATATTCCTGATACTGACAGGTATCTCTGTAGTCTACGGAGCCTTCTCCGCTTGCGTACAGACCGACTTGAAATATATCAATGCTTATTCATCCGTATCTCACTGCGGACTGGTTCTTTTCGCCATTCTGATGCTAAACCAGACAGCAGCAACAGGAGCAATCCTTCAAATGCTTTCACACGGATTAATGACAGCCTTGTTCTTTGCTCTGATCGGTATGATATATGGACGTACACACACACGTGACGTTCGCGAACTTGCCGGTTTAATGAAAATTATGCCGTTCCTTAGTGTATGTTATGTGATTGCCGGTCTTGCCAACCTCGGTCTGCCGGGATTAAGCGGTTTCATTGCTGAAATGACCATCTTCGTCGGCTCTTTCCAGAACAACGACGTATTTCACCGCACACTGACCATCATCGCCTGCTCTTCGATTGTGATTACCGCAGTCTACATCCTGCGCCTGGTAGGTAAGATTCTATACGGAACCTGCACCAACAAACATCACCTCGAACTGACCGACGCAACTTGGGACGAACGTGTAGCCGTTATCTGCCTCATCGTTTGCGTTGCCGGACTAGGTATGGCTCCTTTCTGGGTTAGCCACATGATTGGTGAAAGCGTATTACCGGTTGTCTCACAACTAATCCCCTAACTCATAAATCATAATTCTTAATTCATAAATAAACAAGATGGATTATTCACAATTTCTAAATATGCGAGAAGAGCTGTCGCTCATAGCTGTCTTACTGCTGCTATTTCTAGCTGACCTCTTCATGAGTCCGGATGCACACAAAAATAGTGGGAAAGCACGCCTGAACACCATGTTGCCCGTTATTCTGATGGCTATCCATACGGCTATCAACTTGATTCCGGGAACTGCTACCGATGCATTCGGTGGTATGT
Organism: Bacteroides sp. MSK.20.12; assembly: GCF_019052435.1. Lineage (NCBI taxonomy): Bacteria > Pseudomonadati > Bacteroidota > Bacteroidia > Bacteroidales > Bacteroidaceae > Bacteroides > Bacteroides sp. MSK.20.12. The sequence goes on along the minus strand of NZ_JAHQVH010000010.1, from coordinate 24,463 downwards.
ATCACTATGTACCGATGCACACAGTTGTTAAATCGATCCTGAATGTCGGTACACTGATTGTTTTCCTGATGGCGCACGAGTGGATGAAAAGAGAAGACACTTCATTCAAACAAGGAGAATTCTATGTGCTTACACTCTCTACCTTGTTTGGTATGTATCTCATGATTTCCGCCGGACATTTCCTGATGTTCTTCATCGGTCTTGAAACAGCTTCTATTCCGATGGCAGCATTGATTGCCTTCGATAAATACCGTCACAACTCTGCCGAAGCAGGTGCCAAATACATTCTGACAGCTCTTTTCTCCAGTGCATTGCTGTTGTTTGGTCTGTCCATGATCTATGGTTCTGCCGGGACTCTTTATTTCGATGACCTCCCTGCCCATATCGACGGAAATCCGTTACAGATCATGGCATTTATATTCTTCTTCACAGGAATGGCGTTCAAGTTATCACTGGTTCCGTTCCACTTATGGACAGCAGACGTTTACGAAGGCGCTCCGAGTACAGTTACCGCTTATTTGAGTGTTATATCAAAAGGATCGGCTGCATTTGTATTATTGGCCGTTCTTATCAAAGTATTCGCTCCAATGATTAATGACTGGCAGGAAGTACTTTATTGGGTAACCATCGCTTCTATCACTATTGCCAATATATTTGCTGTCCGTCAGCAAAACCTGAAACGTTTGATGGCGTTCTCCAGTATTTCGCAAGCGGGATACATTATGTTAGGCGTTATCGGAGGTACAGCACAAGGCATGACAGCTTTGGTATATTATGTATTAGTGTATGCTGCCGCCAACCTCGGAGTATTTGCCGTTATCACTATCGTGGCATTACGCAGTCAGAAATTCACACTCGAAGATTACGCAGGACTTTATAAAACGAATCCCAAAATCGCTCTTTTGATGACTCTGTCTCTGTTCTCATTGGCAGGCATCCCTCCGTTTGCCGGATTCTTCTCTAAGTTCTTTATCTTCATGGCTGCTTTCGATGCAGGTTTCCACTTGCTGGTATTCATCGCATTGGTAAATACAGTGATTTCATTATACTACTATCTATTGATTGTAAAAGCAATGTACATCACTCCTTCCGACAACCCGATTCCTACTTTCCGCAGCGACCGTTGCACAAAATGGGGACTGGCACTTTGCACATTGGGTATCATCGGACTGGGTATTGCAAGTATCGTATATCAATCCATCGATAAACTGTCGTTCGGAATTTAAACGGACTACACCTTTTCACCAAAGAAACGGTCTTGGTTTCATGTCAGTATCAATCGACATCAAAACCAAGACCGTTTCTTCTATATAAAAGCCGCTTTTATTAATGAGGAAGGAAGATATTCACCTGCCTTATTACCACTCTACCGGGCACAGTTCATCTCTTCCGTCACGATCACTCCGGGAATAGTAAACCAAAACCTTGATCCTTTTCCTTTTTCAGAATCAACGCCAATCCGCCCACCTAATTGTTCAACGATGCTCTGACAGATAGAAAGTCCCAATCCTGTACCGTGTACAAAAGAATTAAGCTTCACAAAACGCTCAAAGATATGTGGCAACTGCTCTTTTTCAATACCGATGCCTGTATCTTCGACATAAAACTCCAATTCTCCGTCTTTTAGTTTATACCCCACATGAATACTTCCTTCAGAGGTAAACTTCATTGCATTATTAACAAAATTAGAGATCACCTGATGTATACGGTTACGGTCACTAATGACATGACAAACCGGAAGATGACCATCAAACACCAGTTCCACCTCTTCTTTCGCTTTCATCCCCATAGAGCGGACAATATCCTCACATAACAGATTTACATCTACATCTCCGTTAGTAAACTCAAATGTACCCGCTTCAATCTTTGACAAATCGAGTATATCTGAAATTAATTGCAACAAAAGTTCATTATTCTCACGTACAATCTTAATATACTCCTGACGTTCTGCCAGCTCTTCAGTTTCTACCAGCAAATCGGAGAAACCGACAATGGCATTCAGCGGCGTACGGATTTCATGACTCATATTGGCAAGGAAAGCACTTTTCAAACGATCCATCATCTCTGCTTTATCACGTGCCTGAATCAATTCGGCTTCAGTCTCCTTCAATTCTGTAATGTCATAATTAATACCGATAATTTCTATTTCATTTTCTTCCGGTTTATAATTGGTGACCATTACATTACTGCTGACCCAATTCCATTCGTTCTTCGTTCCGGGACGACGAATACGCATCTCCCCTTGGAAATGCCTCCTTTTTCCGTCTCTGACTCCATCATAAAAATCGAGGAAACGCTTGCGGTCTTCGGGATGCATTTGGCTATAAACTGCTACCACCTCACTCAAAGGAATATCTTCCTCCTCACCTAAATTCTTATACCACTGTTTTATAGCATAACCTTTGCGGTTCAAGAGATTCAATTTGGCATATCCTACTTTTGCATAATCGGATATCATCAAGAAGAAATTCTCAAAATCACGAATACGGTTCATTGCATCAATACGCTCCGTATTGTCAATGCTTATTAAAATATATCCGCTGAAGTTGCCCTCATTATCATATAGTTTACTAACCTTCGAATATAGTTCTATCACATTAGAACGGCTTGTCTCATAATATCCTCCTGCTTGCTCAAAAGAATAATTAAGTCTGAAATCCACCAGATCTTCATTCCGCACACGATCACGAATCCCCTGCGGCACATTCGGATTCTCAAAGAAATTAACCCCTATCACATCCGATTTATTCACTACACCGAATATTTCTAAATCCTTATTATTCAAATCTATCAAATAGCCGTCCTTATCGTAGATCTCTACTCCTGCCGGAATATTAGCAAAGATATTCTTAAAGAGTTTTTCACTACGATCCAATGCCCGGTTAGCTTGTACCGATCCCGTAGAATCGAGGAATAGACCGACTATTTCGTCCTTTCCGGGAGAATAAATAACCCAATGCGTATACCGTTCCGTTCGAGGGAAATATTCATCTTTCTCTCTATAAGAATTACTATCCAGTATTTCTTCCAGAAAATTAAGTTTTTGGAGATAGTCAGGATGCTTTTCAGATGCCAAAGAACCAATATACGACTCCAAAGGAAGCCCGAAAAAGGTTGAACTGACCTCATTCGCATCCGTCACCCGATAATCGCAAGGTTTATTATTCTCGTCACGGATAATGGACATACGTATATATCCCATCGGCATAAAATGAAACAGATTATTTAGGAAAGTCTGTTCACGGATTACCTTGTCCTTAGTTTTACGCAACTCGATACAGATATTTATAATATTTCCCAATGAGGAGAACCATTGAAAATCTTCATTACTCCAGTCATGGTAAGTCTCAACCAGATCAATCCCCATATATCCCCAAACGCGGTCGCCTGTCATCAAAGGAGTCACCATTAACGATTTGATTCCCTGAACTACAAGAATCTGATATTCATCAGGAGCCTCTTCTAATAACTGCTCCAGTGTATTTAAAATAATTGGCTTGCCCGATAATATCTGTTCACTCCACCATTTTGACTCACTGGCAGGCATGTCCTGCAGATTGTCTATCTCTGCCGACACTCCTTCAGAAACAACTTCGTAGATACAACTATGATGGGCATAAATTTCGTCGTATTCAAAAATATAAACACGACCTTTCCCATTATAAAGATTCAGAATATCTCTTAAAATATCTGCGATACAAGATTCTACTGCCTCATCACGTAGGAAACGAAGCAACGATTGCGAAACAAAATTCTGACGACAAGGCAAATCGTTCACACGCCTTAATGCATCCCTTTGATCTTCTTCCTTGGGAGCCTCAACGCGCTGGATTATTCCGAAAGACTTATCACCTCCATCAACACCTGTACCCTTCTCACGAAAAGCCAGACGGGTATGCAACCAGACCTCGCCATATTTCGAATGAATAGGGAAAGTTTGTTCATAAAAGTCCTTATGGATAGAAGAATTTGCCCGGAACTCCTGGGCAATCTGCTTGCGGTAATCTTCACGTATCAGATTCAAAAAATCCGAAGCAGAGATAGTATTACCATCCAATCCCAAAAGATCACAAAGATAATCGGAACATAAATAATATCCTGCCGTTAAATCTACTTCCCACCACCCGATTTGTGCAAGAGAAGCCATTTTTCTGTATCGCTCGTTGTCTGTTTGCATATTTTGTATCATTGTAAAACAATAGGTTGACAAATATACAAAAAAGGTAATCACTCATACCATAAAGGAGCAAATAAAAAAGCTAAAAGAAGATTACGAAAATAAATAAATAGAATATGGGAGAATCTGTTTGTTACAAATTCTCCCACACCTCCTATTGAAAAATATACACTTTGCTACTCTATATCTTATTTATAAGGAAGAGAAATTATATCCGCTCCAAGTGAACAGGGATGCATCTGCACCAGTATTCGTAGTCGGCTCGGTAAATGTATTCAATGTACCGTTCAGCTTATTCTTAAAACTCAATGTATGGGTGATGCTGATGCTGGAAGCAGCACTTCCTGCCCCTTTACTGTCATTCATATCAATCAAATCGATTGTACCGCCGGAACCTTTGACAAGGGCATTGGTGATCGTAGCTTTTGCTCCACGACGGATTTTAATCACGTCTTGCATGCGGTCTGCATTATCCGTTGTATTGGCAGCATTATTTACGATTGTCATATTTTCAACCGCAAAGTCTGACTGACGTAAATGATCCGGATAAATGCCATCCAAGTTACCATCTGCTTCAATGCCGCGCGGATCTGCTTCCGTACTGGTATAACCGCTTTCCCAAACGCCATAGCAGTTTTTCAATTTACCGGAATATCCTTGAGTGAAGTCGAACATATCATCATCCGGGTTCACAGCCAACAAGTTGGTTACATTCACCGTACCGCCAAAGAATTCGATGGCATCATCTGCGCTCTCAAGAATGTAGATATTCTCGATCTTGGTACCGTTTCCAACACCGTTCAGTGTCAATCCGTTGTGCTCGATATCAGCAGTAGAGCGAGCACCGGCATAGCAGATTTTCACATAAGTCAGTGAACCGGAATTGTCATTATCGACATTACCACCGTATTTATAGTTGTTGTCGATTTCCGTCAGACCTGTATCACTCTTATTGGCGTTCGAACCGGAAATCGGAGCTTTACCATTGATAATGATTCCTCCCCAATAGCCGGATGTAGGGGTTGTTGAATTGGCAGTGAAAACAATCGGTTTATCAGCTGTACCGTCAGCATAAAGTTTACCGCCTTGTGCTACCAGCAGATAACTGCTGAAACCTTCGCGAGCCTTAATTGTTGTTCCGGCAGGGATATTCAGACGGCCTCCATTTTCAATGACTACCGTTCCGTTCAGAATATATTCCTTAGCTTCCAGTGTCTGTTCTCCGGTCAGCGTGCCGGACAGGATATTTTCGCCCACAACAATAGAGCTACCGGTCCCACCGTTGTTTCCACCATCTCCGTTACCATCACCGTCTCCATCACTATCACTGCTACATGCAGTCAATGTAAGTGCTGTTGCCATAACGGCAAACGTCATAAAGTTCACAAACAATCTTTTCATTTTGCTTTCATTATTAGTTAATAATCTTATTTCATCACCCGGCTTAGAATGTACACGACACTCCCAGGCTTATATTTATTCCTTTCTTATAATCATTCAATATCACCTTTTCCCCGTTTTCGTTCGCTTTGCGGCTTAACTTATAAGAGGGATTCAGCAGGTTGCGGGCTTTCAGGTTAAGGGAAAGATGCTTGTTCAGTTTGGCTTGGGACACAAAATCCAGTGTCAGTACTCCCTGCTCCATCATATCCTGATACCCCTGTGTGCCAATGGTATATATTTTATCACTCACATAATTAAGTACCAATGTATTGACAAAACTGCGTTCTCCTTTCGTGAAGTTATGCGAGAGGTCGAAATTGACAATCCACGGTGCGGCTCCTTCCAGTTGCGAACCGGTGGTAACCGTTGCCAAAGGCATTTTTGCATTCGTGTAGATATAAGAGCCATTCAATCCCAAAGAGAGTTTATTCATTCCGTGCGCAGCATTACTCACCGGACGGACAAACAGAGTCTTACGTATTTCTATCTCCACTCCTGCCACGGTTGCCTTATCCGCTATATTCTCATAAGAAAGATAACCTCCGGCGCTTGCCACTTCGATGCGGGATATCGGATTCTTAATCAATTTATAGAAAGCTGTGAGAGAAATCAACTCGGTCGGAGTGGGATTAAAGTCCCACTTCAGATCAAGGTTATAATGATCCGAAGGTTTCAGATTGGGATTACCCTGACTGTTGAAGTTCACGCCGACATAACGGTAAGGAGATATTTCCTTTGCCTGCGGAAGCGTATATGTTTTACTAACTCCCAGGCGAAACGAGTTTTTATCATTCAGATTGTATTTGAGATTCAAGCTGGGCAGGAAATAATCTTTTTGGATGGTATTGTTTCCTTTAGAGCCTCCACGATTCACATTGTAATCCACTTCAATATCTACCTTGTCGTATTTCAGTCCCAGATTCACAATCCAACGGGGAGTAAACTGGTAGGTAGCCTCGGCATAAGCGGAATGAATATTCTTTTTTACGATGTATTCATCTAAGTTCTTTTGTATCTTGAACCAGTCGGAAGCAAAGTTTTCCTGATTATAATAATCGTCAAGCGAGAAGTCGTCTAAAGAAGGGATGGCAGAAACATGTCCTACGGTCAGGTTATATTCCGTGGCTTTGAAGTTATCATCTACGAATCGGCCTGTATATCCGAAACGGACATTCGAAATCTCTTCTATATTATCTTTCAGACGATAGACCAAGCCTGCTTTTACATTCAAGTCGTCTTCATCTAAAGTTGAGAAGTAGCGCTGTTGTGAGTTGCCCCTTAGCAACGTATAGCCGTCTTCCGCTTTAGTCAGGTTATTGATACGACGATCCGGTTCATATCCTTTCACCATATTATAGGAAGCACCTGCATCGAGACTTAATGATTTGGTCAATCCCCAGTTAGTCATTAGTTGGTTAACGATCAGCATATTGTCATTTGTTTGTTGGCGACGGGTGAATCCGAGGTTTTCATAGTCGTCACTAAAAATCGAGTTCTTGCCGTTGTAATCGCCCACCGACTGGGTATTGGCATGAATCATCATCAAATTATAACTGATGTGATGACGATTCTGCATATCGAAATCCACATTGGCAAGTGCCAGCTGACTAATATTCTCCGCATACTTCTTACCATTCATATCTTTATATACCGTACCGCTGGTAGTGGTATTACGTATGATTTCATCCGTATACTGATAGTCCGTCGTATGCCCGGCAGTCAGGAAGAAAGAAAGCGGATTTTTGTTTTTTCCGACATAGAATCGTTTACCTCCGGAAATACTGTAACTCCGGTTGATTTGAAGATGTTGAGCGGAAGGGTCTAACTTATTTCTGAAGTTCCATGAGTTTTCATCGGCAGGTTCGGTACGATTGGCAAAGCCCATGAAGTTCACTCCATCCTGTTTCAGAAAATCGGCTGCTACCGTTTGTGTATTCAAGCCACCGGAAATGCCGAATCCCAGATGACCGCTACCAATGAGTTCTTTGGATACAATATCAATGGTTGCCCCTCCGACATCGCTGCTGCCTCCCGCGTTGAATGCTTTATTTACGCCTACGGACTGAATAATGTCCGTACCGAAGAAATCAAGAGAGATATTCTTATATTCCGGGTCTTCGGAAGGAAGAGCAAATCCATTAAAAGTAGTTGCATTGTACCGGTCACCCAATCCACGGACAAAGACATTTTTCACTCCGTCTTGTTTAGACACTCCGGCAACTTTCGTCACAGCACCTTCTGCATCCGAAACACCCTTACGGGAAAGCTCCCTGACACCAACAGATTGTACGGCAATGACTGCTTTTTGCTGTTCGAGCAACAGCATATTCTCATTTTCCCTATTCTTCTTAGCTACAACCACCACATCGGCAAGTTCCTGTGCATCGGTTTCCAACTCCAGATTCAGTATCACCAGTTTTCCATTCTCCACACGCACTTTACGGCGCACTTCGGTTTTATAGCCTACATATTTAATCTCAATATCATACATACCTTCCAGAACGCCCATGCTGTTCAATTCGAAATTACCCTCCATATCGGTCACTGCTCCGGCTTGAGTTCCGAGCAAACGTATCGTAGCTCCTATCAAAGGTTCCTTGGATAGTTTGTCTTTCACAGCTCCTTTAATCTTGATATTGGCAGCCAATGCAGGAAGTACACACAACAGGCAAAAGAAGGCCGCCACTGAAAATCGGATAAGAAATAGTTTTTTCATCTAACTTTGCTCTACGTTTTAATTACGCTGGCAAAGATAGAGGGTGAGCATTACAACCGTAAGACGAAAAAAATACAATCTATTGAAAGAGTCATTGCAAGATGATGACAAGATGTTACAAACGTATTATCAATCAGTTACGCTATTAGTTTAACTTGTTTATAAGCAAATTTAAGACCGGAACTTCACTCTTTTATCTCTCATTATGCATAAAATTAATCGGCTGACAGTTGTGAGAAGGTGAAAATTTTGGCTGATAGTGTATTTCCACCCGTTTGTCGTCAAAGATATGTTTCATCGCTTTTCAATGCATTACGCAAAGAAACACCGATAGCTCCTTTCCCACTAAGTATATATCCAACGTTGGACTTTCTTAAAAAAAGAACAGGCATAATTGACTTGAAACTAAATATCATTATCTTTGTGAATGTTTCACGCTAAAAACAGATATGCGTCATGGAAGAGAATTTCAGAAGATATCCGATAGGAATACAGAACTTTGAAGATTTACGCAATAATGATTGTGTCTATGTTGATAAAACAGAATTGATTTATCGTTTGACTCATACAAATAAAGTCTATTTTCTAAGTCGTCCCCGACGCTTTGGGAAAAGTTTGCTGGTTTCTACACTAGAAGCTTATTTCCTGGGAAAAAAAGAACTGTTTCAAGGCTTGGCTATGGAGACTCTGGAAAAGGATTGGACGGTCTACCCGGTACTACACTTTGATTTTAGTGTGAGTAAATATATAACCGCTGATATGCTGTCAGCCGTTATTAACCGCCAATTGCTTTTATGGGAGAAAATTTATCAACGGGAAGAAGGAGAAACGACTTTCAGTTTACGTTTTGAAGGAATTATTCGTCGTGCTTACAAACAGACGGGTAAACAGGTGGTGGTATTAATAGATGAGTATGACTCACCAATGCTGGACAGCAATCATAATGATGAAGTTCAAAAGGAAATACGTAATATCATGCGGGATTTCTTTAGTCCACTGAAAGCCCAGGGACAGTATCTTCGCTTCTTATTATTGACAGGTATCAGCAAATTCAGCCAAATGAGTATCTTCAGCGAGTTGAATAACTTGCAGAATATCAGCATGAGGGATGATTACAGTGCCATCTGCGGCATCACCGAACAAGAGTTGCGCACGCAGCTACAAATTGATATTGAACAAATGGCGCAAGCCAACAAAGAAACATACGAGGAAGCCTGTGTACATTTGAAACAACAATATGACGGCTATCATTTCAGTGAGAACAGTGAAGATATTTATAATCCATTCAGTTTGTTCAATGCATTCGCACAGAAGAAGTATGCCAATTTTTGGTTTTCGACCGGTACTCCCACTTTCCTGATAGATATTCTGCAAGAAAGCAATTTTGATATCCGGGAACTGGATAACACGACCGCCACCGCCGAACAGTTTGATGCGCCCAGCAATAGAATCACCGATCCTCTTCCGGTGCTCTACCAAAGCGGTTATCTCACAATTAAGGAATATGATCCGGATTTCCAACTGTATACACTGGCTTATCCCAACAAAGAAGTAAGAAAAGGATTTATCGAATCGCTAATGCCCGCTTATGTGCATCTGCCTGCACGAGAGAATACATTTTATGTAGTGTCCTTTATTAAAGACTTGCGTATCGGTCATTTAGAAGAATGTCTGGAAAGACTGAAATCTTTCTTTGCGTCTATCCCGAATAAACTGAACAACAAGGAAGAGAAACATTACCAAACTATCTTTTATCTGTTTTTCCGGCTGATGGGACAGTATATAGATGTGGAAGTGGATACAGCCATTGGAAGAGCAGACGCGGTTGTGAAACTTCAAGATACCATCTATGTTTTTGAATTTAAAGTAGATGGTACACCCGAAGAAGCATTAACGCAGATTAACAGCAAAAAGTATGCTATTCCGTATCAGGCGGATCACAGGAAAATAGTTAAAGTAGGTGTAAACTTTGACAGTGCCACACGAACGATTGGTGAGTGGAAGATAGAACTCGGGAGTTAATCACCGAGTTCATAAAAGAGAATGCGCTAAATCAATTTCTTTTTCTTCCGGTAGTTCTCGCGAAACTCTTTAGGCGAACAACTCTTTTTCTTCTTGAAGATCCGGTTGAAATTGGAAAGGTTATTAAAACCGCACTCATAACAAATCTCGGCGATAGACATCGTAGAATCTACCAGCAACCGGGAAGCAAAGCCCAGCCGAATATCAATGATATAATCGGAAAGATTCTTGCCTGTACGCAGTTTGAAAAAGCGGCTGAATGACACATCCGTCATCCCAACCATATCAGCCAACTGCCCCAGACGTATTTCTTCCTGATAATGTGTATTGATGTACTCCTGCACTTTCTGCACACGCCGGCTGTCCGAATGAATATCTATCTTGGCAAAAGACGAACTGGACAAGGTACGCGCTTCTTCTTCAAAGAGAGAAAGTTCATACAGGATCGTCATAAACTTAATGACCGCATAAAATCCTTGCTTCTCGGAAGCAAGCGTATCCAGCAACGGATATATTTTGAGTATGGCAGACATCGGGAAACAAAGCCCTTTTTGTGCTTTATCCAGCATCCGGCGGATAGAGTCGAACTGATTCTTATTGATAAAGCTCTTGAAGAAAAGATCGGAAGAAAACTGAATCGTAATCTCCCGTATCTCTTTCGAATGGCAGTCGTTCTGTTCCCAGACGTGTTCCAAATCTTTTCCTGTTATCAATACCAAATCATAATCACCTATCACTTCGGAAGAGTCTCCTACAATCCGCCTTACTCCGGCAGCCTTTTCGGTGAAGTTCAATTCAAACTCGGAGTGGTTGTGTATAGGATAAGTGAATTCCGTTTTATAACGTTCCGCAATGTAAAAGCAATCCTTATCTGACAAAGGAGTGATTTCACGGATAATCTGGTTGGATAACGGTGTAGTCATAGTAATTACAATTTATAAGCGTTTTATCGTTTGATTAGTTTTCTATCTTTACCCCTATCCGATGCAGGTCTGCCCCCGACGGGTTTTGGAAGACACGCAAGTCGAATTCGGGAATAATGGCAAGCACATGATCGAAAACATCTGCCTGTATGCCTTCGTAGGCAACCCATACTTTATTGGCAGAAAAAAAATAAAGTTCCAATGGGATACCGGTTTCAGTAGGCTGAAGCTGACGTACCATACAGGTCAGGTCTTGGTTGACGGTAGGCAGACTCTTCAGATAGTTAGTCAGATAGGCCCGGAAAACTCCCAAGTTTGTTTGCCGACGTCCATTCACTAACACAGAGTTGTCGATATGATGTTCCTTATTATATTCTTCCACTACCTTTTCCGTTTCATCCACATAGTCTTTCAACAGTTGTATCTTCCGGTATTTTGCCAACATCTCCGGTGTACAGAAATGCACACTGGTCATGTCTATATTGATGGAACGTTTCACACGACGTCCGCCGGATTCCTGCATTCCCTGCCAGTTTTGGAAAGAATCACTAATCAATAGATAAGGAGGAATGGTGGTGATGGTATTATCGAAGTTACGTATTTTTACGGTATTCAATGTTACTTCTATCACCGTACCGTCCGCACCGTATTTCGGCATCGTGATCCAATCGCCCACCTTCAGCATATTATTGGCGGAAAGCTGAATGCCGGAGACAAATCCCATGATACTGTCCTTGAAAACCAACATCAGAACCGCAGCGGAAGCTCCCAATCCGGTCAGCAACACTACCGGACTTTGCTTTATCAGAATACTGATAATGATGATAGCTCCTATAAAGAAGAGAATGACTTGCGCTGTCTGCAAAAGCCCCTTCAAAGGTTTGTCTTTATATTGTTCACGCGCGCTATATACCAGATACACAGCCGTGAACAAAGCACTGACGAAGCGAAGAAAGACTGCAAGGATATAAATCATGCAAAGTCTTCGAAGAAAATCAAGCAAAGCAGAGTCTGCATGTTCGGGGAAGGCAATAGGAATAGATATATAAATCAATATAGGCGCCACCATCCTGCTGATGTTCACCATTACTTTATCATTAAATACAATATCATCCCAAGTAGCTTTTGTCTGTCTCACCAATTTAGCCACGGTACGCAGAATAATCTTGCGGCAAATCAGATTAGCCAATAATGCTATTCCAATAATAAACAATAAGATGATAAAGTTATCAATCTTATCAGCCATAGCTTCATCCACTCCCATCGAGAGCAAAGCATGATTCACCTCTTGCATCACTACATTACCTGCTTCTTCCGGTTGCCCGTTTGCTAATGCCACACTCACTGTATCAACCACTTCTTTTACTTCTTTCATAAGCAATCGTCTCTCTCTTTTTTAGTTTTTCTTTTATTTATGATCTCTGTTTCTTTTCTTCTTTATTCTTTCCTTCTTCCAAATATTCACTGATATCCTGCCGTAGCCAATCATAATGGAAGAGTCTTTTGTAGGCTACATTCTTCTTGAGCATGATTTCTACATTCACCTGGCTGTTCTGATAACAAGTCAGTTCGTTTCTGAATTGCTCATTGTGTTCGGCCAGTCGCTTGATTTCCTGTTCCCGTTCACGACGCAATACGGTGCAGACCGGAATCAGTAGTTTCATTACCACATTATCCATCACATGGTGTCCCTGCATATACAAGTAAGTAGTTTCCGGCACCAAGCCCAGCTCTTTAAATTCAGTCCGCAATCCATTCACCTGATTAATGTTATGGGGGAATTTCCTTTTCAACTCTGCCAACTTCTGATTAACCCGTTGTTGAAGGGATTCCAAGCTCTTTTCCGGATGCCGGAGATTAATCTCGCGCAAAGAAGTATAAGTATGGAAATCGTACATGGGGAAAGTGTAAGTATCCCGTTGGCGATAGAACCATACGTTCCAGAGGAAAAGCGGATATACTATTTCAGAGTACTTCTTCAGGTAGAAGTTGAAATCTAAAATGGAACGGTCATTCAACGTAGCCTGCACACATACTTCGTGAAGGCTTTCGGCAAAACAATGATAGTTTTCAATAGCATAGGTATAAGTCTGAAAAATATACCTGTTCCGATTGATTTTACGGGAAGTATTGGTAGCTCCCTGCAACAGGAAATCATAGTCACTGTCCACACAGGCAATCAGACTTCTCCCCAATTCGGCTGTATTCAGCGTGTTCATGAGTACCATCTTTTTTCCTTTTGCCAGGGAGGTGGCCGAAGGAAGCATCACTTGGAAATAGTGTTCGTCGTCTTCAAACTCTTCAAGCAATGTGCGCCAGAAAGCGATGTCGTCATAGCTTTCTACGTAAGCGATGATACGTCGGCGGGCTTTCTTCGGATAAAGCTTATGGGCGGCATTGAAATAAGAAGAAGTCAGATTATCTCGTAGTGAAGTTGCCATTTGTTCAATTACAGGTTACGAATTACAAATTACAGTTGGGAGAATCCTTGTCGAGCTTGTGCCCTACGGTGGTAGATATATCACTTACTTCTGTCACGGCATCCAGCCAGCCTTCCATAATGACGGCAGGCGAATGGGTAGTCAGGATAATCTGCACATTCGGATTCAGTTCACGTATCATAGCAATCAGTTTCTGCTGCCATTCTATATGAAGGGAGGCTTCCGGCTCATCCATAAACAATACACAATGGCTGTTGTCCTGCACGAGTACGGTCAGCAGGATAACCAGCATTTGCTTTTCACCGGACGACAGTTTATAAGGGAATAATAGTTCGCCATCCTGATAGAAAGCGATATCGTTCCGTTTCCGGTCTATCTTTTTGCGTGTATAGCTGAACAGTTCGTCAATCATATCCTGAAAACGACGTTTGGCTACAGATAATGTAGCTGCTTTACGACGCTCTTCTTCATCAGTGCTGGAAAGCATTTCAATCATCTTATTACCAATGTTGACCTGATAATCGAGGTAACGGCGTTGCAAGAGATAGAGTTGCCAGTCCAGTTCAGACTTTACATTCTTGTCGGCCATGCGGGCTGTGAAGTCACCCATAATCAGGGGACGGTCGTAGCTTCGGATGACGTCATAAGGAATATAGGTTGCCTGGGGATTGTCGAAAAAGAGACGCACTCCGTTCTTCTCGTCACTTTTCATTTCACCGGAAAGTTCTTCGAGGTATCCCACCGAACGGTTCAGAATGGTAGTCTTCCCCACTCCGTTGATGCCGGAGAGGATGTTCACATCGGGACGCAAATCCCATCCTATATTAAAGCGTTCCCATAGTCCGTGTATCTCGATACGACGGATATAATTGGCTTGTTGTTCCATAATATTCAAGTTTAATCAAGGCAAATATAAACAAATCATACGATAAAAGACTACCTTTGCAACCGTTTTCTCTATTTGATTGTTAATGATATCAGAGATATGGTAAAATAAATAGTATCAACATGGACAAAAGTAAGAACCTGTATGGTCATTTGTTTGCGCTTACAGCAAACGTTATGTGGGGATTAATGTCTCCCATCGGTAAGTCGGCTCTTCAAGAGTTTTCTCCAATTTCTGTCACTACATTCCGCATGGTGGGGGCAGCAGCCGCTTTCTGGATCCTTTCTATATTTTGCAAACAGGAACATGTGAATCATCAAGATATGCTGAAAATCTTCTTTGCTTCACTGTTTGCGCTAGTATTCAATCAAGGAGTGTTCATCTTCGGGCTTTCTATGACTTCTCCTATTGATGCTTCTATCGTAACTACTACTCTACCGATTGTAACAATGGTTGTAGCGGCCATTTACTTGAAAGAACCTATTACCAATAAGAAAGTACTGGGAATTTTTATAGGTGCTATGGGAGCGCTCATTCTCATTATGAGTAGCCAGGCAGGAAGCAACGGAAATGGAAGCCTGATTGGCGACTTGCTTTGTCTCGTTGCGCAAATCAGTTTTTCCATATACCTGACTGTATTCAAAGGATTGTCTCAACGATATTCGGCAGTAACGATTAATAAATGGATGTTCATATATGCTTCAATGTGTTACATTCCGTTCTCCTATTATGATATTTCTACGATTCAATGGACTTCTGTTTCCACTGTCGCCATTCTACAGGTACTTTATGTCGTATTAGGAGGTAGCTTCCTCGCGTATCTCTGCATTATGACTGCACAGAGGCTGCTCCGTCCTACGGTAGTCAGTATGTACAATTATATGCAACCGATCGTGGCTACGATTGCGGCAATCGCGATGGGTATCGGAAGTTTCGGCTGGGAGAAAGGAATCGCTATCGCGCTCGTATTCCTGGGAGTATATATTGTGACTCAAAGTAAATCAAGAGCTGATCTTGAAAAAGCAGAAAAGCCTCATTTCAAATCCTCAAAATAAGTATCGAGCAGACTTCTTGCAGCTATAAACGAAGTCAGGTTGCCTTTCAATACCTGCTGTTCTTTTTCTAAGAGCATCGCTTCAATCTTCGGATTATGATAAAAGCTGTCACGAAGTTGTTCATTGATGCTTTCATACATCCAGTATTTACTTTGTTCGTTGCGGCGATATTCAAAATAGCCGTTTTCTTTCACGAAGTCAATGTATTCGTAAATCATGTCCCAGACTTCCTTCACTCCCAGGTTATAAAAACCGGAGTAAGTCAATACTTTGGGAATCCATCCGGATTCAGGCGCAGGAAACAGATGTAATGCATTACGGAATTGAGTGGCAGCCAACTTGGCACGTTCCAGATTATCTCCATCGGCCTTATTGATAACGATACCATCCGCCATCTCCATAATACCACGCTTAATTCCTTGCAGTTCATCGCCCGTACCGGACAACTGAATCAACAGGAAGAAATCAACCATCGAGTGAACAGCCGTTTCGCTCTGTCCCACTCCTACGGTCTCCACAAAAATCTTATCGAATCCGGCAGCTTCACAAAGAATAATCGTCTCACGTGTTTTGCGTGCCACTCCTCCCAAAGAACCAGCTGACGGACTAGGGCGGATAAACGATTTAGGATGTACGGAAAGCTGCTCCATACGCGTTTTATCCCCTAAGATACTGCCTTTACTGCGTTCACTACTAGGGTCGATGGCCAATACCGCCAGTTTGCCCCCCTTTTCGAGCACGTGCAGACCGAATACATCTATGGATGTACTCTTTCCCGCACCGGGAACGCCGCTGATACCAATCCGGATCGAATTACCGGAAAATGGCAGACACTTCTCAATGATTTCCTGTGAGACAACCTGATGTTCAGGCTTTACGCTTTCAACCAATGTCACAGCCTGACTCAATATGGTGACATCACCTTTTACGATACCTTCTACAAACTCTGCTACTGAAAGTTGGCGTTTCTTAGGTTTCCGCTTTAAGTAGGGATTCACAGATGAGGGTTGCTCAATGCCTTTATTGACAACAAGCCCCTTATATTCTTCACTATTTTCAGGATGTTCCATAATCATAGGATTTAGCGTTTGATATTGATTTCAACTTTCGGGCGTAACGGATCATTTGTTATCATCAGGATACGTAAATGATGCTTCTTATTACCTACGTCACGCTTACGAATAGTTACTTTGAGCTTCGTCATTCCATCCGGAGGAAGGACCGTCTTCTTCAGGCTCACTCCTACCGACGAATTGAATACCTGCAACTTACTGATGACTAACGGAGTCTTTCCGGAATTGGCTATCAATATATCATGGCTTACCTTATTCTTCTTTATCAACGGGATACTAAGATCAATATCCGTTTCCGAAATGTGCATGGCAGGAGCGTTCAAAGAATCTTTTTCCGTCATACGAGAGAAGTCGGGAAGAAGAATGGCCGAAACCGGTATTTCATTATCTTCGCTCACCTTATCACCGGAGAAACGGGAAAGGTAGACAGAAGTCTGTGTCAATCCGTAATCTTTTAGCTGGCTCGCATCCAGCGTCAGTTTGATAGTTCCCTTCTTGCCTTTCAACAAGACTTTGGGTTCCGCTTCCATTTTCAGATAAGGAGGCAGATGCATCAATACCGGTTCGTAAGGACGATCCGAAAGATTGGCGATATCAAAGGTCAATGAAGGCTGCTGTCCGCGATAGACATCGGGGAAAGCAAACTCATCACGATCCAAACGAATATTTCCGATTGTATAAGGAAGTAGCTTTGTATAATCTTTTATTTCCTGCACGACTTCACCGGTAAACTTCAGATAGACCAAGCTCGGACTGGCATTGCTATATATTCCTATCGACTTTTCAAAATGTCCTAACGCTTTTGCGTCAAAAGAAGCTTTTACTACTCCTTTTCCTCCCGGGGCAATCGGTTCTTTGGTCCAATCGGCCACGGCACAAGCACAAGAGGTTGTGACGTTGGTCAGTACCAATGGCTGGTTTCCCGTGTTAGTGATGGTATATTCCACTGTCACCGGACGTTTCCACTCAATTTGTCCGAAGTTATGTGTCTCTTTATTTGAAGAGATACGAGGTTGGGCAACGGCTGCCAAAGCGACAGTAAGTAAAGATAATATAGATAGTAAACTACGTTTCATGCGATATTTTTTATTTTGGTGCACAAATGTAGGGGTTTTAGATGAGTTTTTCACCACAGATTACACAGATTAACACAGATTGACGAAAGAGGATAATTCTCCCCATCAAGAGGTATCAAATAGATTCAGGCACGGATTACGCCTATTTTACGGTTTCAGTTTATCTAATGAACCGTAAAATCGGCATAATGCGTGCCTGAATATTTCTCTTACAAATGTCCTGCGTTACTCTTTAACAGCTACCGTCATCGAAGCAGAATGTGAAGCATATTCTGGTGCGTATGCACATTGCATGGTTGCCAGACCTGTTTCGTAAGTTCCTGCACGGCTGACACGGTAACTATATTCCAATACATATACTCCTTTTCCTAAATGATCGAAGAAGAAATTGGTCGATGCATCTTTGATGTCTACGTAATAGCCCAGTCCGTTGTTCCAACGATAACCGGAAATGCTGCCGATCGGTTCGAAGCAAGCTCCCCGCTGATCTTTCAACTGCACAAAGTCCATCGGACGGTCTACACGGATGCTCAAACGGGAAACGACTTTATCACCTATCTGAAGAACAGTTTTCACTGTTATAGGCTGCAATTGAGGGACATTATTTACCATACGTTCCACATACAATTGTTTCTTTACATTCAACTCACCACCCTGTTGTTTCACATCACTGATGGGGGATTCAAATTCTGCATATACAGCTCCCCAGGCGATACCCGGATTTCTCTTTTCCACTTCAATCTTACGGGCATCCACCACGCTCTTCTGTGTGAAAGAACGTTTGATATATCCCAATCCGGGAACAGTTGTTTTACTCGGAGCAACCGTTTCCAGCACTTCATTAGCAATTACAATCCGTACATCTCCCTGATTGTCGAGCAAATTAACACCTTTCATCAGCAACGCAAATACCGCGTCGGCAGTAGCTACCGGAGAGTTCCATTGTTGCGTTTGCTTTTGTTTCAACAGCCAAAGTTTCATTTCTTCCACGGTATCGCTGTTACCGCCTATCGCCTCCAATGCTTCCATCACATCTACGTGAGCCTGCATCTGCATTCCGCCCCATGTATACGGATTCTCGTTGAAGGCAAAGAACATTCCCTGTTCATCCGTCTTGGTCAGGAATTCTTTCAGAGAAGCGACAAACTCCTGTGCTTCTTTCTTGCGTCCGGCTTTATCCAGTACAATAGCGGCAATCGCTTTCGTATCCATTGAAGGAGAAGTAAGCAGTTCTCCTACCTTAGAAAGATAATAGGTATAAGCAGCTTTATTGGCAGCAGGCACCTGTTCTCCGGAAATAGCGATGAGATACAAATATTGCAGAATACTGCCCGAAACACCGGTAAATTTCACTCCTTCTTTCTGTGCTTTCAAGATTTCCTTATATTCGTCTAAAGCTGATTGATGAAGGTAAGTGAAAGCATTTTGTTGCAAAGAGAGAGCTGTACCTGTTAATTTCTCACCTGTCAACATAGCCAGACGGGCATTCAGTTCGGCGATATAGGCAGTAACATATCGGCTGCCGGTCATTCCTTTATACCAAGACCATGCACCGTTTGCGTTCTGCAACTCCTGCAATCGGGTCAAAGCCGCGATATTATTACTACGGATATTGTTCAAGTCAAACAAAGTGGCGATACGTTCTTTCTGTTGCTCTTCCGTTTGCGCTTCGAGCACCCAAGGAGATTCGGACAGAATGATGTTCTTCACTTCCTGATTCTTTTGCAGATTGCTCAAGAAGGTTTCTTTCGTACCTCCCTGTAATTTCCAACTTTCAAACACTGCTTTGATCTTCGGCTGACTGTTCATAATGAACGAAGCCAAGGTATTTGCATAATATGCTGTAGCCCAGGAGATCGCATTATTGCTTGTAGGAAGACTCAAAGAAGGCAATGCCTGAATAGCATACCAGGCCGGATTTCCTGTAAACTCGACAGTCAGTTTACGGTCGGTTGCCGTTTTACTTTGTTGGTTGAACAGGCGGTCGAGTGAGAAAGTACGGGTTTCTTCTCCACGTACAGGCATTGGAAGTGTCTCTACCAAATGTTCTTTATTGCTAAGCACCGGAAGCAACTGTTGTTCTCCATCGCTGAAAGTACCGCTGTCGGCTATCATCCGGCATCCCAATATTTCGTATTTATCACTGACGGTAAACTGGAAGCTCACGCCAATCGTCTTTCCGGCAACAAGGCTGAATTTCTGTTTTTGTGTACTGATTACTTTCTCCGTCATCGGATCGAAAAGAATCAGAGTTACTGTTCCAGCTTGCGGCTTACCAGTCATATTAGAGATAGAAGCTGCAAGAGAAGTCTTATCTCCCACACGTACAAAGCGGGGAAGATTAGGAGTCAGCATAAATTCCTTACTCGTGGTAGCTTCACCATCCAATGTTCCCATCAGCATCCCTTTCGTATGAGAATATCCACGGAAGTTCCAACGTGTCAGACTTTCGGGCATCGTGAAAGAGAATGAGATTTCTCCCTGTTCATTGGTACGAAGTTGCGGGTAGAAGAAGGCCGTTTCTGCAAGATTCGTACGCAGGTCGGCAGGAGCTTCAGGGAGTGTTTCGTTTCCGGACGTTTCATCAAGTTTACCAAGTGTTCCCGTTTGGCCCCATCCTGACTCAAATTCCACATCTTCAGAAGCATCGGAGACTAAAGCCGGTACATATTTCACTTCCACCGCATTGCTCCGGCTTGTAACACTTCCTGTCATCGACACCTTTCTCTGAACCGCCAGACCTCTAACCACCACTCCATCAGCCAAAGACTCCGACAATGCATATACATTTCCTACACCGGAAGACATCACGAAATAATCATACGCCAATCCCGGCACTTTAAGGCTTTTCGTATTCCACCAGTAATTAAATGAATTATTTCCTGAATATCCGCTCATCCAATTAGAATACGGAACAATCTGACTATAGAAGATTTGGAAATTCTGCTGACGGTTCCATATCTTATCCAGTGAAGCATCATACATCGTTGCCAGCATCTCCGCATTAGCGGCTTGTCCTTGTGGCGTTTTAATCGTCAGTTTCCATTCTTCCTTCTGTCCGGGACGCAACTTATCGCGGAACACTTCCCACTTCATAGTCAGTTTCTTATCCGGCACACGTCTGGTCAGCCGGGCATGTTCCTGATAAACCTGTCCATCTCTTACCATACAGAAATTCACAAACACACCGTCACCATAACTCTCCTGATATGGATATTCGAAGCGAACAATCGTATCAGACAAGTTCAACGTCTTACTTTCCAGCAGTTTATCACCGGAGAATACATTCATCATCACATAAGCATCCTTTTTCGACGTGCCGAAGCAGAATACAGCCGGATGAGTCGCATCAAATTCCATATTTTCTCCATAGAACCAAACCGTCGTTTCTACAGGCGGACGTTTGTCCTCAATGGAGAAAAGAATCGTGTTAGTATCAGTAGTCACTTCCTTGCCCTGATTATCTTTCACCGATGCTTTCAGTACATAAGGGCCCGAAGGAAGATTCTTCCAATCGAGCGTTATTTCTTCGTTAGAAGTAAACGTTCCCGTTAAAACCGGTTTCTCTTCCAGTTGTTTGAAATCCTGGTCTTTGGCAGGATATAAGTAATAATTTCCTTTCACTTCCACAGGTTGTCCATTTAGGTTCTGCACGTTAAACATCGTGTCGAATGGTTTATCCTTACAAGTCTTATCATGCAATTCCACCTGCAAAACCAACGAACGGTTTCCGGCCGAAATGACATCCGTAGAAGATTGTGTTTCACCCGCCACATTGGTAACAGTAGCTTCAATGGAATAGCGATAATATACTTTATCATCATTCTTATAAGAGTCACTTTCCTGCAGGCGGACCGGTATCGTAAATTCTCCGTTCTCATTGGCAGTCACTTCACCGGAAGCAATCTGTACCGATTCCGCAAAGCGCCAAAGGCTGTATGTAGAACGCATCACCTTATATTTTACCGGAAGATCCTGAAGCAATACACCGCTATAAGATGCTATCTTGCCTTTCACCTGCACTTCATCTCCCAACTTGTAACTTCCCTGTTGCTTTTCAAAAGTGATGTCAAATGTCGGACGTTTATAATCTTCCACGCGGATACTTGTACGACCTCTTCCTGCCTTCAACGAGAACATTCCGTTCAGGCAAGCTGAAGGCAACGCGAAATCAGTGGCAAACGAGCCGAACTCATTGGTGCGTACCGACTTCTGCCCTACTTCCTGATTATTTGCATCCAATAAAGTAACCATATATTCCTTGTTCGGAAGCACATCCGCCGTATCTGATTTTTGAGAATAGGCAATTCCTTTCACATACACCGTCTGTCCGGGACGATACAAAGAACGGTCAGTCAATAAAGTCATATTTTCCGCCACTTTATCTTCGTCACCGTAATATCCGTAACTTCCTGCATAGATACCTTGCTTCGGCATCGCTGTATCCGTACCCTTGGAGGCTTTCAAATAGCGGTATTCAGATTTCCAGGGAAATACCACCTTACCATCTTTGTCCGTCGTAAACTCTTGCAAAACTTTTTCATCGTTACTATACATCGTAACTTTCGCATTCGAAATAGGATGTCCCGTCTGTCCGTCCAACGTCACCACTTGATATTGTTTTTCCGGCAGACGACAAGTCAACACCTTGAAACGTGTTACGTCAAACTTGCTTTCACTGTCTCTCTTTGCACGAATATCCGGTATGATACGCATTACGTAAGCTCCAAGTTCGGGAGCTTTGAACGTAAACACCGTGTCCTGTGTCCGGTAATCTTCCGGACGAATTACAGAGTAATGTTGTTCTTTTATCAGTTTCTTCGCCTGATAAATCCGGACGGTAAAACCATCCAGATTCTTATGTGAGGCCCTTAGTTCTATCTCTTCGTTCGGGAAAGCCTGATCTGCTGCATAGACATTCAAATAAGGAGCCAATATCTCTTCCCGAAGATTCTTCAGAGCATTGATTCTGTCATACCCCGGATAAAGACGAATCGCCTCATCACAAAGTTGCAATGCATTAACCTGCTGTTGCTTTTCAATAGCATAACGGGCTTGTGCCAGGTACACTTCAGCACATATCGGTTCCGAAGCATATTTACTTTTCAATGTATTCAATGCTTTCAAGTAAGTGTCATCCGTCAATATCGAAGCCGCTCCCTTTGCTTGGAGAGGGCGGATATATCGTTCCGCTCCCCGTCTCCATTCCAAATAGTTAAGTGCAGTCAACACATAACCTTCTTTCAATCCGGCTGCTTTATAAGCAGAAAGCATATTTCCGTAAATAGCTATTATATCCTGCTTCACCGGATTTACGGCGTTCGTTTCAGTGTACCCGCCACCTAGTTTTTCCACTTGCAACAGAGCATCAATGCCACGGGAAGCCAATAAATGATAAAGGTCATGGTGATAATATTCACTCGTTTTCCCCAATTCTACGAAAGGGATATAATCGCGTGAAGAAGTTTTGAGCAGTAACACAGAGTCAGCCAAGGCTTCTTTCACATTTGTCCGCACTTTTTCTACAAACATATTGGCGGTCCACTCGCGTATATCCGCGGAAGGCGTTTGGCCTACAATTTCCGTCCGTTGGCGAAGTTGCCACTGGTTGTTGGCAGCATAATTTGCATAAATTCCGGCTATCAGAGAATGCAAAATAGCACGGTCCATTGGTTGGTCGGTTTGTTTCACCCACTGTTCCAGTCCTTTCAGACCGGCATAAAGACTATCCGGATTCAACATTTCCCGGTATTTCATCCGCCACGCGTATGCTTTGAGCATCTGCGGAGAGTTTTTCTCTTTTTCCCCTTTCTGATAAATCTCATCAGTCAGTTTTATCACTGTCTTAGGCAAGCTCTTTTTCTCTGCTTGCTCCACTTCTTTCCATAATTTGTCGAAAGTCTGTGCCTGCACCGCCGGAATCACTCCCAACCATAGTAGCACCATCATACAAATCTGCTTTACTTTCATAATCTTTCTAGTTTAAGTTCGCTATAAGTCTCACTCTATAAATAACAAAGTAAAGAAATAAAGTTTAAAGATTTGTACTTTTTAGCTTAAAAAAAACTTTTATCAAGCTACCAACCTTATACTGTATCGTATAGACGTTAGCTCATTAGCTGATTCACTTTAGAATAAAAAAATATTATTCGGTTTGTTATTTAATTGAATAGTTCATTTTTGCACTGTTTTCACCACAGAGGACACGGAGGGCACAGAGGTGAATTGGGTTTATGACTTACGCTTGTGATCCTAATTTTGATGCGTAATCCTTCCTCTATAAAGTTGAAAAAACATAAAAACATCTGCCACCTGCAACCAAACGCGTGTAATACACTAGTTGACAAATAGTTGGAGCGTTGCAGATACTGTGGCAGATAGGTTGCAGATAAAGTATCTGCAACACAGTATAAACCTTACATAAGCTAATTCTCTAGGAGGGCAAAAGTTTATTGTATACATTGACTTCCCGTTTCCAGGCGGGGAACTGTCGTTTCCGGCATTAGAAATTACAGTTTCCACGGCAGGAAACGAGAGTTTCTAAGGCGGGACACGACAGTTTCTACGTAAGGATACTGTCGTTTCCCCGTAGAGACTGTACTGTACTGGATTTAGTTGACAACTTCGTTTGTTATACCTAAGTTAGTTAAC
>NZ_JAHQVH010000080.1:0-9991 GCF_019052435.1 Bacteroides sp. MSK.20.12 | reverse complement strand
TTTAAAAAGAGAATCTAACTTTTGTTTAACTTTATAATAAATATGCTATGTAAATATAGAAATACCACACAATATATTATACTACTAAACCTCTATAAAGTACTACGTTACAGGAATATCCATATAAAAAGAAACAAAGAGTCTTCATTAGAGGATAAAAAGATAAATCAACAATAAAGGATCTATAAACCAATATTTATAACTTAATAATTAAAGTATGAAAAGCAACAAAAAAGGTAATCACCTGTATGCCTATAAGGATACTATCCGACGGCTATTTCTTCTCACTTTGTTCTCCTTTTTAATAGTAGAATCCTATGCCCAAAACAAAACGATTTCGGGTACGGTTACAGATTTTACCGGAGAACCGGTTATTGGTGCCAGTGTGTTGGTTAATGGTACTACTAATGGTACAATTACTGATTTAAATGGCAAGTTTTCTCTTTCCAATGTACCAACCAAAGGTACAATCACTATCACTTATATAGGATACAAAAAGCAAGAAGTATCCGTAGCAGGAAATACTAACTTCAAGATAACTCTTCAAGAAGATACTGAAACGCTGGATGAAGTAGTAGTTGTGGGCTACGGTGTACAGAAGAAAAGCGATGTAACTGGCGCTATGGCCCGCGTAGGAGAAAAAGAATTAAAAGCAATGCCTGTAAGAAATGCATTGGAAGGAATGCAGGGCAAAACAGCAGGTGTGGATATTACATCTAGCCAACGTCCCGGAGAAGTCGGTAACATTAACATTCGTGGGCAACGCTCTATTAATGCAGAACAAGGACCACTGTATGTCGTAGACGGTATGGTAATTCAAAATGGAGGTATTGAAAACATCAATCCTTCCGACATTGAAGCTATTGACATTTTGAAAGATGCTTCGGCCACAGCCATTTATGGTTCACGTGGTGCCAATGGTGTAATTCTCGTAACTACTAAAAAAGGAAAAGAGGGAAAAGTAACCCTGAACTATTCAGGTACTGTTACTTTTGAAACATTACATGATGTCACAGAAATGATGTCTGCCACAGAATGGCTGGATTATGCTCGCCTAGCCAAATACAATGCGGGTTCTTATGCTTCGGCCACTCCAACTTTTGAAGCAGATAAAGCAGCATTCGGCAGTGTAAGCGCTTCGTGGAAGAATATCGAGCAAGCATGGTCAAATGGCAATTATGATCCCTCAAAGGTCGGCTCCTACGACTGGGCATCTCACGGCAAACAGACGGGTATCACCCACGAACATACCTTAAGTGCCTCCGGAGGTTCGGACAAATTCCAAGGTTATGCTTCATTCGGCTATCTAGATCAAAAAGGAACACAACCAGGACAAGCCTATGAACGTTATACATTAAAGACATCATTTGACGTAACTCCTGTTGATTGGTTCAAAATGGGTTCTTCAATTAACGCATCATATTCTACTCAAGACTATGGATATAGTTTCTCTAAATCCGTAACTGGTTCCGGTGACTTCTATAGTGCATTAAGAAGCATGATCCCATGGACTGTGCCTTACGATGAAAACGGTGAATATGTCCGTTATCCAAGCGGTGACGTAAATATCATCAACCCCATCCGGGAATTAGACTATAATACCAATCAACGCCGTACTTTCCGTGCTTCTGCCAGCATGTACTCACAGATTGATTTCGGAAAAATTTGGAAACCACTGGAAGGTTTATCCTATCGTCTTCAGTTTGGTCCCGAATTTCAATTTTACACTCTAGGAGTTGCTAACGCTGCTGATGGCATCAATGGAGATGGTAACAACGGTGCACAATATAAGAACGAACAAAAGCGTGCATGGACATTGGATAACCTGATCTATTACAATAAAACTCTAGGTCAGCATAATCTAGGAATGACATTGATGCAATCCGCTTCTGCCTATCATTACGAGATGGGAGATATGAGAGCCACCAATGTAGCCTCGTCGGATGAGCTTTGGTATAATATGGGATCTGCCGGTACATTGAATTCCTTTGGTACTGGACTAACCGAAACTCAGATGGCATCTTATATGGTTCGACTGAACTATGGTTACAAAGATAAATACTTGTTAACGGCATCTATGCGTTGGGATGGTGCCTCTCAATTAGCCGAAGGGCACAAATGGGCAAGTTTCCCCTCTGCAGCTATTGCATGGAGAATGGATCAGGAAGATTTCATGAAAGACATCAGTTGGTTGAATCAGTTGAAACTTCGTGTAGGTATGGGTGTCACAGACAATGCAGCTATCAAAGCATACGCAACCAAAGGTGCCATCACCGGTTTATACTATAACTGGGGACAAAGTGATTCATCTTTAGGTTATGTACCTTCCGATCCTTCACAAAAAGAGCCTGCTAAAATGGCTAATCCAACCTTAGGCTGGGAACGAACTACACAATACAATGTCGGTATTGACTATGGTTTCTTTAATAACCGACTTACCGGTAGTATTGATGCATACAAAACAAAAACCAATGACTTATTATTAGAAATGTCAATCCCTTCATTAACGGGTTATGTTTCTACGTATGCCAATGTGGGTAAAACATCCGGATATGGTATTGATTTGCAAGTAAATGCAATACCAGTACAAACCAAAGATTTTACCTGGAGCACTACTTTAACATGGTCTATGGATAGAAACCGAATTGACGAATTATCTAACGGCAGAACTGAAGATGTGAATAACAAATGGTTTGTCGGTGAAGAAATCGGTGTTTATTACGACTGGGTATATGATGGAATATGGAAAACGGAAGAAGCTGAAGAAGCTGCTAAATACGGACGTAAGCCAGGACAAATCAAAGTAAAAGATTTAAATAATGATGGTGCAATAGATGCTAACGATGACAAGCAAATTGTAGGGCATACACGTCCACGCTGGACAGGTGGATGGAGCAACACTTTCAGCTATAAGAATTTTGAGCTTTCCTTCTTTATTCTGTCACGCTGGGGATTCACAGTCCCGCAAGGAGCTGTAACGCTCGACGGTCGCTATATGCAACGTAAAGTAGACTATTGGGTGGCTGGTACAAATGAAAATGCAAAATACTATTCACCCGGTTCCAACGGCGAAGGAGCCGATGCTTTCAACAGTGCAATGAACTATCAAGATGGATCGTACATTAAAGTACGTAATATTTCATTGGGCTATAATTTTACCCCGCAACAATTAAAGAAGTTGGGTATCAATAATCTGAAGCTATATGTTCAAGCCATGAACCCATTCAATATCTATAAGGCATGTGACTTTTTAGATACAGACTTGGTAAACTATGACAATAATACCAAGACATTTGGTTCACCTACCACTTTGAAGAGTTTTGTAATAGGTGTCAACATCGGATTCTAATCAACAAATTAAAGTAAAGACATTATGAAATTAAATAGAATATTATTTGCTGCTTTAATAGCCAGCGTAACAGGAAGCTCGATCACATCGTGCAGTGAGTCTTTCCTTGATGAAAATCTTACGACTCAATATAGTACAGACCGTTTTAAAACCCAGGAAGGTCTTGATGAATTGGTAACTGGCGCCTATCAGAAACTTAAATTTAAATTCAATTATATATGGGGGATCCAATGTTACAATATGGGAGTGGACGAGTTTACCGATGCTAACAATGTAATTCCTGCATGGAATCACTATAGCCAGGATTTAAACTCATCTGAAAATGGTGCCAACCAACCCATCTGGGATAATTACTACGGACTAGTTGAACCCGCAAACATATTGATTCAGAACATACCTCAATATTATAATCAGAGTTCACCTACATACAACACCCGTTTAGGAGAAGCACATTTCCTTAGAGCTTATGCTTATTTTGAATTAGTAAAACAATTTGGTGGCGTACCTTTGAAATTAGCTCCGTCTACAAGTGCCGAAACATATTTCACACGGAATTCTGCTGAAGAAATATACATACAGGTTATATCTGATTTTGGAGAAGCCTACAGACTACTTCCCAATAAAGGTGAATCAATCGGACGGATTAACAAATATGCTGCCGCACATTTCCTTGCAAAAGCACATTTATTCCGTGCATCTGAATTGTACAGCGATTGGAATAGTAATTATGTAGCATCCGACCTCGATGCTGTTATTCAATATGGTTCGGAAGTAGTAGATGCACATCCGTTGTGTAGTGATTATGTAGAACTTTGGGACTATGAACAGCCAAACGGAGCCAATGAAAAAGTAAGCGAAGTGATTCTAGCGGCTCAATTCTCTAATGATGAATCAACATGGGGACGCTTTGGAAATCAGATGCATCTTTATTATCCGGCCGTATATCAAGGCAATGATATAGGTGGATGTAAACGTGACATCTCAGGAGGACGTGAATTCTCATACGTAAGTGCTACAGAGTATACCATGCAGGTATTTGACCGTGTCAATGACTCTCGTTTCTGGAAATCATTCATCACCTGTTATGGAGCCAACGAAACCAAAAGCGCTCCTACCTGGACAGCAGAAGATATGCCATACGCTCCGGCAGGTGTAAAAGAAGGTGACAAACGTTTTAGTGGAGGTGAACTCGGTATGAAATACATCGTTAATGACCCGGGAGACAACCGCTATGAGAAATATCCCAATGCTCCGGCGTATACTGTTTTGAAAGATGGAAAAATGTGTAACACGTATACATATGTACGCTATTTCAAAGGGCAGGAACACAGTTGGAATGTAAATGAAAAAACAGGTAATTATTACGATATCATACCCCACAAACGTTCCGTAGCTTTATCTAAATTCCGTGATGGTTACCGTGTTTCTATTGCGTCTCAATTCGGTACTCGTGATGCTATTATCGCCCGTTCGGCAGATGATGTACTAATGGTTGCCGAGGCATATATTCGTAAGGGGGAAGCCAACTATGACAAAGCTATCGAGTGGATGAATAAATTACGTGAACGTGCCGGTTATAAAACAGGTGAGGATCGTAGTAAGAATGTAGATGGCGGACAAGCCTATAAGAACAATCCTTATTGTTCGGGAAAGGGGGGCGGTCATTCTTCTGAAGGTGCTATTTACTGGGAAGAAAACACCTATTACGAGTCAAACAATATAGAACAGGAAACCACTGCTTCTACCAAAACAACAATGAAATTAAATAGTGTATCAGATGTATATAATTCTACAGTAGATGTCCCTATTTACAACGAACTGGGCTGCACATCCAATGCTGACAAAATGATGTGCTTCCTGTTGAATGAACGTACAAGAGAACTTTGTGGCGAATTGCAACGCTGGGAAGATCTGGCACGTACCAAGACGTTAGACGCCCGTTGGCATAAATTCAACGATGGTGCCAGCAGAGGTCTTGGCGAATTCAAATCGGAGAAACATTACTATCGTCCGATCCCCCAAGCCTTCTTGGACGGTATCACCAATTCAAATGGTTCTGCATTAAGCAATGAGGAAAAGAAAGCAATGCAAAACCCGGGATATTAAGATAAACAGCTAATCCTATTGCCACTTGTCACTCTTTGAAATAGAATTTCTAATCAAAGAAGAACAAGTGGCAATATTTTTTAATGCTCCTTTCATTTCGTCTTCTTCACCATGAACTCTTTAATCTGTTCACTAATCTGCTCCATTCCCTTTATTGAAGGATGACCACTCTTTTTGTCAATGTCATGCAATTCTATACAATCAATATTATAATGATTACAGATAGTTCTGACTGATTCATTAAACTCTTCCTTTAAACCGGAATTCAATAGAAAATAGATTTCAACATTAGGATAGCGATCAATCATGTGATCGAGCATATAAGCCATAGCCGGACGGAATTTATACAAATCATCTTTAGTCCATCCCACATACTGATACTCCCCAAGCGGAGAGCCAGCCCAACAATCATTAGTTGCGCCAAAAACAAAAATTACATCCGGACAACCCAGTTGATCCATACGGGTTATAAAAGAACGATCCGAGTAATCTTCATTGCGATAACCCGTATTACAAATCGTTGCACCCGAAAATGAATTATTGACACAAAGGCGGTAATTATTCTCTTTAATGAATTTATGCCACCACGTCTGTTTTACTGAAGTCACATCTGTTTGTTGTCGTGGAGAGACATAATACCAAATACTATTCGTATCTGGTTGTAGATATCCTTCAAACGTTGAATACGAGTCGCCTAAAATAGAAATAGATTTCAGGCTTTGGGCAAAACTTATACTGCTACATAAAATAGTAAGTAGCAGCAAAAAACAGGATTTCTTCATACTAGAATAAAGTTTTCAATTTTGCCGCTAATATACTACATTATGCTAATATGACAGTACGATTTTTTCTGCCAATTTCAGAAAATGATTATTTTACCTCCCTTTCATAGGTCACATTCTTCTCTACTACATTCTCCACATTATTCACTTTCTTTACGAACTTCTTCACTTCCCCTACCTTCACATTCTTGATTGTTACATTCTTCACCGGAAGTTTTGCATCTCCTTTCAATTCGTAAATAGCATCTGCCGACTCACAAGTGACTTTATCCATATAAATGCCATCAATACGGGTAATCCGTTCTTCATAAGTAGGTACCAAATCTTTCCATTGATAAAGCACTTCGGTATCTATTTCAAGTACACGTTGAGCCATTCCTGCCTGTACATTCTTCATATAAACGTTTTCTATAAACCCACCTCTACGATGATTGGTTTTTACGAAAAAAAGACGCATTACTGAATTCGGAGCTGTGCAATCATGCATATAAATATTCCGTATTCCTCCGGAAATTTCACTTCCAATACCAAGCAAAGTATGTCCTTTAAGAATCTGGCAATTACGGATAACAATATTTTCGCAAGGAGTATTCAATCGCCAGGCATCTTGATTACGTCCGGCTTTAATCACTACTGCATCATCACCCTGATCGAAAGAACAATCTTCTACCAGAAAATTACGGCTCATTTCGAAATCAATACCGTCATTATTATGTCCATGTGCTTTTACATCCAGATTACGTACCAGTCCTCCGTCACACATATAAAGATGAATGGTCCAGAACGGACTTTCACGAATCTTAAACCCATCCAATAAAACATTCTTGCAGCGATTGAAATGAATCAAGTGCGGACGAAGGTGGTTCTCTCCTACCGCCATTTGACGTTCAATAACAGGAACATCGGTCGAAGCTTTCGTATATAACTCTTTCAATGCCTCCAAATGAGGTTGAGGACGTTTGAACCATACTTTCCAAGTATCCATCTTCGGCTGAAGAGTCCCTTTACCTGTAATTGCCACATTCTCACATTCAAAAGCATAGAGTAATGGAGAATAATTATAACATTCCAAACCTTCCCATGAAGTCATCACTGCCGGAAGATAATCAGAAGGATTATCCGTAAAATTCAGAATTGCATTCTCCTCCAAATAAAGATTTACATTACTTTTAAAATGAATGGGACCGGTCAACCACACACCTGCCGGAACAACAACACGTCCGCCACCTGATTTATGACACGCTTCAATAGCGGCAGCAATTGCTTTTGTATTGTTTACTTCACCTCCGTTTTTTGCTCCGTAATCTGTTATCAAAAAGTCTTTGTCCGGATAGATAAATACTTTAATAGGTTGCATAGGGAAAGGAGCTTTCACCTTTACCATTTTATAATTATCAGCGGCAAAAGTAAAGGAAGCTGTCAATAAGCAAAGGCAGACAACTACCATCGGTTTC
Source organism: Bacteroides sp. MSK.20.12 (assembly GCF_019052435.1). Lineage (NCBI taxonomy): Bacteria > Pseudomonadati > Bacteroidota > Bacteroidia > Bacteroidales > Bacteroidaceae > Bacteroides > Bacteroides sp. MSK.20.12. The sequence continues at coordinate 2,300 of NZ_JAHQVH010000080.1, read as the reverse complement.
AGTAAGTAAGTCTTCATTACAATATCATATTTTTAATTCTTCAAACACATCAAAGATAAGAATATTAATTTATAGCCGGTCACATTGAAAACACCAATACACCCGCTGTAGGAATATTTGTAGTTCCAATCAATGCTTTGGCTCCTTTCGGCAAGTTGAAGGCATAGGGCTGGTCTGAATAGTTCAAAACAATTCCCAAGCCATTCCGGTATTCCATTGTCACGCCATAAGGCAAATCCATTACCGGGATATTCAGCTGTGCATATAGTTTTTTCAATATATCTTTTTCCAATGCTCCGTTGTGGCTGTCCACTCCAACATAAGTAATCGTACCTTTCCCCAGTTTGCGGAAAGTCACGGCCGGACTTCCTGCGTAGAATTCGTTTTTATAAGTAGCCCATATTTGAGCATCTGCCGGAGGATTCAGAATCTCTCCCCATGTATTCCAGGCATACTCATTTCCGTTCATAACAACAGTACCGGGATCTTCGGGAAGAAGCAAATCATAAAAGTTCATTTCATTTCCGGTCAGCGGAGTAATCATAGAGCCAAAAGGAGCCTCCGGGAGACGACCATAACGATCCTTCTGTGCCGTACGACAAGTCAGAATGAGGTTTCCGCCATTCTTCACATAAGAAATCCATTTGTCCACCAGTTCTTTATCAGCTAATTGATAAGCCGGCGCAATGACGACCGGATAATCGGATAAGTTCTTGGCTTCTGAAATAAAATCGACGGGGACTCCGAATGATTTTAAGGTACGGTAATACTTCTCAATATGTGCAAAAGTATCCCAAGTCCGGTTTTGCTTCTGTCGCTCAATGCTCCAGGAGTTTTCAGGATTGAAAAGAATAGCTGTACGACGTGCCAGGTAATCAGCAGGCTTCGCCTCACGGGGAGCATAATGCTTACGAAGTTCACGAATCTCTTTTATAAAAGTTTCATACTCTTTTCCACCGGGGGTAACAGTCACTCCGTCTGTTCCTACTATTCCATAATGATACTGTTCTGTACCATAGAGCGGTTGGCGATAGCGGTAGGTACAAATAAAATCACTTCCACCGGCAAATACACTCCACATCCATAGACGGACAGCTCCCGGAAGAGGCTGGGGATTGATACTGCCCCAGTTCACTTGTCCCGGTTGCAGTTCCATTACACCATACGTTCCCTGTATCGGACGGAAAAAATCATTCGCCCAGGCAATACGCAATGGATTACCTACACGATAGCCCCGACGACCGATTCCCTCATTATCTCCATATACCATGTAACGGGTATAGCTTTGGAAATCCAACGCAGGACTACCACCAATATGTCCTTCATCATAGTTCGGTATATAATTGGTTGTTACCCATTGATTCTTTGCATATTTCTTGATTAACAAGCATTGCTCATTCAGAAAATCATTGGTTTGCATTGCTGCAAAACGACGGTAATCCAAAATCTGATGATGATTCATAAACATCTGTACACGCTTGGGAAGCGTTATTTCATCAAAAGAAGAATAAGACTCACTCCAAAAAGCAGTTCCCCAGGCATTATTTAAAAGTTGAATGTCATTATTGTATTTGGCACGAAGAAAATCACGGAAGGCAAGTTCCGCTTTCGGATTATAGTCAAACTGTACGGCAGGCTCGTTATCAAGTTGCCATCCGATAACACGAGGATCGTTACCATAGTGCTGCGCCAGTTTTTCAATCATCTTATAAGATAACTCTCTGTAAAGAGGAGAAGCAAATGAAGCATGCTGACGGGCACCGTGGTCAAGTACCGTTCCATCTTCATTCTTCAACAGAATTTCAGGATATTTCCGGCTCATCCATACAGGAGGAGTGGCAGTAGACGTACACATTATAACTTTTAAATCATATTTGGCAGCTAAAGCTACCGCTCTGTCAAGCCAGGCAAAATCATAACGCCCTTCTTCCGGCTCCAACTGCGCCCAAGCAAACTCGGCAAAATGAGTAAATTCAAATCCCAGTTCATGCATTTTCTTGAAGTCACGTTCCCACTGGTTTTCATCCCAGTGTTCAGGATAATAGTAGACGCCTGTCAGTGTCAGATCTTTGTCATTAAACCAAGAAGAGGGGTGTGCTGTGGTTGAAAGGGTCAGCAGACTGACACAAAGAATCGCTAATATTTTACTTTTTATCATATACTTCATAAATTCAATTGATTATTAATGTTAGTTATTGTTTATCATTCGTTTTATAAATGGGAATTTAGCAGTTAGGCTGAAAGCCTTACAATTATATATTTATTGGGGTGCCCTGAAAGGGCTTAATTATATAGCGTAG
>NZ_JAHQVH010000079.1:0-10334 GCF_019052435.1 Bacteroides sp. MSK.20.12 | reverse complement strand
GAAGTTAAGCCTCGTCACGCCGATGGTACTGCGTAACAGTGGGAGAGTAGGTAGCCGCCGTTTTTAGAGAAGCCCCTTGATTCAGCAACGAATCAAGGGGCTTTCTGTTGTTTGGTACTTTGCAAAATTTCTGTTTTTTGATTTATCAATGGTACTTTGGTATACTTGTATTTCCTCTTTTACTACTCTTTTTTATTTTCACCTCTCTATTATATTGTTTTTCATAATAGCATAATCCATTTCAAAATGGTAGGGTGTTTTCCGTTTGTTATTCTTTTTAGTTCTTTTTTATTGTTTTGAAAATCAATAACTTACTTACTTTTCTCTTTTTCTGGCATACCTTTAGCATTACTTATGGCAAATAATTAGGATTATTAATCATTTAAAAGGTAAAAACATGGGAATAACACTATCATTTATTTTCTGCTTGTTAAGCGGTTTCGCTTGTTTCTGGCTATTTTGGAAATGTGTAGACTGGTTTGAGAATATTTAAAGAAAAAGGAGAATTGATTATGTACACAGCATTATTCGTATTAGGTATTGCGATCTTCGGTTATTTGATGTACGTGCTCGTCAAACCCGAAAAGTTTTAAAGTAACACACACAGTTTAAGGTAAAAAGTATATGAATACAGAAATTTTAGGCGTGGTTGTTCAGATAGCCTTGATGGTGATTCTGGCTTATCCACTGGGAAAATACATTGCCAAGGTCTACAGAGGAGAAAAGACCTGGTCTGATTTTATGGCTCCTATCGAAAGAGTCATTTATAAAGTTTGTGGAATCGACCCCAATGAAGAAATGAACTGGAAACAATTCCTGAAAGCATTGTTGATTTTGAATGCTTTCTGGTTTTTCTGGGGAATGGTACTCTTGGTTTCACAAGGATGGTTGCCCTTAAATCCGGACGGCAACGGACCGCAGACTCCAGATCAGGCATTCAATACCTGTATCAGTTTTATGGTGAACTGTAACTTGCAGCACTATAGCGGTGAAAGCGGACTGACTTATTTTACTCAACTGTTCGTCATCATGCTTTTCCAGTTTATTACCGCAGCAACAGGTATGGCTGCTATGGCAGGTATTATGAAGAGTATTGCTGCAAAAACAACCAAAACGATTGGTAACTTCTGGCAATTTCTGGTAATAAGCTGTACACGTATTTTATTGCCTCTTTCTCTGATTGTAGGTTTTATCCTGATTCTCCAAGGAACTCCGATGGGATTTGACGGTAAGATGAAGGTAACTACGATGGAAGGCCAGGAACAAATGGTTTCTCAAGGTCCTACGGCTGCGATTGTTCCTATCAAACAATTGGGTACAAATGGTGGTGGTTATTTTGGTGTAAACTCTTCTCATCCGTTGGAGAATCCGACATATCTTACTAATATGGTAGAATGTTGGTCTATCCTGATTATCCCGATGGCGATGGTACTTGCGCTGGGTTTCTATACTCGCAGAAAGAAGTTGGCTTACAGTATATTCGGAGTAATGCTTTTCGCTTTTCTGGTAGGCGTATGTATTAATGTCAGTCAGGAAATGGGCGGTAATCCACGCATTGATGAATTGGGAATTGCGCAGGATAATGGTGCGATGGAAGGTAAAGAGGTTCGTTTGGGAGCCGGAGCAACAGCATTATGGAGTATTGTAACTACTGTAACCTCTAATGGTTCTGTGAATGGTATGCATGATTCTACTATGCCGCTGTCCGGAATGATGGAGATGCTGAATATGCAGATTAACACTTGGTTTGGCGGTGTAGGTGTAGGATGGATGAATTACTATACATTTATTATCATTACAGTGTTTATCAGCGGTTTGATGGTAGGACGTACGCCGGAATTCCTCGGCAAGAAAGTGGAAGCCCGCGAAATGAAAATCGCTACGATTGTAGCTCTGCTTCATCCGTTTGTCATTTTGGTATTTACAGCACTCTCAAGTTATATTTATGTGTACCATCCTGATTTTGTGGAAAGTGAAGGTGGATGGTTGAACAACTTGGGATTCCACGGTTTGAGTGAGCAACTTTATGAGTACACTTCTTGTGCCGCCAATAACGGTTCCGGTTTTGAAGGCTTGGGCGATAACACTTATTTCTGGAACTATACGTGTGGTATTGTTCTGATTTTGAGCCGTTTTATTCCTATTATCGGGCAGGTTGCCATTGCCGGATTACTGGCACAGAAGAAATTCATTCCGGAAAGTGCCGGCACATTGAAGACCGATACATTGACTTTCGGAGTCATGACATTTGTGGTTATCTTCATTATTGCTGCGCTGTCGTTCTTCCCGGTACATGCATTGAGTACAATTGCTGAACATTTAAGTTTGTAATACTGAATTAGAGAAGATATGAAAGATAATAAATCAGCTTCTTTGTTTCCAAAGGAGCAAGTTATAGAAAGTTTGAAACAGTCATTCGTGAAACTGAACCCGCGGATGATGATAAAGAACCCGATTATGTTTACAGTAGAAGTGGCTACAGTGGTCATGCTGTTCGTAACACTCTACTCTATTGTAAATTCTTCACAAGGTTCGTTTGCTTACAACATTGCCGTGTTTATCATTCTGTTTGTAACCTTGTTGTTTGCCAATTTTGCCGAAGCTATTGCCGAAGCACGTGGTAAAGCACAGGCCGACAGCTTGCGTAAGACTCGTGAAGAGACACCGGCAAAGAAAGTGGAAGGTAATAAAATCGTTACCGTCAGTTCTTCGCAATTGAAGAAAGGAGATGTGTTTGTTTGTGAGGCGGGAGACGTGATTCCTTCCGACGGTGAGATTATTGAAGGTTTGGCTTCTATTGATGAAAGTGCAATCACCGGCGAGTCTGCTCCGGTCATTCGTGAGGCAGGTGGCGACAAGAGTTCCGTAACGGGTGGCACGAAGGTATTGTCCGATCATATAAAAGTACTGGTGACTACTCAACCGGGAGAAAGTTTCCTTGATAAGATGATTGCATTGGTGGAAGGTGCTTCCCGTCAGAAAACCCCGAACGAGATTGCGTTGACTATTCTGCTGGCAGGTTTTACGCTTGTTTTCGTCATAGTGTGTGTTACCTTGAAACCGTTTGCCGACTATAGTAATACGGTCATCACTATTGCTTCGCTTATTTCTTTGTTTGTGTGTCTGATTCCGACAACTATCGGTGGACTTCTTTCTGCCATCGGTATTGCCGGTATGGACCGTGCGCTTCGTGCCAACGTGATTACTAAATCCGGTAAAGCGGTAGAGACTGCCGGTGATATTGATACGTTGTTGCTGGATAAAACAGGTACTATCACCATCGGTAACCGTAAAGCAACTCATTTCCATACGGCTCCGGGTGTCAATTTGCACGATTTTGTAGAGACTTGTCTGTTGTCTTCCTTGTCCGATGAAACGCCGGAAGGTAAATCTATCGTAGAACTGGGACGCGAGTCGGGCATCCGTATGCGTAACCTGAATACAACGGGAGCACGAATGATTAAGTTTACGGCTGAAACCAAATGTTCGGGAGTAGACCTGGCAGATGGAACGCAAATTCGTAAAGGTGCTTTCGACGCTATCCGTAAGATGGTGGAAGGTGCAGGAAATGAATTCCCGAAAGAAGTGGAAGAGGTCATCTCTTCTATCTCCAGTAATGGTGGTACACCGTTGGTAGTATGTGTAAACAAGAAAGTGACCGGTGTCATTGAGTTACAGGATATTATCAAACCAGGTATTCAGGAACGTTTCGAACGTCTGCGTAAGATGGGAGTGAAGACGGTCATGGTGACAGGAGATAACCCGTTAACTGCAAAATATATTGCCGAAAAAGCCGGTGTGGATGATTTTATCGCTGAAGCTAAACCGGAAGATAAGATGGAATATATCAAGAAGGAACAGCAGGCTGGTAAATTGGTTGCAATGATGGGAGACGGAACGAACGATGCTCCTGCTCTGGCACAAGCCAATGTAGGTGTAGCCATGAATAGTGGTACACAGGCTGCGAAGGAAGCCGGTAATATGGTCGATCTGGATAACGATCCGACAAAACTGATCGAGATTGTGGAAATCGGTAAACAATTGCTGATGACACGCGGTACACTGACCACTTTCTCTATTGCCAATGACGTTGCAAAATATTTCGCAATTGTTCCTGCCTTGTTTATGGTCGCTATTCCCGAATTGGCAGCTCTGAATATCATGCATCTGCATAGTCCTGAAAGCGCCATTCTTTCAGCGGTCATTTTTAATGCGATTATTATTCCGATTCTGATTCCGCTGGCTTTGCGTGGCGTGCAATACAAACCGATAGGTGCGAGTGCTTTACTTCGCCGTAATCTGTTGATCTATGGTTTGGGTGGTGTGATTGTTCCTTTTGTGGGAATCAAGTTGATAGATTTATTGGTAGGTTTATTCTTTTAATTAAAAAACAATAGCAATGAAAACTTTATTGAAGTCATTAAAAATAACACTTGCTTTTTGTGTCTTTTTCTCCGTGTTCTATATCCTTATCTTGTGGTTGTTTGCGCAGGTTGCAGGTCCTAATAAGGGAAATGCCGAGGTAGCTACGCTGGATGGAAAAGTAGTGGGGACAGCCAATGTGGGGCAGATGTTTACAAAAGATATTTATTTCTGGGGACGCCCGTCTTCTGCCGGTGACGGATATGATGCTACGAGTTCTGCAGGTAGTAATAAAGGTCCTACGAATCAGGAATATCTGGATGAAGTGAAAGCGCGTATTGATACTTTCCTTGTACATCATCCTTATTTAGACCGTGCGGATGTGCCTGCCGAAATGGTTACAGCCAGTGCTTCGGGGCTGGATCCTGATATTACTCCCCAATGTGCATACGTACAAGTGAAGAGAGTGGCACAAGCACGCGGATTAACAGAAGAACAAGTAAGAGCGATTGTTGATAAAAGCATCGAAAAACCGTTCCTGGGATTGTTGGGAACAGAAAAGGTGAATGTGCTGAAATTGAATATAGCTCTTGAAGAAAGTAATAAGTAGATGAAGATCAGGAGCAGCGTTCCTGTCCGAATCGTTTGGGTGATACCAGCGGTTCAAATAAACAGGGGGGGATGGGGCGCTGCTTTTTTACAGGAACATAAAATAGAATTAGATAAGAAGTATGAAAAGTTTTTTTAGTAAAAAGAGTATTTTAGGAACAATGGCTGTAGCGGCCGTATGTATGTTGGGAACTGGCAATGTACAAGCACAAGAGTTTACTATACAAGGTGATTTGGTAAGTTCGTATGTATGGCGTGGTATTTATCAGGGGGGTGCCGCTTCTTTTCAACCGACTTTGGGATTTAGCGTAGGTAATTTCTCACTTACTGCATGGGGATCAACCAGTTTGAGTGAGAGTAATAAAGAAATTGACCTCACTGCAGCTTATAAGTTTGGTGAAGCAGGACCGACACTTTCAGTAGCCAGTCTTTGGTGGAACGGACAAGCTGATGTAGCCAATGGAGAACTTACAAATGATTATTTCCATTTTAAGAGTGGCGACACCGGACATCATTTTGAAGCAGGATTAGCTTATACGCTTCCTGTTGAAAAATTCCCGTTGTCTATTGCATGGTATACCATGTTTGCCGGTGCTGACAGGAAGATGACTGACAAGGGGGAAGAAAAACAGGCATATTCTTCTTACGTAGAATTGAATTATCCGTTCAGCGTAAAAGGGGTAGACTTGAATGCTACCTGTGGAGTGGTTCCTTATGAAACTCCGCAGTATAATGTGAATGGTTTTGCAGTGACGAACCTTGCTTTGAAAGCAACGAAAGCTATCAATTTTAATGATAATTTTTCATTGCCTATATTTGTACAGGCTATATGGAATCCACGTTTGGAGGACGCCCATTTAGTATTTGGCGTAACTTTAAGGCCATAAAATAAACTCATGAATTTTTGTGAACCCGTGGTGATCGTGATGATTGCTACGGGTTAGGATGTTTAAAATAACAGAGCAACATAATGGATGATAGAGAACAAAGTGTACAGCATTTTCTGGATCTGATAAAGAGATCTCAGCGAGGTAAGTTTAAGGTCTATATCGGTATGATAGCCGGTGTGGGAAAGTCATATCGTATGCTTCAGGAGGCACATGAACTGTTGGAAAATGGTGTGGACGTGAAAATCGGCTATATCGAGACTCATGGACGTGTCGGGACGGAAGGGATGCTACAAGGACTTCCTGTCATTCCGCGACGTAAAATCTTCTATAAGGGAAAGGAATTGGAAGAAATGGATTTAGATTCTATTATTCGCCTTCATCCCGAAATTGTGATAGTGGATGAATTGGCACATACCAATGTGGAAGGAAGTCTGAATGAGAAACGTTGGCAAGATGTAATGACATTGTTGGATGAAGGAATCAATGTGATTTCGGCAATCAATATTCAGCACATCGAAAGCGTGAATGAAGAAGTGCAGGAGATTACGGGGATTGAAGTGAAAGAACGGGTGCCCGACAGTGTGCTTCAGGAAGCGGATGAGGTGGTGAATATTGACTTGACGGCAGAAGAACTGATTGCCCGTTTGAAAGCGGGAAAGATCTATCGTCCGGAAAAGATTCAGACAGCATTGGATAATTTCTTTAGAACCGAGAATATTCTTCAATTGCGTGAGTTGGCTCTGAAGGAAGTGGCGTTGCGGGTAGAAAAAAAGGTGGAGAATGAAGTGATGATGGGAGTAGCCGTCGGACTTCGGCATGAGAAGTTTATGGCTTGTATCAGTAGTCACGAGAAAACACCCCGACGAATTATCAGAAAGGCGGCAAAGTTGGCAACCCGGTATAATACTACTTTTATAGCTTTGTATGTTCAGACTCCGAGAGAGAGTATGGATCGAATTGATTTGGCCAGTCAACGGTATTTGTTGAATCATTTTAAACTGGTGGCGGAACTTGGGGGAGAAGTTGTCCAGGTGCAGTCGAAAGACATTTTGGGGAGCATCGTCAAGGTTTGTAAAGAGAAACAGATATCGACAGTGTGTATGGGAACTCCTAATTTGAGGCTACCGTACGCTATTTGTTCTATACTGGGATATAGAAAGTTTTTAAATAATTTGTCGCAAGCTAATGTAGATTTGATTATACTTGCATAATATTAATCGTATGAACGTTATGAATATTAAAACGAAACTGATTCTTGGCATTGGGATGTTGGCAGGAATGATTATTTTGTTGGTAACACTTTCAGTAGTGAATCTTCAAACTCTGACTGCGACAGAACCTGATAGTCCTGCTGCTATGCCTGCCTTGGAACGTGCATTGCTATGGATTTCCATAACGGGGGGAATCTGTATCTTGACTGGGCTGATATTGCTTTATTGGCTGCCTCGTTCTATCAGCAAGCCGATAAAGGAGCTGAAAGAAGGAATTCTTGAAATAGCCAATCATAACTATGAGAAGCGTCTCGACATGAGTGACAATGAAGAGTTCCGTGAAGTGGCTGACAGTTTCAACCGGATGGCGGAGCGTTTGACTGAATATCGTGCCAGTACTTTGTCGGATATTCTTTCTGCTAAAAAGTTTATAGAAGCTATTGTTAACAGTATTAACGACCCGATTATCGGTCTGAATACAGAACGTGAGGTTTTGTTTATCAATGATGAAGCCTTAAGTATTCTGAATATGAAACGGGAGAATGTGATTCGTAAATCGGCAGAGGAACTTTCCTTGAAGAATGACCTGCTCCGTCGACTAATTCGTGAGTTGGTGACGCCAAGCGATCAGAAAGAGGCTTTAAAAATTTATGCGGATAATAAGGAAAGTTATTTTAAGGTCTCTTATGTCCCGATCATTAATACGGAGGCTGAAAAAGGGGAACCTCGCAAACTGGGTGATGTCATTTTACTTAAGAATATCACGGAATTCAAAGAACTGGATTCTGCCAAGACTACATTTATTTCAACGATCTCTCATGAATTGAAAACTCCGATTGCTGCTATTATGATGAGTCTACAACTGCTTGAGGATAAGCGTGTCGGTGCACTGAATGATGAGCAGGAACAGCTTTCAAAGAGTATCAAGGAGAATAGCGAACGTTTGTTAAGTATCACCGGAGAATTGCTTAACATGACGCAGGTGGAAGCTGGTAAATTACAGTTGATGCCGAAGATCACCAAACCGATTGAATTGATTGAGTATGCGATTAAAGCTAATCAGGTGCAAGCGGATAAGTTTAATATTCAGATAGAAGTGGAGTATCCGGAGGAGAAAATCGGTAAACTGTTTGTCGACAGCGAGAAGATTGCTTGGGTATTGACGAATCTGTTAAGTAACGCTATTCGTTATTCAAAAGAAAACGGGCATGTGGTTATTGGTGCCAAACAGGATGAAAACTGGATTGAATTGTATGTCCAAGACTTTGGCAAAGGCATTGACCCGCGTTATCACAAAAGTATCTTTGACCGTTATTTCCGTGTACCCGGAACGAAAGTGCAAGGTAGTGGCTTGGGGTTATCTATTTCCAAGGATTTTGTGGAAGCTCATGGCGGTACGCTGACGGTAGAGAGCGAATTGGGTAAGGGGAGTCGGTTTGTGATGCGGTTGAAGGCATAGTTTTGAAGGAGTCTATGAAAGAATTGGGTTATTGCTATCTACTTCCTATGTTGTTTTAATTCTTTGTTGAATTGAATACTATAACAGCAAAAAAACGCGACTCTGTTCTGAAACTTTAGAGAATCAATGTATTATAGTCTCTCTAAAAATCTTTATATTTGCAGACCGTTTGGAAACGATAGTGAATAATAAACAATACAATAACTTAAAAAACAACCAAAATCAGATGAAGCAGGATATGATTGTTATCCTTGACTTGGGTAGTCATGAGAATACGGTGTTGGCTCGCGCCATCCGTGCATTAGGAGTTTATAGTGAGATTTATCCTCACGATATCACAGTGGAAGAACTGAAAGCATTGCCCAATGTAAAGGGTATTATAATTAATGGTGGACCGAATAATGTAATTGATGGCGTTGCTATTGATGTAAATCCAGCTATCTATACTTTGGGGATTCCCGTCATGGCTGCAGGTCACGATAAAGCAACTTGTGAAGTGAAGTTGGCAGAATTTGCGGATGATATTGAGGCTATAAAGGCGGCAGTGAAATCATTTGTTTTCGATGTTTGTAAAGCTGAAGCTAACTGGAACATGAAGAACTTTGTCAATGATCAGATAGAGTTGATTAAGCGTCAGGTGGGCGATAAGAAAGTATTGTTGGCTCTGTCGGGTGGAGTTGATAGCTCTGTGGTAGCAGCTTTACTTCTGAAGGCAATTGGTAACAATCTGGTTTGCGTACATGTTAATCATGGTTTGATGCGTAAGGGAGAGTCTGAAGATGTGGTTGAGGTATTCAGCAACCAGTTGAAAGCAAATCTTATTTATGTAGATGTAACCGATCGTTTCTTGAATAAACTGGCAGGTGTGGAAGATCCGGAACAGAAACGTAAAATTATTGGTGGTGAGTTTATTCGTGTGTTCGAAGAAGAAGCACGTAAGCTGAATGGTATTGACTTCTTGGGGCAAGGGACTATTTATCCGGATATTGTGGAAAGTGGAACGAAAACTGCTAAAATGGTGAAGTCTCACCATAATGTAGGTGGGCTGCCTGAAGACCTTAAGTTCGAGCTTGTGGAGCCGTTGCGCCAATTATTTAAAGATGAAGTTCGTGCTTGTGGCTTGGAGTTGGGATTGCCTTATGAGATGGTTTACCGTCAACCTTTCCCTGGTCCAGGTTTGGGCGTACGTTGTTTAGGTGCTATAACGCGTGACCGTTTGGAGGCTGTACGTGAGTCCGATGCTATTTTGCGTGAAGAGTTTCAGATTGCCGGATTGGATAAAAAGGTATGGCAATACTTTACAGTAGTACCCGATTTTAAATCTGTTGGTGTACGTGATAATGCCCGTTCTTTTGATTGGCCGGTGATTATTCGCGCTGTCAACACGGTAGATGCTATGACGGCTACTATCGAACCGATAGAATGGCCTATCCTGATGAAGATAACAGACCGTATACTGAAAGAAGTGAAGAATGTAAATCGCGTTTGTTATGATATGTCTCCGAAACCTAATGCGACTATAGAATGGGAATAGAGAGACTTTTTAAGTGATATTTCGATAGCCTCAATTTTTTGTAAGTTGAGGCTATTTTTTTTAATATGTTGAACCTTGCCACATTGAATTTGACAGATGTTTAATCTGATTGATATATGATTTGCGTTGGTGTAAACCATAGTGTAAACTGAGCCGTGTAAACCGGCACCAATTGATGTATAAAAGAAAAAGGCACCCAAGAGTGGAAGCCTCTCAAATGCCTTATTCTTATCAAGTAGCGGGACCCGGGATTGAACCGGGGACCTCAT
>NZ_JAHQVH010000078.1:0-12349 GCF_019052435.1 Bacteroides sp. MSK.20.12 | reverse complement strand
AAAGAACTATTAACAATGATGAAAACTGAAACGACCATGTACCAAGTTCTGCTAAGACTTATTGATCTTTTTTCTTCCTGTTTTTTCGTGTTTTCTTCTTCTATCTTATTGTTTTTCAGTTATTTTGTTTCTATTTTCGCAAATTGTCCGGTTCTTCCGGTTTCTTTTATTGAAATTTCCTTTATCTGTTCTTGTTTATTTAGTAGTCTCTTTTTCTCATTGATTTTGAGATGGGGGGTAATATTCTACCCGAATTTTTAATGAATTTCCCAGTGTTTTCACTATTATTTTAACTATCATTCGGCTTTGAATAAAAATAAATATGTTTGATGACGTTTTAATATCTGTGTTTTGTGGGAAATGCATTTCTCAACTATACTTATCCCTATGAGAAAAAATACTCATAGCAATGAGAAGAAATACTCATTATAATGAGAACTTTTTCTCATTGCAGTGAGAATATACCCTTGTTAGAATAGGCTAAAACAATGCATTACGGTATATAAATGAAAAGAATCAGAACCGTACAGGCATGAACAAGATTCACCTCTGGGTCCTCTGTGGTAAATAAATTCATTTCCCTACAAAATGCGATTTTCCAGTTTACGTTGTTTTACTCTGCCATGATAACTTCGACATCATAACCTATGAAAAGGCCGCTCTCTATGACACCGGTAATGGTTTTGAGTTGTTCTTCGAGCGAAGAATCAATATAGTTAAAACGAGTGTCGAGGATGAAATTCCCATTTTCTGTAAAGACAGGCCCGTCTTTGCCGTGGGCAGGACGCAGGACGATTTCTGATGCACCCAGTCGTTGCAGCTCATGGTCTACATAAGTTAGTGAGTCCGGAAAGATCTCTACCGGAATGGGAAATTTATTTCCCAACTGATTGACGCGCTTGCTGGGGTCGATGATGATGAACGTTTTGCGGCTGTTTCTAATGAGCAGTTTTTCTTTGAACATAGCTCCGCCACGTCCTTTAATCAAGTTTCGCTGCGGGTCTACTTCGTCCGCTCCGTCAAATGTCCAGTCGGGGCGCTTGTTCCAAAGGATAGTTTGTGGGATGCCTAGCTGTATGCAAGTCATCGAGATTTCTTGAGAGGCGGGAATCACTTCAATATGCAAGTGCTCTTCACGAATCCGTCGCGCCAGTTCGAACAGAGTTAGATAGACTGTAGAGCCGGAGCCGGCTCCTATCACATCTCCGTCTTTTGCCGTGGCGGCAATTTCACGGGCTACGTGTTCTTTGGCTTCCCGGTTGATAATGGAGTCCGACCATTGCAGGTGCTTTATAAGATGATTTTCCCAGTCCATAAGTTTATGCTCTAAAATTGTTTTAAGTTTCTCTATATATAACGAATCAGCGAATCAGTTTGTTTGTTCGTTTCAATTTCGGATGGGAAGAGTCTCTTTAGATGAGAAAAGTCTCTTCAACAGCCTTCAATCATTTAAATAGTTAATAAACGATTCGTTAATTTTTAACTTTATTGCGTTAAACGTTAACGAACCTCTGCTTTTTATTAAACCGTGTTATAAGTTAGGCTGCTTTGCCCCGAAAATTTGGAGATAACCGAAAAGTCCGTATCTTTGTACTGTGTTTTTCATAGTATTAGATTTAAGGTTAACAAAGATTGGCTGTCTGGGATAGATAGCCTTTTTTTTGTCCCTACTATTCCTTATAGAATCAGCCAGATGGCAATGATATGCCCGATGCTGCCTCCCAGACAAAACAAGTGGAAAGTGGCATGCATATATGGTTTGCGCAACGAATAAAAAACAGCTCCCACGATATACGAAACTCCTCCGCCAATCAGCCACCAGAAAGCGGTAGTGGCTCCCAGTTCTCCCAGATGATCTAACAAAGGTTTCATGGCTACCAATATACAGGCGCCCATACCTACGTAACAAGCCGTTTCGAGATTACTATGTTCTTTCAGTTTTTTGAAGCTAAGAATGAAACCGGCGATAGCCGACAGCCAGACGAAAGCAAAAATTCCCCATCCCCATCCGCCGGCATGCCGCAGAACAAGCAGGGTAAAAGGAGTGTAGGTTCCGGCAATGTGCAAATAGATAGCTCCATGATCGAATTTACGGAGCAGCTCTTTCAGCTTTCCCGGACGGCTGCCGTGATACCACGTAGAACTGACATAAGAAGAAAGCATCCCCGCCAAGTAGACAGATACACAAGCAACTGCCCACTGCGGTTCTATATTTTCGGAAGCCTTTTCCAATAATAAATATCCGGCCACGATTCCAAGCAGAATACCTATTCCATGGCTAAGGGTATTTGCCCATTCTTCTATATTATTGTATCGTTTGTTCTTCAATGTTCCTTTTTTGAATTGTTAAGTCATAAAAAATATTGAGTTGCAAAGATACTTTATTTTCCGTAAAGCGTTCCCCCCCCTTATTCTTTTTTTAGAATGATTTTTCCACTGTATTGCCCGGCTACTTGCTTGCGGAAATCAAGAAATGCCGCATATTCATCCGGACTGTAAACCCCTTTAGACATGAACAATCGGTGAACGATGCATATTTTCTTATCTTTCACCTGAATGTCGGAATGAAAACTGCCAAACTTGCTTTTCACGTCAAGTGGTTTCGGAAGTCCTTCAATCACATAGCCTTCCGGCAGTTGGATGCGGATACTGTCTGTATCTGTGTAGCCGTAGTCGATATGAATAGGATAAGTGCGCTTCGTCAGAGGAGGAACACTAAATTCTTTTCGGAACACATTGGCGGGGATAAACAAGCGGTTTCCCGTCTTATGACCGTATTGATTGCTGGTGGCAGTGTAGCGGAAAGTGATGGATGGATTTGTCTCCTTACATTCGCTGATTTGCAGATTCCGGATATCGGCTTGAGACAAGTGGATGCCCGAGCGGATGCGGTCTTTCTGTTTGTTAGGTTCCAGATAGACGATGCCTGCTTCATTTTCGTATTGGAAGATCCGGGAGACTTCGTTCACTTCTATCCGTGCTTTTGCTGTGGGGGAGAGAGTGATGTCGGCAGCGATGTGCTGCGTGTTCAGCGAGTCGGGATAAGTGGGCAGGCGGCACATTTTGCCACCGTCCGGTTCAATTAGTAAAGCATCGTGTCCGGCAATATCCTGGTGAACATAACCGAATGGAAGCGACGGATTGGTGCATTCCAGCCAAAGCGTGTCTTGTGGAAGCGGAACTTGCAGAATGACGTGATTCATTTGGTTGGCACTGGAGAAATCCGGTAACAAACGTTCGTTGGTGGTACTGATAATTGTATAAGTAGAAGCAATCCCCAATTCTTTCAGCATGGCACGAGTGTAATTGGATAATCCCTTACAGTCACCGAATCCCGTGCGGCAGACATCGGTAGCAGCAATAGGCTGTAAACCTCCGATACCCAGTTGGATGCTGACGTAGCGGGTGGTTTTTGCCAGATAATCATAAATGGCTTTCACCTTGTCCCGGTCGGTGGCGCAGTTGGCTGTCAGTTCGTGCAGCTTGGCGCGGAAAGGTTCGGTGAGCAGGTCGCGCCCGTCGAGCAATCGGTATTGCCACTCTCCGTACTTTTGCCAACTGCTCATATCGCCCTCCGACTTGTCATACTTGAAGGCGGAAGGCGCAAAATAGACACGTGGAAGCAGTTCTGCGAAATCCGGCCCGAAAGGTTCTTTGACGATGGGAGAGAGTTTGGAGGCGGTGGCTTCAATCACTTGGTGCCCGTCGGCTCCGGTAGATTCTTTTACTTGGATTTTTTTTCCTTGCGTGTTCAGCTCACGGTATCTGCATCCTTGTCCTGCAGGCAGCTCGATACGGTAAGTTGCTTTCTCCACCCCTTGGTTGGGGTATGCCTGCGGTATAAAGGTGGAATAGCCGATCAATCCGTTATTGCACTTCACCTCCCATTCGTATTTCACTGTGAAAGGGAATGTCGGATAATTACATTCGTAATAATAGAAATAATCGTCCGTGCTAAGCGAAGAACTATATTCACTTTTCTGAAGTTCGCCTTTCTTTATCTTGCGTACACTTTGTCCGCCGGCATTGATGATCTCTCCGGAAAATTTCTGCAAAGAACGGAACATGTCACACCCGCAGAAGAAATGTGCTGCATCCAGTCCCCTATGGTTGAGAACAGTGATTGTCAGGCTCTCTTTTTCTATGGATTGAGTCATGGATTTGCAGAGAACCTCTGTGCGTGCTTCCACGATAATGGAATTGGCATCCTTGAGAATATCCTGTGCACGCACTGTCTGTGTGTGCAGACTTAGGCAAATAAGGACACCGGACAGGCTGAATGCCCGACGTATTATTTGCTTTAGGATGGAGTGATTGGAACGAATCATTCTATTAACAGGTAGAGTTTATATTTTCTTGAGTACGATTAGTGCATTATTTTTTTCGATCACTTTGGTCCAGAGCTCCTGTAGCTGTTTGTATTGTTCGGAAAGGAATATGTATCCTTTCAGGTGGAATACATAATTGAGCAGGATTGTATTTCCCTGTTTCTGGATCATATATTTACATTGTAATCCGTCTCCTTCTGACCGGATAGTTTGTGATTGAGGTAGCTCCTCCACTTCGTAGCCATCGGGGAGAGTCAGCGTAGACAGCATCGTGAACTTGTACGGATAGGGGAATTCGATGGGAAGTACCCGTTCCGTCTGGATAAACGGATTATTTTTCAATTGCGGAAAGAGCATCGGATTAATATAAAGGTGATCGTTCGTCCGGTCGGCTTGCAAGACGAAGTCGAACTCTTCTTCTATCAGTGCGTAGTCATTTTCTTGTTTTTTCACTTTCAGGTTGGTGAAAGTGAGTTTCTCTTTCTGGCTGACATTGTTTTTAGGATTCGAAACGAGACTGTCTTGCTTATGCTTCTCATTCGTCTGATATTCGATGGCTTCCTGCCCGTAAAGAACCGTGCTGCGATGTCCTTTCACTTGGTTTCCCTCTATTCGGGCATCAATCTTCATAAAACTTTTATTGTCGGAAAGAGCCATCACGTTCACCCATTTCTTATCTTCTTTCTCTTTGAGGGAAAGTATGCGTGCTTTGTTTACAGCTAAGTCGAGTGGCAATATATTGAGGGCGGGTACAGCCATGGAGCTGTCTAAAAATACATATTTCTGTTTGGTTATGTCGTAGACGGCGACAATGAATGTATTCAGTTTTTGAAGGGAAGGAAAGTTGTAGGGCAGTATGCCTGATGAACGCCGGCTCATAGCCACCGGATAGGCTTCCAGTCCGAAGTCTTTCAGGATGCTGATAAGGATAAAATTGAGGTCGGCATTACTGCCGCTTCCTTTCTTGATAACCTTTTCGAGTTCTTTACTGTAGAGCTGATACCGTCCGTTCCAGGCCATTTTCTTTTTGAGTACCTGGAAGGCGCAGATGATTTTCTCCTCGAAATTCATTTCGCTGTTGTAGGCTTGTTTGGTTTCGGGACGGAAAGGGTTGGTGAGCGAGAGATATTTGCCGAACTGTGTATTTTCCGGTTTTAGCAGTTGGTGATCTACATCTTCCCATTTCTGGCTGTATGGCTTGTATTCATTGGGTGTGAATTGGGTTCCTTGCAGGTCGAAACTGACTTGTACTTTATAGTCTTCCGGGCACCAGCAATAGGATTCGTCCTGTCGGATAGCCGGAAGGTTGCGTGAGATAAAGGTGGTTTCCTGTGCCGAAACGGTGAAGTCTTTGCTGACTCCCCCTGCACCGGACCCGTCACGTTCCGTGGCATGAATGGAGGAATCTCTTTGCTTCACTTGTATGTAATCCTTTCCTCGGAGTTCGATGTTGTAGACGAACACATGAGGGATTGTGATTTTGTATTGGTTGTAGAGCATAGGAAGTTCCTCTTGCATCATCCAGTTGTCGATATGTGAAAAATAGTCGGAGTAGAGTTTGTAGTGATATTCGATGACAGTCCCCTCTTTGACGGCAGGCAGAGAGAATTTTAGCATTTTATACAGGTTGTTGATTCGCTCGAAAGAAATGGATTCCCGCTTCATGGGTGTTTTGATACATTTTCCATTTTCCATGTTGTAGGAGCAGCCTTCTATGTCACTGGCCCTTTCCTGTCCTTCATCTTTATCGGTAGGAGAGTAGTAAGGAACGGAAACATCGGCGTATGACACTCCCTGCGGTTTTAAAATTTTGATGCGTACCCAGTGCTCGGTAGTCAGCTGAAAACCGTCGTGGTAGATGAAATCACTTTGTCCCTGATGGAATAGATAAATGGCCGTGGCGGTGGTGTCCGGGGCATAAGAGGTGAGAGACAGTTCTTCTTTGGAAGGTTTTCCATATTTCAGATTGAGCTCTATGGTGGCTGTTGTGGCTTGTTGTGGGTAAGCAGGCAACAGATATTGCAATAGAAATGCGCAGAGAATGAATAGTTTTCTCATTATTGTGTTTTTTGTAGTATGCTCACAAAGATAAAAAAAATAGAGAAAGGTGTATCGCCTTTCTCTATTTAATTTTTATTTTATGTATAAAATATATTATACCAAATGTCCGATCCATTCTTCACGGTCGCCGGGGAGAAGGTCGATAACAGGAATTTCTACCATTGTGTAGCATCCCGGCTGTTGCTTCATCGAAGCACGTGCCACACATACTAGCACTTGTGCTGTCAGTGCGGGGTTATTGATGCGCATATTAAATTCGAACAACTGATTCTGTGTTTTGCCGGATACACCTTTGCGAGTGAGATTTACACCATGACCCATATCCAATAGAGCGTCCACGCTCGGAACGAGTTTCACGTGTGTTTCATCATTCACGAAGTAAGGATCTGCTTTGATGGCAGCAGCTACTTCTTCAAATTTATATCCGTCTTTCAGTTCGATGTACACCATGCGGCGGTGGATTCCCGTGCCGGTAGGAATAGTCATGGAAAGAGCGGCTTTCACCCCGTCGATAGCTTTTACGGCTACTGTGTGTCCCATGCTCATACCCGGACCGAAGTTGGTGTAAGTGATTCCTTTCGGAGCAATCGCTTCGAGCATGGTGCGTACGATGGAGTCGCTTCCCGGATCCCATCCGGCAGAGATGATCGATACGGCTTTATGTTCTTTGGCAGCAGCATCCAGTGTGCGGCGTAAGTCTACGATACCAGTGTGGATATCGAAACTGTCTACCGTATTAATCCCCATTGCCAGATATTCTTTTGCATATTTCTCAACGCTGCGGGTTGGCGTGCAAAGAATAGCTACGTCTACATCCCCCAACTCTTTTATGTCCTTTACTACTGCATAGTTTGCCAACTCTTCCGGTTTGTTCTCTGCTCCTGCACGACGAACGACTCCGGCTATTTCGAAATCAGGTGCCGCCTGAAGCGCTTCCAGTACATAATGTCCGATGTTACCATAACCAACGATGGCAGCTCTTACTTTTTTCATTCTTTTCTTGGTTTTAATGAACAAATTTCTTTCTTTTGCTTGCAAAAGTAAACAATTTACTACTAACTTTGGTTCATTCGCTTTAATATTTTTATTTTTTTCATATTCTTCATATCTGATGTACAAAAGAATAATCTGTGAAAATCAGTGTAATCTGTGGTGAGAAAGTTTTATCTTTGTCCCTGTTATGATAGAATATATTAGAGGCGAACTTGCCGAACTAAGTCCGGCAACCGCAGTGATTGACTGTAACGGGGTGGGATATGCCGCCAATATATCCTTGAATACCTATTCGGCTATTCAGGGAAAGAAAAACTGTAAGTTATATATTCACGAGGCGATTCGGGAAGACGCTTATGTGCTTTACGGATTTGCCGAGAAGCAGGAGAGGGAGATTTTCCTGTTGTTGATTTCCGTCTCCGGAATCGGGGGGAACACGGCACGTATGATTCTCTCGGCGCTCTCACCTGCCGAACTGGTGAACGTAATCAGCACCGAAAACGCAAATATGCTGAAAACGGTGAAAGGTATCGGGCTGAAGACTGCGCAACGGGTGATTGTCGACCTGAAAGATAAGATAAAAACGATGAGTGGGCCTGCCGGCGGAGGTGCTTCCGCAGGTCTGTTGCTGCAAGCTGCCAATGCGGAAGTGCAGGAAGAGGCGGTGTCTGCATTGACAATGCTCGGTTTTGCTGCCGCACCTTCGCAAAAGGTGGTGTTGGCTATCTTGAAGGAAGAACCGGATGCTCCGGTAGAAAAGGTTATCAAACTGGCTTTGAAACGTTTGTAGTATGAAACAACAGAAAATTTATATGAAGGCATGGCTGGATGCTCACGGCCGTGTAAAAGCGGTGGATACGGATGAATGGTATCTGGATTTTGCTAATCAGCTATTGCCTTTGGTGGCTGAATCGTATATATATGGTGGGAAAGACATGGAAGAAGACCAGAAGCAAGTGGCTCTGACGTGTGCTTTATACTTGGAAGATTGCGTGGCAGACGGAGGAAACTGGCGTCAATTTATCCACTGGCATCAGGAAAACTACGGACGTTACCTGCCTTTCTACACGTTGACGGACGAATATCTGCCGGACGAAATCAATCGTGAAGATGTTGTTTTCCTTTTGTGGGCAATCAATTCACCGATCGGTGATGATTTTGACGGAGTGGAGAACCCGATGGATGCAGATTTGCTGGAGTTTGCAGATGTATTATACAACCGTTTGGATGCTGCGTTCGAATTGGCTCCTATCAGTGATTACCTTGCGACCGACTGGCTGCTGGAAACGGAATTGATGCAAAAGAAGCGAATGCCTCTACCGATAGCTTTGCCGGGAGAAAAAATGCCTGCCAACGTTGAGCGTTTCCTTGAAGCAAGTAAAGGTGAACCGCTTTTGTACTTCGACTCTTACGATGCGCTGAAATTTTTCTTTGTGCAATCATTGAAGTGGGAGGATGAAGAAGATTCTCTGTTGCCTGATTTAAAAGAGTTTGATAACTTCGTGGTTTTCGCCAATCCGAAAGGTCTGTTGATCGGTCCTGATGTGGCCCCATATTTTGCGGACAAACGCAACCCGCTTTACAATGCTGAACTGGCAGAAGAGGAAGCATACGAACTGTTTTGTGAAGAAGGTTTGTGCCCGTTTGATTTGTTGAAATATGGAATGGAACATGAGCTGTTGTCGGAAGCACAGTTCCCGTTTGAGAACGGAAAGGAACTGTTGCAGGAAAACTGGGATTTTGTGGCTCGCTGGTTTTTGGGCGAATATTACGAAGGAGAATAAGAGAACAAGAATCAGATATAAGTACTGTTTATATAAGTGTTGTCTATGCCAATCAAAAAAAATAACAATCCTTTCGTCGGAAAGACAAAGTCCGCAGCCGGTAAAAAGAAGGCAACCGGAAAACGGGTTGGAAAATCAAAACGGGAAAAGGCTAATAATCAATTGAATAGAAGGGTAAAATAAGGATGTGGAGGATACGCCGTTTTTGCTTACCAGGCTACGCCGTTTTATGATGGCAGACTACGCCTTTTCTCCATACCAGGAAACGCCTTTTCTTCCGCGCAGAGAATAAAGAGGTTTATTATACATTTGACGGGAATAGTTGTCGTTTATGAAAAATAACAACTATTCCCGTCAGTTTTATTGTTGACCGAGGTTTTTTCTGCTAAATAGCTTCTCTTTTGACGGTTTTTAGTTAAATGGGAATATAATTCAGACAGAAGAACAAAAGAACAAGAAATAAAATAGCAGTTCAATAAGCAACAAAAATAATTTTCAAAGCGCAGCCTTTATGTTCTTTTGTTCTTATGTCTAAAAATAAAAAAATCATTTATCTCATTTCCGCACAGATCGTTTTCTTTTTGCCAAATGGAGTTTCCTTTTTATTAATCGGTAATTTCCTCCTGTGCCTTCCGTTCTTTTTTCTTATTGATAAATCCGATTTTCAGGTTAGCTTCCTCTTGTTCTTTTTTAATCTGTTCCATCGCGGAGAGGATTTGCGCTAATTCATAAACATTGGCTGCGGCTAGTCGGTCGGTGGGACTCATCGTTGTTTTATAGGTACGGTCGCCCATATATTCCACACGGATATTTTTGTCTTTATTGAGATGTAGGAATTCGATTACATTACCGTCTTCTCCCAGTTTGTAATCAGCTTTTTCTATTTTCTCGTTCATATCGGTCGTTTCGTAGCTGTCTTTGGAACTTGGAGTTTCGGCAAAACTGCCGTCAGGAGCAATCACTTTCACTTTGTTGTGGTGGATATTGCCGGCACCGCAATAGATAGAGGTCATACTCATGATGCCTTGCTCGTTCACTTGGAAGCGGAGGTATGAACGGTGCATGTTTTTCTCAATGGTCTGTGTAGGCCAGAGGTAGTTGCCTACTTGTTGATATTCGGCATCTTTTTCTAGTGTGAATTTGTCTTTGATGGCGTTGAATTCTTTCGTTTTTGCCTGAAAGGCGCTATCCAGATAAGCAAGTGTTTTTTGCTGTGCTTTTGTTTCAACATCAAGCATTAGTGCCTGTCCTGCCTTACGTGCTTCGAACGCTTTGGGATACAGAATCTTGATACTGTCAATTTGTAACTTAGCTTCTTCATAGTCGCCACGTTCGTAGGCAGCCTTGGCAACCATCAGTTTTTCATTGGCTTTTTTCTCAAGGCCATTTCCGCAGGCAGCTAATGCCAGCGTACCACAAAAGAGGATAATCAGTTTTTTCATCACAAATTCTATTTACTGGTTCTATTATTTATATGAAGAAGCAGTGTCCGTTTGCCATTCACTGTTCATCGTTCTGTTCTTCATTCACTTTATTAGCGGCAAAAATACAAATATATCCCTTATTTTTGTAATTTTGTCCCCTCAAAACTTATAACTAAAAAGAATGATAGAGTTGACTCAAGAGGAATTGAAGCAGCATTTTAGCGAACCCATCTTCGGACAGATAGCCGAAACGGCCGATGCGCTCGGCATGGAGTGTTATGTGGTAGGTGGCTACGTTCGTGATATTTTTCTGCAACGTCCCTCTAAAGATATAGATGTAGTAGTTGTAGGAAGTGGAATTGCAATGGCAGAAGCCCTTGGAAAACGGTTGGGACGTGGTGCTCATGTCTCTGTTTTCAAGAATTTCGGAACAGCACAAGTAAAATACAGAGGTACGGAAGTAGAGTTTGTAGGTGCGCGTAAGGAGTCTTATCAACGGGATTCGCGCAAACCGATTGTTGAAGACGGTACGCTGGAAGACGATCAGAACCGTCGTGATTTCACGATCAATGCTCTTGCCGTATGTCTCAATAAGGCACGTTTCGGCGAACTGGTAGACCCGTTCGGAGGCATGGAGGATATGAAGGAAAAGACAATCCGCACTCCGCTCGACCCGGATATCACTTTCAGCGATGATCCTTTGCGCATGATGCGTTGCATCCGTTTTGCTACGCAGCTGGGCTTTTACATTGACGATGATACTTTCGAATCGCTTTGCCGGAATAAAGAACGGATTGAAATCATCTCCCGTGAACGTATTGCGGACGAACTGAATAAGATTATTCTGTCTCCGATTCCCTCAAAAGGTTTTATTGATTTGGAACGTAGCGGTTTGCTGCCGTTGATTTTCCCGGAATTTGCTGCCTTGCAGGGAGTGGAAACACGGAACGGACGTTCGCATAAGGATAATTTTTATCACACATTGGAAGTGCTGGATAATATCAGCAAGAAGACTGATAACCTTTGGTTACGCTGGGCTGCTTTGCTGCATGACATTGCCAAGCCTGTCACGAAACGTTGGGAACCGAAAGCGGGATGGACGTTCCATAATCATAATTTTATCGGTGAAAAGATGATTCCGCATATCTTCCGCAAGATGAAGTTGCCGATGAATGAGAAGATGAAGTACGTGCAGAAGCTGGTTAGCCTGCACATGCGTCCGATTGTTATCGCGGATGATGTGGTGACAGACTCGGCTGTACGCCGTCTGCTCTTTGAAGCGGGAGATGACATTGACGACTTGATGATGCTCTGTGAAGCGGATATTACTTCCAAGAATATGGAACGTAAGCAGCGTTTCCTGAATAACTTCCAGTTGGTTCGACAAAAGCTGAAGGATTTGGAGGAGAAAGACCGTGTCCGTAACTTCCAGCCACCCGTGAGCGGAGAAGAAATTATGGAGATTTTCGGTTTGGAACCTTGTCGTGAAGTCGGTGTTCTGAAAAGTGCTATAAAGGATGCTATCTTGGATGGAGTGATTCCGAACGAATATGAGGCTGCTCATGCTTTCATGCTGGAGCGGGCTAAGAAGATGGGGCTGACGCCGGTGTGCTGATAGAAGGACGGAACAGATATATTATAGTATTCAAACACAGGTTTATACGAATCAGTAGTTGAATTGGAGTAAAACTGTACTGAAATGAACTAAATGATAATTTTGCGGAGTGCCCTGAAAGGGCTTAATTATATAGCGTAAGGC
>NZ_JAHQVH010000077.1:0-12637 GCF_019052435.1 Bacteroides sp. MSK.20.12 | reverse complement strand
GATAGACAAGGTGGTCTTGACTGGTATGATTATGGGGCGAGACATTATGATGCGGTGTTGGGAAGATGGCATGTGGTGGATCCATTAAGTGAAAAATTCTACAATTGGAGTTCCTATACATATTGTTTGAATAATCCGATACGAAAAATAGATCCTACAGGTATAGTTCCAAGAGATTATAGAATCGATACTAATGGTAATATTAGGCCGGTTAATAAACCTGATGCCAAACCAGATCGATTGATTGGAACAAATCAATCAACAGGGGAAAGACGAAAATGTAACAGTGAGTGATAAAAATATCCTTCCAGTTTTAGCAGGAAAAAGTAATATTGAAAATAAGGCTGTTCCTTTGGAAGGGAAAATAATAAGAAGAGTGAGTAAAGGTGAATATAGTGTTGAAGTTGTTCCTACAATGAGGCAAGGACATGTAGCAATAATACGTTCGAAAGTAGATGCAAAGAATTTGTTTGTTTTTGCGTCAAAAACGTCTAATGTTGAATGGAGTTTGTCGCACTATAAAAATGGAAATTCTGTTGTTGGTACTCTTCATCAGAATAGTCAAGCGCCTAGTTTCTCTGTTTTAGGGGAAGATTACAAACTTGAGAATCAAGTATACGATGCTCATAGCCATACAGGTACGAATCCTAATGTGGACTTTGTTCCATCGGCACCTGATATTAATGCTGCAAGAAGTTTAATAATGGCGACACCAAATGCTAAAGTTTATATATATGTATATATGCACCTTGGAAGCCTGGTAACCAATGGATAAATTTAAATAGTTATGCGAAATAGAAAAGTAGCTTGTTTATTAATCCTGTTGTTTTTTTCAATTATATATGGAATTAAACTAATAGTTGATGCAAAATCTCATCCTAAAATAGTTTTTACTGATTTACCTGGACTAATTCGTACTGGCTATGATTTTGTGGACGACAGTCATGCTTTCCCTAAATTATGTACATTATTAAATGATTCTTTGTTGCTTAAAAAAGGTGGCGTGAAAATGGCGGTATTTACTAATATTAATTTGTCAGATAGTACAATCGACTGGTGTTTGTCGTACTATAACGATGAAACTGAACTGTTAAGAGCAACTGATAGGTATTTTTTTAATATTGATCTGTATGAAGGGGGACATATAAAAGTACAAAACACCCCTACTCAATTATCTGATATCCGCGGTTTAGCTGTAGATTATATTTTTTATCCTGATAGTGCAAGTAGAAGACGTATTTTTACTAGGCGTAATATCAATCAGGAAGAAGAATTAGAAATATCAGGTGCCGGAGTGTATATGAAAGTACATATAGAAGATAATAATGGTTTCTCGATTTCTGATTGGCGAGTCTTTTATAATTGCTTGTATGACTTAATAAAGTTATTCGAAGATGAAAGAAATAAAATATCGTTGAAAATATGGGATAAGGACTATGATTCGCTTTCGTTTCAGGAAAAGGAAAAAATTGTAGATTTAGCTGGTTATCGTATTAATATAGAATTTAAATAGTTTCTGTTAACCTGACTTTTTGATCTTTCTTCAAAAAGATATCTTGTCCCGATATGAGCTGTAAAAACTACTCTCATCTTGCATCGGGGACAACTCTTCTATTAAAAGTCCTTAACGAAACCCCAATCCATCACTTTTTATTTGTTTCTTTGCACCAAATTCGGGTATAGTGTTGTCTTGTCATTCGAGGCAGCACTTAATTTTGCTTAGATAGTTAATGGAGAAACTCAGTATAAATGCTTGTCCGGTGTGTGGCGGTGCGCACTTGAAACGCGTCATGACTTGTACGGATTTTTATGCTTCGGGCGAACAGTTTGAACTGTATTCGTGTGAGGACTGTGGATTTACATTCACACAAGGAGTCCCCGTGGAAGCAGAGATAGGCAAGTATTATGAGACTCCCGACTATATCTCTCACACTGATACGCGCAAAGGCGCAATGAATAATATCTACCATTATGTACGTTCCTATATGCTGGGCCGCAAAGCGCGCCTGGTAGCTAAGGAAGCGCATCGTAAAACAGGGCGTTTGCTCGATATAGGTACGGGAACCGGTTACTTTTCTGATACGATGGTTCGCCGGGGCTGGAAAGTGGAGGCAGTGGAGAAAAGTCCGCAGGCACGTGAGTTTGCGAAGCTGCATTTCGATCTGGACGTAAAGCCCGAATCGGCTTTGAAAGAGTTTGCTCCCGGCAGTTTTGATGTCATCACCCTTTGGCATGTGATGGAACATCTGGAACACCTTGGTGAAGTGTGGCAGCGACTTCATGAGTTGCTGACAGAAAAAGGAGTATTGATTGTAGCTGTACCCAATTGCTCTTCTTATGATGCTCAACGCTATGGCGAGTATTGGGCGGCATACGACGTTCCCCGTCATCTCTGGCATTTCACTCCGGGCACTATACAACAACTGGCTTCCCGTCATGGTTTTATCATGGCGGCGCGTCATCCGATGCCGTTCGATGCGTTCTACGTATCCATGTTGAGCGAAAAACATCGTGGCAGTTCGTGCAGTTTCCTGAAAGGGATGTTTGCCGGAACGTTAGCATGGTTTAATGCTTTAGGACGGAAAGAACGCAGTAGTTCCATGATTTATGTATTCCGAAAAAAGAGATAACGCATGGGAAATCAAAACAAATATAAGTCAGGTTCAATCTTCGACATGCAGTTCATTACGTCGAGTATCAGTACGACACTGGTGTTGCTGTTGTTAGGACTGGTTGTCTTTTTCGTATTGACGGCGCACAATCTTTCCGTATATGTCCGCGAGAATATCAGTTTCTCCGTTCTTATCAGTGACGATATGAAAGAAGCGGATATACTGAAACTTCAGAAGAAACTGAATCAGGAACCTTTCGTGAAACAATCCGAATACATCTCTAAAAAACAAGCATTGAAAGAGCAGACGGAGGCAATGGGAACCGACCCGGAAGAATTCTTGGGCTATAACCCCTTTACCGCTTCCATCGAAATCAAGCTCCATTCCGACTATGCCAATTCCGACAGCATCGCGAAGATAGAGAAAATGATTAAAAAGAATACCAATATTCAAGACGTGCTCTATCGAAAGGAACTGATTGACGCTGTGAATGATAACATACGAAATATCAGTCTGGTGCTGCTCGCTCTGGCAGTGGTGCTCACTTTTATTTCTTTTGCCCTGATAAACAATACGATAAGACTGGCTATCTACTCGAAACGCTTCCTCATTCATACGATGAAACTAGTAGGGGCGAGTTGGGGATTCATTCGAGGGCCATTCCTTCGAAAGAATGTATGGAGCGGAATACTGGCAGCCATTGTTGCCGATTCCATATTGATGGGAACCGCCTATTGGGCCGTGACGTATGAACAAGAATTGTTTCAGGTCATCACGCCCGAAGTCATGTTGATTGTCTGTGCAAGCGTATTGGTATTTGGAATTGTAATAACGTGGCTATGTGCCTATTTCTCCATGAATAAATATTTGAGAATGAAAGCCAACAGCCTGTACTATATTTAGCGGATGGCGAATGGCTGGTTACAAACCTGTGTTTGTGTGTGATTAGCATCCGTAACGCCCTACTGATAGATTAAGGGAATGATTGTAATTAGTAATTTGTAATTAAATAAACTATGTCTGACAAGCAGAAATTTGCCTTTGATAAAGTGAACTTTATCTTGCTCGCGATAGGGATGGCGATTGTTATTATCGGCTTTCTATTGATGACGGGACCTACATCGTCCGAAACCTCTTTTGAACCCGATATTTTCAGTGTACGCAGAATCAAGGTAGCGCCAGTCGTTTGCCTGTTTGGCTTCTTGTCTATGATTTACGCTGTATTACGCAAACCTAAAACACAAAAAACAGAAGAATAAAGATGGGGGACTTAACGACATTTGAGACGATTATTATTGCTATTGTAGAAGGATTGACAGAGTTTCTTCCAGTTTCTTCTACGGGACACATGATTATTACGCAAAACATTTTAGGAGTAGAAAGTACTGAATTTGTAAAAGCGTTTACTGTTATTATCCAGTTTGGCGCGATTCTTTCAGTGGTTTGTCTTTATTGGAAGCGTTTTTTCCGGTTGAACCATACACCGGCTCCTGCGGGAGCTTCCGCTTTGAAGTGTTTTCTGCATAAATTCGATTTCTACTGGAAATTACTGGTAGCTTTTATTCCTGCCGCCATTTTGGGATTCCTGTTCAGTGATAAGATAGACGAGATGCTGGAAAGTGTAGCGATAGTGGCAGTGATGTTGGTGATCGGTGGTATATTCATGCTGTTCTGCGATAAGATTTTTTCGAAAGGAAGCGAAGATACAGTGCTGACAGAAAGAAAGGCATTCAATATCGGTTTGTTTCAGTGCATTGCCATGATACCGGGGGTATCCCGTTCGATGGCTACCATCGTCGGAGGTATGGCCCAGAAGCTGACTCGCAAGGATGCTGCCGAGTTTTCATTCTTCCTTGCCGTGCCGACCATGTTTGCGGCAACCGGCTACAAGGTGTTGAAACTCTTCCTGGATGGCGGTACGGAGATTCTTCTCAACAATATGCCGGCACTTATTATAGGTAATGTAGTAGCTTTTATCGTCGCTTTGCTGGCTATCAAGTTCTTTATTAGCTTTGTTACGAAATATGGTTTTAAGGCATTTGGCTGGTACAGAATTATTGTTGGCGGAACCATTTTGGTAATGCTGCTGCTTGGATACAACTTAGAAATTGGCTGATGAATTTTAAAAAAGGAGAAGTACTGTTTTTCAATAAACCTTTCGGATGGACTTCATTTAAAGTAGTAGGGCACGCCCGCTATCATATTTGCCGTCGGATCGGAGTGAAAAAACTAAAAGTCGGCCATGCCGGAACGTTGGATCCTCTTGCAACGGGGGTGATGATTGTATGCACAGGCAAGGCAACCAAACGAATAGAAGAGTTTCAATATCACACGAAGGAGTACGTCGCAACGTTGCGTTTGGGTGCTACTACCCCGTCATACGATTTGGAACATGAGATAGATGCCACCTACCCTACCGAGCATATCACAAGGGAGCTGGTGGAAGAAGTGTTGACGCGCTTTATCGGTGCCATCGATCAGGTGCCTCCTGCTTTCTCTGCCTGTATGGTAGATGGTAAACGTGCCTACGAACTGGCCCGGAAAGGCGAAGAAGTCGAACTAAAAGCAAAACAGCTTGTTATCGACGAGATTGAATTGCTGGAATGTCGCCTGGACGATCCGGAACCGATGATTCAAATCCGTGTCGTATGCAGCAAAGGAACATATATTCGTGCTCTGGCGCGTGATATTGGTGAAGCGCTCCATAGTGGAGCCCATCTGACAGGATTGATCCGCACCCGTGTAGGTGACGTCCGGTTGGAAGACTGCCTGAACCCCGAACACTTTAAAGAGTGGATTGACGGACAGGAAATAGAAAATGAGGAAGAAAATAATTAACGTAATAAGGAATAGATATGAAATTATCACAATTCAAATTTAAGTTACCCGAGGATAAGATCGCTCTACATCCTATGAAATATAGGGATGAGTCTCGTTTGATGGTATTGCATCGTAATACAGGTAAGATTGAGCACAAGATGTTCAAAGATGTGTTGGACTACTTTGATGATAAAGATGTGTTTATATTCAACGATACGAAGGTATTCCCTGCCCGTTTGTATGGTAACAAGGAAAAGACAGGTGCTCGTATCGAAGTATTCTTGTTGCGTGAGTTGAATGAAGAACTTCGTTTGTGGGACGTATTGGTCGATCCGGCACGTAAGATCCGTATCGGTAACAAACTTTATTTCGGTCCGGACGATTCGATGGTGGCCGAAGTGATTGATAACACTACTTCCCGTGGGCGTACGCTCCGTTTCCTTTATGACGGACCTCATGATGAGTTCAAAAAGGCTTTGTACTCTTTGGGTGAGACCCCACTTCCCCACTCTATCATCAACCGTCCTGTGGAACCGGAAGATGCAGAACGCTTCCAGTCTATCTTTGCGAAGAACGAAGGTGCGGTGACTGCTCCGACTGCTAGTTTGCACTTCAGCCGTGAGTTGATGAAACGTTTGGAAATCAAAGGTATAGACTTTGCATATATCACTTTGCACGCTGGTTTGGGTAACTTCCGCGACATCGACGTAGAAGACTTGACAAAGCATAAGATGGATTCGGAACAAATGTTTGTAAACGAAATGGCGGTGAAAACTGTTAACCGTGCCAAAGATAACGGCAGAAATGTTTGTGCGGTAGGTACGACCGTAATGCGTGCTATTGAAAGCGCAGTCAGCACCGACGGACATTTGAAGGAATTCGAAGGGTGGACTAATAAGTTTATCTTCCCTCCGTATGAGTTTACCGTAGCCAATTCAATGATTTCCAATTTCCACATGCCGCTTTCTACCCTGCTGATGATTGTAGCTGCTTTCGGTGGTTATGACCAGGTGATGGATGCTTACCATGTAGCTTTGAAGGAAGGTTACCGTTTCGGCACGTATGGAGATGCAATGTTGATTCTGGACAAATAATGGCAAAAGTATATTTGGGACTCGGCACTAACCTTGGAGATAAAGAACAGAATCTCCGGGATGCCGTGCAAAAAATAGAAGAGCAGGTAGGGAACGTAGTTTCCCTGTCTGCTTTTTATGTTACTGCCCCCTGGGGCTTTGCTTCTGAAAACAGTTTCCTGAATGCGGCCGCTTGTGTAGAAACGGAATTATCTCCATTGGAAGTATTGCAAGAGACGCAAATGATTGAAAGGGAGCTGGGGCGTACCAAAAAGTCCGTCAACGGAATATATAGCGACCGTCTGATTGATATTGACCTGTTACTTTATGAAGATTTAGTGCTTTCTGTGACCTCTGCTTCCGGAGCAGAGTTAACCCTCCCCCATCCGTTGATGGCAGAACGTGACTTCGTTATGAAACCACTGGCGGAAATTGCTCCGGACATCTTGCACCCTGTGTTGGGAAAGACAATGAAAGGTATTTTGAACGCACTCTAACCCCTGTTCGGTGGGCATATATACTCACCGTATTGGGCATATATGTACAGCGTATTGGATATATATATCCAGTATGGTGAGTATATATACGCACCAAACAGACTATTTATTTCTTTTTCTCCGCAATAAACACCGGCAAATAGGCGATGCATCCTATCAGTACTGCATACAGCAAATGAATCTCCTGAAACGGCTTGTCGATGAAATGGCAAACAATGGCATAGATAGCAATCGTGAATCCTACATAGAGCGCCAGCATCAAAAGCGTTTTTAATTTCTTATTTAGAATCATTATAAATCTATTTATGTGTTAAATACGTGGCAAAGATACTCATTATCTCCAAAATCTCTTTATCTTTGCAACCGAAATGAAAGTGTGGACAGATTTGAGTAGCTTGCAACCACGGAAAAAAATGCTAAAACACGTCTGATTGACGCCTTTCGGCTTATCCTTTGCAGCACTCGCCTCTCCTACTCTCTCATTCTTGATTCTTATTTTTTAATTCTTAATTTAAGAAAGATGGGATACTTATTTACATCCGAATCGGTGTCAGAAGGACACCCCGACAAGGTAGCCGATCAAATATCGGATGCCGTGCTTGACAAACTGTTGGCTTACGACCCCAGTTCGAAAGTAGCTTGCGAAACACTAGTGACTACCGGACAAGTGGTGCTAGCGGGTGAAGTGAAAACAAAAGCGTACGTTGACCTACAACTCATTGCACGCGAAGTGATTAAGAAAATCGGTTATACCAAAGGAGAGTACATGTTCGAAAGCAACTCTTGTGGTGTACTTTCCGCTATTCATGAGCAAAGCCCCGATATCAACCGTGGTGTAGAGCGTCAGGATCCGATGGAACAGGGTGCAGGCGACCAGGGAATGATGTTTGGTTATGCTACCAATGAAACGGAAAACTACATGCCGCTTTCTCTTGATTTGGCACACCGCATTCTGCAAGTGCTGGCCGACATCCGTCGTGAAGGAAAGGTAATGACTTACCTCCGCCCCGATGCCAAAAGCCAGGTTACTATCGAATATGATGACAACGGAACGCCTGTCCGTATCGATACAATCGTTGTTTCTACACAACATGATGACTTTATCCAACCGGAAGATGACTCTCAAGCTGCTCAACTGAAAGCTGACGAAGAAATGTTGTCTATCATCCGCCGTGATGTGATCGAGATTCTGATGCCTCGTGTAATTGCTTCTATTCATCACGATAAGGTGTTGGCACTGTTCAATGATAAAATCATCTATCATGTGAATCCTACCGGAAAATTTGTAATCGGTGGTCCTCACGGAGATACCGGTTTGACCGGTCGTAAGATTATCGTTGATACTTATGGCGGTAAAGGTGCTCACGGTGGTGGTGCTTTCTCCGGAAAAGATCCTAGCAAGGTAGACCGTAGTGCAGCTTATGCAGCACGTCACATCGCAAAGAATATGGTTGCGGCAGGCGTAGCAGACGAAATGCTTGTACAGGTGAGCTATGCTATCGGTGTGGCTCGTCCAATCAATATCTTTGTCGATACTTACGGCCGTTCTCACGTCAACATGACTGATGGCGAGATTGCGCGTGTTATCGACCAATTGTTCGATCTTCGTCCGAAAGCTATCGAGGAACGTCTGAAACTTCGTAATCCTATTTATCAGGAAACAGCTGCTTACGGTCACATGGGACGTGAACCGCAAGTGATAACGAAGAAATTCTTCTCTCGTTACGAAGGAGACAAAACTGTGGAAGTGGAACTCTTTACATGGGAGAAACTCGATTACGTAGATAAAATTAAAGCTGCTTTTGGTCTGTAAAACAGTCTGAAACAGGGCTTAACTTGTTAAGAAAGAGCTGCAATTTCAACTTCCTTTAATGGAAATTGAAGTTGTAGCTCTTGATTTTTAATAAGTTATATTTAAATAAATGTTTTTTGGCTACTAAGTATGTTTTATCGGAAATTGCTACTTTTGTATCGTAAAATAAAACAGACTGCTAAATGAAAACAAGATGTTGTTGTTCTAAACGCTATTTATTGGTGTTCTCTATTTTACTTGTCAGCGTAGGTAGCATTTTTATGTCTGTCTCTCTTTCTTCCTGTTCCTCTCCTTCAGTGAAGAATCCATTGTTATTATGCGCTGATTCATTAATGGAGACATATCCAGATAGTGCTTTGTCTATTTTGGAATCAATTACCTGTCCGCAGAAAATGCCACGTGCCGATCGGGCGCTTTATGCGCTACTGCTCACCCAGGCACGGCATAAAAACTATATTGCTTTAGAGGATGATTCGTTGATAAAAACGGCTGTTGACTATTATGGCGATAAGAAGAAAAGTCTGCGTGCTGCAAAAGCTCATTATTACTGGGGAGCTACTTATAGCGAAATGGGGTATACCTCATTTGCTGTAGAAGAGTATCTGACAGCAATTCGATTGATGCCTGTTAGGGATGAATTCTTAGCAATGATTTATGATAATCTTGCGGAGTGTTACGAAAGAGATGAATTGTTTGATATAGCAATTGGGGCCTATCGTCAAGCTTATCAAATATTGAGAGGAGGAAGTCAACAGATATATCCATTGAGAGGTATTGCACGTATGTGTTTGTTGCAAAATAAGAAGGATAGTGCATTGGTTTATTATCAGCAAGCTCTTGATTGTGCATTAGTAGAACAAGATTCTAGTTTGATAGGGGCTCTTTATCATGATCTTGCTATGGCTTATAGTGAAAAAAAAGATTATATTCAAGCGGATAAATATGTGTCAAAGGCAATTATGATACAAGGACAGGATGCTGTCAATGTCTGTTTGTCAAAAGCACAGATTATGTTGAATTTGAATAAACTTGATTCTGCCAGCTATTTTTATAGTAAGAATGTAGATCAACTTGATATTTATGGAAAGGCTGTTTATTATGATGGGATGTATCAAATAGCAAAAAAAAGAGGTGAATGGAAAACGGCAACAGAAAATATAGATGCATATAAAATTCTTTATGATTCTATTCAGTTCATAACTGACAATGAAGAACTTAATCGACTTATGGATAAACACCAATTGGAGGAGCATAAGAGGTTGCTGTCAGAACATACAAAAATGTTAATTTTTAGCTTGATTACTGCGTTCTTTTTATTGATGATTATTTGCGTCTTTTGTTTTATGTGGAACGATAGGAAGAGGAAAAAACGTTTTATTGCATTGCAGCGTGAATTAACTCAAAAGCGAGTAGACACCATGTTGCTTAAAGAAGAAGAGGCTTCTGAATCTAATAAAGAAGATTTAGATAAGAAAAGGTCGGAGTTGACAGAACAGCAAATCCAGCTATGTATATCTGTACTTAAAACAACTGATTGTTACGATCAATTGGAAGCATTGGAGAAAGCAACTCCTAAGCAATTGTTGGCGATGCGTAGTTTGAGGAAGGATATACGTTCTACCATTTCTAGTGCATTTGTTGATGTGATGATGAATTTGAAGGAGCGCTATCCAGCTTTAACTGGTGATGATATATTTTATTGTGTTCTTTCATTACTTTGTTGTTCAAAAACTGTCATGATGGAGCTGATGGATGCTACATCAGATGCTCTTAAGACACGCAAAAATCGTATAAAGAACAAAATGGATACTCAAATTTTTGATCGGGTGTTTGGCGTTGATATTCAGTGATGTATGTTGGTTTTTCTTGGCTTATTTTGCTTTTAAATAGATGACTGTTACCATTGTTACCACATAAAAATCGTTTCTTTTGCTTCATCTGTGTATTTTTGAGGCGAAATTTTAAACCCATTTATTATGAAAGCTAAATTCTTACCTCTTTTGTTGTTGACAGTTTTACTTCAAGTAAGTATGTTCTCTTTTGCTAATGAGATGACAACCGCGCGTATAATCAGGCTAAAAAATAAAACAGAGGTACAACATCGGTCTGTCCCTGTTACTCCTGCTGCTTTTATTGAAAACTCATTGTTGTCTATAGACCTTCTTTCTACTGTTCCTACTGTAACTGTTATCATAAAGAATGCAGAAACAGATGAAGTTGTTTATACATCTACTGATTTAAATGTAGATAAGGTTTATATTGATCTTACAGGTGAGGAGAAAGGTAAATATACTTTGGAGATACAACTTCCAAAGGAAGCCTTTACCGGAGATTTTGAATTAGAATAAGTCTTTGAAATATATATTATTTGCAACTAACATAATGATGATATACCTAAATCATTAACTGATGAAGCCCCGCTGTTGAAATATATGGCGCATTGCTGAAATGGCGATTAGATGACCGAAAGGGGAAAGATCGGTAAATTCTATCCGTGGGCTTAATAAACCTTGTGAAAGGCGCATAAAGGTATATTGAAACGTAGAATTAAAATCACTTTTTTAAATTGTATGCTGAATACTACTGGTAGGGTGTTCGAATGATTTTATGATTCGAATAATAAAGTTCATTCAGCAACAATTTGATACACCTGTTAGTAGATGAGATATCTGTGATAGATGTATTCTTTGTGAGAAAGGTTCTTGGACTTCTGGATAAGGAGTCCAAGATTTTTTTTATAGGGATAGATAAATGTAGAGATAAAAATGATCTCTGATTAAGTTGAATGTGAATAACGGAATTTTTTCGTAATTCTGGAAAACTTCTGTTAGTACCTTATACAAAGGACTTTGGGATAATTACCCGTTTTTGAGGTAATGACTTGGCAACGGTACAATCTGCTGCGTTCTACCTTGAATTGCTTTCAAGTAACTCGTTTCTGTGTACAAAAATAATAGAATAGTCCGATGTACACAAGGTACATCAAAGAAAAAGTTCGACTATTTTTTTAGTTTGTTTAATCGCATTACAATCGAAGTTTGACTTCTACCCATTTTGTTTGCAATATATTTGACACTCTTACCTTCATTGTGCAGTTTCAATAAAAATTGGTCTGCACTTCTTGTCCATCTTTTATTGGCGTTAGGGTGCTTTACATAGCTTTCTTCTGACACCTTTTCGGGGTGCAAGAATTCATCCACAAATACAGACGGGAAACGCTTATCGTATAATACAAGCGTTTTTATCTTAGCCCTTGTTATTGCAACATAGAATAATCTTCTTTCTTCTCCGTATGGGAATTGGTCGCTCTTAGTGAGCACATAGTTAAGCACAGGGTCGTCACTCACCTGTGATGGGAAACCGTATGTATCTTTATTGCATTGTAAGAGTATTACATAATTCGCTTCAAGACCTTTTGACTTATGTACGGTTAAAAACTCTATTTTTCGTCCTCCTATCACATAGTAGAATCTATTACCCTCTTTAATTGATTGGTACATAAAAGAGAGGTAGTAATCATCAAAAGAGTAACGCCCCAATAGGAATATTGATTTATCCGATGGAATAGAAGCCACAAGTTGCCCTATCGTATTGCAGTAATCTCGTCTATCATAAGCATAGAATTCCAACTCGGTTCTCATTTCTGAGCTGAACGAATGGATATTCTTTTGTATTTGGGCTTTATTGCGTTGTATAAAGTTCGACGATAAAGAAACCAAAGGCTCTCCAAACCTGTATGTAGTTTCAATCTTGTTTATCTCCGTTGCTCCAAAATATTCGGGGAATTGATTGAATAGAGCCATATCACTTCCCGAAAAACGA